>JANOZF010000251.1:0-23916 GCA_031429255.1 Rubrivivax sp.
CAAGCGCTGCTGCGGCGTCTGCGCGAAACGGTGCTGGCCGAGATCCCGGCCTACACGGCTTCAGGCAACCCCGACGTGCTGCCCGAACTGGAGCGTCATGCGCTGGAACACCTGGCAGAACTGCACCGGCTGCTGGCGGGCGGCGCCGTCAGCGATTTCGCGTTTGTGCGCACCCACGTGCGCCGCACGGCTGCACAACGCTTTCCGCTGGACGCCACCTTGCGCGCCTACCGGTGCATGCAGGCTTTGTGGGTGGACGGTGGGCTGGCCCTCCCAGCAGCCCGCACGCCAAGCAACTTAGAGCGTCAGGGCACGGCGCTGGAAAACGTCTGCGCTGAATACTGCAACGCCATCGGCATCGTGGCTGCGGCCGACTACGTGGCGCAGACGCGCTTGATGGCCGAAGTGGAAGGAGACCGCCGCAACGAACTGCTGAGCACCTTGGTCAGTGGTTATGACGAGTCCGACGCACGCGTGGCCCGATTGCTCAAGCGCGCCGGTTACCTGGAGCAGCGTTTGAGCTTTTGCGTTGCCCTGGCACAGTCCACCGACCCGTTGGAGATGGAAAACGCGGCCCGCGCGCAGCGCATTGCAGACGCGGTGGCCGAATCGGTGGCGCCTTTGTCGGTGCGCACCCTGGTGGGGCTGCGCAGCAATCTCGTGACGGCCGTGTTTTCCGATCTGCGTCGCGTCTCGGGCTGGACGGCGCCGCAGGCCAGCCTGGCCGACCGCATCCGACCGCGCCTGTTGACATTGGGCCCGGCGGTGCTGATCGGCCTGTCCAGCGACCAGCCGTCAACGGCCTTCATTCCGCGCGCCCTGCACGAGGCCACGGTGGCGCTGGATTTCGCCAGCGTGACCGACCGTGTGGTGCCATTTTCCGAGCTGCCGATCAGGCGCTTGCTGATCCACCACGGTGCCGACTACGTGCAGTCGGCGCTGCCGGTCTGGTTCACGCGCTTGCGCGATGCCGATGCCAAGGCGCAGGGCGATCTGGTCAAGACCTTGCGTGCCTTGGCCGATGCCAACATCAATGTGCAGGGCGCCGCGCGCCAGCTGGGCCTGCACCCCAACACGGTCTACGGGCGGCTGCAGCGCATCGCCGACCTGACCGGCCTGGACGGCCAGCGCTTTCACGATCTCAGCCACCTGCTTTTGGCGGCCGATTGCGGGCGCATCTGAGGCCGCCGCGCCTGGATGCCGGTGCAGCGCTGAAGATCGCCCCGCGGCCCTGCGTGCGTCAAGCGTTGGGGCAGTCGCAGTACCCCGCTGCCCCTGCCGTGTACAGCGTCTAGCGATCAAGGCGTGCCAGCGGCAGCGCGTCGCGCAAGCGGCGCACGCTGCTGCAGGCCGAGCCTTCAGCCGCCGGGGCGACCGGCCGGGGCCGCCATCGAAAGGGCGGAGCCGTTGCGCGCCTGCTGCGGCAGCCAGCGGGCCAGCAGCAGGTCGATCTGCCGTATCTCCACCGGTTTGGACACGTGCTCGACGAAGCCCGCCTGCTGGCTCCTGTCGCGATCGGCAGCCATGGCAAAGGCCGTCATCGCCACTGCCGGCATGCCAGCCATGGCGGCATCCGCCTTCAAAGCCCGCAGCACCTCATAGCCATCCAGGTCGGGCAGTTGCAGGTCCAGCAGCAGCAGGTCCGGGCGCTCTCTGCGGGCCAGCGCCAAGCCTTCCTGCCCGGTCGCCGCCAGCAGCAGCCGGACGCCGGGGTGGCGCTCGACGATGTGCTCCATCAGCAGGCGATTGGCGGCGTTGTCCTCGACGTACAGCACGCAGGCGGGGCGGGTGACGAGCGGAGCCTGCAGCGCCTCGGGCCCGGCGTCGGCCTCGACCGTGCCGCCCTGCTCAGCGGCCAGCGGAAGTTCAAGCCAGAAGCGGCTGCCCAGGCCCGGCTGGCTCTGGACGCCGACCCGGCCGCCCATGCGTTCGACGATCTGGCGCACGATGGCCAAGCCGATGCCGGTGCCCTGGACGTCACCGAACTCGGCACCCAGCCGGTTGAAAGGCTGGAACAGCTCGGCTTGCCGTTGTTGTGGAATGCCGGGACCGCCGTCGACAACGCACAGTCGCACACGTCCAGGGGTCGCGGCCTCCAGCTCGACCCGTGCCCAGCCGCCGCGCCGGTTGTACTTGATGGCGTTGGACAGCAGGTTCAGCATCACCTGGCGCAGCCGCCTGCGGTCGGCCAGAACACGCTGACCCCGCAGTTGCTCGCAGCCCAGGCTGATGCCGTGTTCCAGGGCCGCTGGCATGACCATCTGCAGGCACTCGTCCACCAGCGTGTCCAGCGGCAGCATCTCGGTGTTGAGGACCATGGCGCCGGCCTCGACCTGCGCCAGGTCGAGCACGTCGTTGATCAGCGCCAGCAGATGGCGGCCGGCACTGAGCATCTCCGCGACGAAACCGCTGTGCCGGGCCTGCAGGCCGCGGTCCATGTCCATCAACTGCGCGAAGCCCAGGATCGCGTTCATCGGCGTGCGCAATTCATGGCTCATGCGCGACAGGAACTGGCTCTTGGCCTGGTTGGCGCGCAGCGCTTCGTCGCGCGCCGCGATCAGCTCGCGCGTGCGCACCTGCACCAGCTCCTCCAGTCCCGCCTGGTGTTCCTGCAGTGCCGTCTCGGCCTTGCGGCGTGCCGCCACCTCGGCCTCGAGTTCGCCGTGGCGCTGCAGCAGCCGGCGGTTGCGCAAGGCCAGCCCGAACACGCGGTCGTAGACGGCGACACCGGTGCGGGCCACGGACTGCAATGCACCGCTGCGCACGCGCAGGCGCAGCAGCGTGCTCACCGGGCCCGGGCCGCTCAGCGGCGCCTGCGCCTGGGCCTGCAGCAGGTACTCACCCGGTGGCAGCGAGCTGTAACGGATGGCCGGCTGCCGGGTTGGCGCCGACCAGTCGGCCTCGAAGCCGACCAGCCGGTAGCGGAATTCGACGCGGGACTCGTCCACCATCCACGCTGCGTAGACCTCCACCTCGAGCGACCACTTGCCGGGGTCGACGACGGTCCAGCCGTCGTCGAGCCTGGCCTCGGCACCCTGCCAGACCAGCTGGCTGAGCTGAGCCGCGGGCGGCGCGCAGCGCTGCGCCAGGGCCTGCAGGTCCACCGCCACCAGACCGCCGTTGAGACCGCAGTACAGCCGGCCGTCGCGGCCACGCAGCAGCGCGCGGTTGTTCGTGAACTCCCAGACGGCCGCGTCGTACAGCACGTTGATGCGCCGCTGCACGGCGCCGCTGGCGCAATCGACGATGCGCAGGCCGTCGCTGGAGCCGATGGCCACGGTCACTTCGTCCAGCCACAGCGCGGTCCAGCCGGCGTTCGGGTACTCGCGGCCCAGCAGGCGCGGCGCCGCGTTGTCCTGCAGCAAAAGGACGTGTTCGTCCTGCACCACGAGCACCTGGCCGGGCCGCGGCCCCATCGCCACCACGTAGGTGTTGGCCGTGGCCGACAGCAGCCCGCCCAGCACCGGTTGCAGGCCCGCCGGTCCTTCGCGCCACAAGCCGCGGCCCAGCGTGCCGACCCACAGGCGATGCTCGCTGTCGAGTTGCAGGTTGTAGACGTAACCCAGCGACAGACCGTCGGCGCCGGGCACCGCCTCGGCGCGTCCATCCTGCACGCGCACCAGCCCGGCCAGCGTGCCGACGAAGAGCACGCCGTCACGTTGCAGCAGCACGCGGCAGGGCGCTGCGAGCAGGCCGCCGTCGGGGCTGCAGCGCTGCGGCGTGTCACCGGCGCGCGCCACGTGGAACAGACCGGCGTGGGTGGCCAGCCAGCAAGCGCCGTCGGTGCCATCGGACAGGATGTCCCAGACGGTGCTGGGCACGGCGGCGGTCGTGCGTACCAGCACGCGATCGCCGTCGAACGTCAGCCGGGCCATGAAGCCGTCGCCCCCGATCCCGATGCCGTTTTGCGCATCCGGGCGCAGCACGTAGACCGCCGCGGGTACGGCGATGCGCTGCACGGCTTGCCGCAGGGCGCTCAGACGCGCGACGCCGGCGGTGTCGGTGGCAATCCACACATTGCCCCATTCGTCGAGCAGCAAGTCGTTGACGTTGCTGCCCACCACCGAGCGCGACACTTCGTGCAGCCGACCCGCGCCCTCGTGGCGGTAGCACAGCACCTCGTGACCCGTGCCGACCCAGATGTCGGGACCGTGCACCCGCAGCGCACCGACTTCACTGTCACCCGGCACTGGCGTCACCTCGCCCCGAACTCGGCCTTCGCGGTCGAGCAGCCAGATGCCGTGCGCCGCCGCCACCACCAGGCCGCCGGCGCCGTCGTCTGCGACGCGGCGGATCGCCGCCGGCGCCAGCCCGTCCGGCAACTGCAGCGGCCGCCACATGCCGGCATGCAGCAGGTGCAGTCCACGTGTCGACACCGCGATGCAGCTTGCGCCGTCCAGGCACAGGAGGTCGCGCACGTAGCCGATGTCGACATGCGCGCCGACCCGGCATGCGCCGTGCGGGTCGAGCAACTCGACCAAGCCTTGCGATGTGCCCAGCCAGATCCGGTCGGCGCCCGGCGCGACGCAGTCGACGAGCCCGAAGGGCCACGCCCCAGCCGGCAGCAACGCCAGCGAGCGCCCCACCGCGTCGAAGGCCTCGACCCCCAGGTCGGTGCCGATCCAGACCGTGTCGTCGGCAGCGACCGCCACCGTGCGCAGGCCGGCACAACGCAGGCCCTGGCGCTTGTCGAAGGTGCGCACGCGGCTGCCGTCGTAACAGCACAGGCCGCTGGGGCCGGCCAGCCAGAGGCGGTGCCGGCTGTCGTGCGCCATGCGGTGCACCTGGCTGCTGGGCAGCCCTCGATCGCGGTCGACGACAGTGTGAGAGGACAGGTTCACGGTGCTGGGGCGGCCAGAAGCGTCCGGACGGGCGGATTTCTCAACGTTAGCACCCGCTCCAGATGCGCTCCCCGCCCAAAGACTTGATGCCGACAAATGAAACAGCAGGCCGTGGCCGGTGCCATCGGTGTCGCCAGCGGCGGCCGTTGCCGGGCACGGCGCCACGGCTGCGCGGGCGGTACGGCGCCAGGCGGGCTGGGCAGCCGGCGCTGGAAGCGGGCCGCGTGCGGCACTCGATGTGGCCGTCGAACACCATCGCCAACCTGCTTTCGCTGCGGATCGACAGCCTGAAGATCATCGGCCGCGCCCCTTGCCACCCAGCGGAACTGACCTGATTGTCAGCAGCCGTTTTGTCGCGCTCATCGAGCGCGTCGCCCAGGCCCAACGCCGGGGCGGGCTCAAGGCTGGCGCCCTGCCCGTGTTGTCGGCCGCGCTGCCGCCGAGCGCGCCATCGCTGCGCGCACAGGCCGCGGCTTCAGGGACCGCCGTAGACCTGCAAAAGGCGGTCGCTGCGCCAACGACGCCCACCTCGAGTTGGGCGCAGGTGGTCAACGGCATCTGCAGGGTCAAGGTGCTGATCGTCAGCAACAACAGCGACCCCGACCTGAGGGCGCTGCGCAGCGCGGTGTTGGCCAAAGGTGGCCCTGTCTATTGCGCTGTGTTTCGGTGGCCGCGTTGTCGGCAATGCTGCCGGCCAACAAGGTGGCGGGGAGCGCTGCGCGCCGCGACATGCAAGGGGTCTCCCCGAACCGGCTGACCGCACGCGCAGCCAGCACGCTGTAGCAAGCCACCGGCGCAATGAACCTGCGCACCTGCAGCGGCGGGTCTTGCTGATGAAGCGGGCGCTCGTGTCGGGGGTGATGATCATGTCGCGTCGCTCCGGCGGTTGCGCGTTGAACGTCGGACGGGGTGGGCGCCCGCTGCAGGCGGCTGTGGCGGCTGCGGCTGTGACAGGTCGCGGTCAAAGCGTTCAGTCGGGTCGCCGTAGTGCTGGTAGGCGGCCCAGGCCGCGGCCGTCTGGCCCTCGGCCACCGCGGTTGTGCCAGCCGCCGCAGCGGCCGCGCTTTCTTCGCCATGCACCTGCTGGCGTGCCGCCAGCAGCGCGTCGCCAAGGCTGCAGCGTTCGCTGCCGAAAAGGGTGCGGTAGAACTCCAGCGCCAGCTGCCGCGCCGGCTCCGAAGGCACCGACCATGCCGCGCCGACGTAGTGCCGCACACCCTGCTGGAAGAAGGTGTCGGCCAGGCCTTCCAGCAAACCCCCGCCGCTGGGCTGCTGCAGCTGCGCCGACGTGCAGGCATTGGCAAATACCAGCCGCGGCGGGCGTTCGGTGCCTTCCAGGTCGGCGCCTGACAGCAGCTGCAGGTCGTCGAACACCCAGCCGCTGCGGCCGGCGCGCTGTGGCTCGTGCACCGCATGGCCGCAGAAGTGCACGATGTCGTAGACGCCCGACAGCAGCCGGTCGATGACCTCGGCGTAGTCGGCTGGTGCCACACCCGCCACCGGCCCGGCGCCGGTGCCGGCTTCAGGCGCGCCCAGCAACAGCGTGCAGTGCAGGCCCTGATCGGCCAGCAGCTGAGCCACGTCCTGCGCTTCCTGCTGCGCCGACGGCAGCGCTGCGGCGCCGCTGGCCGGGTCGCCGATCACCAGCGCCCGCAAGCTGTTGTGGCGCGGCAGTTCGAAGGGGCGCGGGCTGTAGCGCGTGCGCAGCTGGCGCGCCAGCGGGCGGTTCAGCGCCATCGGCCGCCCGCTGTCGTCCGATGGCAGCATTTCCCAGGGCAGCGCTGCGGTTTCCGCGTCCAGTTCCAGCACCAGCGGGTCCAGGCCTTCGAACATCCGCTTGAAGTCGTGGTGCACCAGGTGCCGGCGCAGCCGACGCCCGGTTTCGGCGCGGTCGTCCACCGCCGCCTGGCGCGCACGTTCACCCGCGCGCTGCGCCAGCGCCAGCTTGCGCAGCAGCACGCGCTCGGGCACGGTCGTGCTGGCAGTGATGGCGGTCATGCGCAGGTCCGGGCCGTCGTGCGTGCAGGTGATGCGCACCGGCACGCGGTTGGACAGCGGCTGCGCTTCGTCGGGCACCAGGCGCAGGCGCAGCGCCGCGCGGCGCAGTGGCGCTGGGCCGGCCTCGGTGGCCGCACGCTCACGCAGCCACTGCTGCACGCCGCCGTGCAGTTCGTTGGGCAGCGCGGCCAGGGCCTGCGGCAGCACGCCGCGCGCGTGGGCGTCGTCGGCGCACAGCGCGGCCAGCAGCATCGAGCAGCCGAAGTCGGACGGCACCTGGCCGCCCGGACATTCGCCGAGCTGCGTGTCGATGCTGATCTGGCGCGTGCGCTGCGGCCGTTGTACCAGCCGAGGCGCGGCTTTCTCCAGCGCCTGCGCTATGCGCAGCGCGCGGTCCAGCGCACGTTCCACGAAAACCAGTTCGCGCAGGCTGAGCAGCGGGTCGGCGTCCAGCGCTTCCACCAGCGCGGTCAGGAATTCGCGCGCCGCCTGCTCGATGGGCAGGTTGCCGTCGCCCGACCCGATGACCACTGTGCTCAGCGTGGTGTGCCAGGGCAGCAGACCCACGGTCTGCGCTACCGTGCGCGCCAGGCGCCGCGTCTGCGCCGCAGCAAAGGTGCCGGGCTGGCCCATGCCGGCCACGGCGCCCAGGCGGCCGCCCGGGCCTGGAAAGAACAACAGTTCACCCAGTTCACCCCGCAGCACGCCGCGGCGTGCCAGGTCGGTGATCAGCAGTCGCGATTCATCACCGTTGGTGGCGTTGGACACCCAGCTGTCCAGCGCAGCTTCGGCATGCAGCGGGCGCATGCCCGCATAGTGGCCCACCAGCAGCACCGCGCCCGGGGCTTCGGTCAGGTCGCCCCAGACCACGCGCACAGTGGTGTCGGCTTGCGGGGCCGGCACCGCCGGTGGTGCAGGCACAGCAGCGGGGGCCACAGCGTCGCGTGCAGCCTTGCGCAGGGGGCGTTTCATGGTCAAGGCAGGTTGACGCCGGGCAGGCTGTTGATCCAGGCCTTGTAGCGGTCAATACGCACGTAGATGCCACCGTCGCCACAGGTGCTCATGGCGCTGTCGGTGGCGCGCGACGTGGCGCCGGCCAGCCGCCAGCGGCCCTGTGCGTCCACGACGTAGAAGGGCCCGCCGCTGTCGCCCTTGCAGCTGTCGCGCTCGGCCAGCGGACGGCCAGCCACCAGTTCCTGCGCCGGGTCGCAGCCGTACATGTAGCGGTCCTGCTGCCCGTCCAGTCGCCCCTTGCAGGCATTCGAGACAACGGGCACGTCGACGTAGCGCTTGACGCCGTAGCCCATCATGCCGGCGGCGTCGGTGGCGCCGAAGCCGACCACGCGGCCGTCGCTGGCCTTGTCGATGAGCGCCTTGCCCGCCAGCGCGCGCGGCTCCACGCTGGTCACCGCTTCGGCCAGCAGCAGCACCATCAGGTCGTTATGCCCGTTCAGGTTGTACTTCGGGTGGCGCACGCGCTGCGCCACCTTCACCACCTTGCCCTTCTTGCTGACGTCGCGGCCGATGTAGATGCGCGTCGCGAAGTCGGCGCAGTGGCCGGCGGTGACGACGACGTTGGGCGCGATCAGCGTACCCGTGCAGCCCCATTGCTGGTCGCTGCCGACGGCCACGCAGTCCAGGAACTCGCCTGCCGCCACGTCGACGCCGCCGATGACACGCAAGCCGCCACCGGTGCGGCGCGCCAGTTGCCGGGCGTTGGCCAGGTAGCGCGGGTCGCGGTGCACCTGAAAGCTGCGCTGAGGCGCCGGCTGCGCCACGATGGGAATGACTGCGCGTGCGCGCGCCGCCGAGCGGGCTGCGGACTCGGGTGCCGGTGCGCGCAGGCGGTCTGCCAGCAGCTGCACGAAGCGCGCGTCGTCGTTGCCCGCCGCTGCCTCGGCCCAGGCGATGCTGCGTGCGGTGCGCTGGCGCGCCGCGGTGTCTGCGGCGTCTGCGTCAGGGGTGGCGGCGGCTCGGCCGGCAGGCTTTTTCGTGGCCATCTGCATCTCCTGCGGCGCCGGGGCTCGGCGCTGGCGGGCTACTTTATGTCGCTGCCATTCGCGCCGCAAGCCGGCCCAATGCGCAACACCTGCTCGGCAGGCCTGCCGCCTCATCAGACGTGATGAAGCGCGGTGCGCGCCTCAACTATCGCGGTGATTCTCTTGCGTGAGGAGCAGCGGCCAATGCCACCGTGTTGCACGGGCGCATCTTCGTTCGCCCCTAACTTGATGGGGGTCCATCATGAGATTCCTGGACAGCTCGGGTGCATCCGCTCGGTGAGGTGACAGCACAGGCGGCGCCGTCCGAGGCCTGGCTCCCCGCCCGTTGCAACCGCGCCGGCAGCGCCAGCGTGACGAGCCAGCACACCGTCAACATCACGGCAGAGCCGACCAGCGCGTACGACAACCCACCCCATTGGTACAGCAGGCCTGACAGCAGCGTGCCGAAGAAACGCCCCAGCGCGTTGGCCGCGTAGTAGAAGCCCACGTCCTCGGCGGCCTTTTCTGAACCGGCATAGGCCAGCACCAGGTACGAATGCACCGACGAATTGACCGCAAACGCAAACCCGAAGAGCCCGAGACCGGCGACTACCACCCATTCCAGGTTGGGCACCTTCATGGCCACCAGCACCGCCAGGCCCATGGGCACCACGGCCAGCAGCGCCGACCACAGGCGTGCCGCGGGCACCTCGGTGCTCAGACCGTCGGCGCTGCGCCGCACCAGGGCTGGCGCTGCGGCCTGCACCACGCCGTAGCCGATGGTCCACAGAGCGACGAAGCCGCTGACCATCGTGAAGGTCCAGCCCGACGCATACAGGAACACCGGAACGCCGACCACGAACCACACGTCGCGAGCGCCGAACAGCGCCACCCGCGCGGCGGCCAGCAGGTTGATGCCGCGGTTCTTGGCAAACAGTTCCTTCGCTGACTTCGAGGCCTTGCTCTTGCCCATCAGCGGCGGCACGAAGCTGACGACGCCGATGAACACCACAGCCAGGCCGGCCGCCATGATCCACAGCGCGGCCTGAAAGCCCACCGCTTGCAGCAGCAGCCCGCCCAGGAAGAAGCCCACGCCCTTCATCGCGTTCTTGCTGCCAGTGAAAAAGGCCACCCACTTGAACAGCTGGCCCGAAGCTTCACCTGCGGTGGCCTTGATGGCCGATTTGCTGGCGGTCTTGGTCAGATCCTTGGCGACGCCGCAGAGGCCCTGTGCGCCGACCACCCAGGCCACCGACAGCGCCACCGACCACGCCGGCGACAGCGCCGACATCAGCAGAAATCCGGTGATCTCGGTGAACAGCCCCACCGTCAGCATGCGCTTGATGCCGTAGCGCGTGGCCAGCCAGCCACCGATGAGGTTGGCCACCACGCCCATCGCCTCATACAGCAGGAACAGGAAGGCCAGCGTGAACGGCGAGTAGCCCAGCCGGTAGAAGTGCAGCAGCACCAGCATGCGCAGCGCGCCGTCGCTGAGCGTGAAGCCCCAATAGGCGGCAGTGACGACGGCGTAGTTGCGCGTGCCGCTGTTCATGATGGCCAGGGTTGGCTCAGATGCCTTGCTGCTGCAGGTGGCACGCCAGGTCCACCATGCGGCAGGCATAGCCCATCTCGTTGTCGTACCAGGCGTAGACCTTCAGCATCGTGCCGTCGGTGACCATGGTCGACAGCGCATCGACGATGCTGCTGCGCGTGTCGCGGGCGTAGTCCGCGCTGACCAGCGGGCGTTCCTCAAAGCCCAGGATGCCGGCCAGAGGGCCGTTGGCCGCTGCGGCGAAGAGCTGGTTCACTTCCTCGGCCGAGGTCTCGCGCTTCAGCTCGAACACGCAGTCGGTCAGCGACGCATTCAGCACCGGGGCACGCACCGCGTGGCCGTTGAGCTTGCCCTTCAGTTCAGGGTAGATCAGCGCAATGGCGGTGGCGCTGCCCGTGGTGGTGGGCGCCAGGTTGAGCATCGCGCTGCGTGCGCGGCGCAGGTCCTTGTGCGGCGCGTCCACCACCAGGTTGGTGTTGGTCGGGTCGTGGATGGTGGTGATCTGGCCGTGGCGGATGCCGATGGCTTCGTGCACCACCTTCACCACCGGGGCCAGGCAGTTGGTGGTGCACGACGCCGCGGTGACGATGCGGTCTTTTGCAGGGTTGTACAGGTGGTGGTTGATGCCGACCACGATGTTCAGCACGCCGCCCACCTTCACCGGTGCAGCGACGATGACGCGCTTGGCACCGCGGTCCAGATGGCCCTGCAGCGTCTCGGGGTTCAGGAATCTGCCGGTGCATTCCAGCACCACGTCCACTCCCGCGTCACCCCAGGGGATCTCGGCTGCGGTGGCGTGGGACGAGAAGACCAGCCTGCGGTCGTCGATGCGGATCGCCGACTCACCGTCGGCAGAGATGTCGGCTCGCCATCGGCCTTGCACGCTGTCGAACTGCAGCAGATGCGCAGTGGCCGCGGCGCCGCCCTTGAGTTCATTGAGATGCACCACCTGCAGCCGGTTGCCCGCACGCGGGTCGTCGGCCTGTCGCTCGGCGGCACCCATCGCGGCGCGCAGCGCCAGCCGGCCGATGCGGCCCATTCCGTTGATGCCCACTCTCATGGTGTCGACGCCTTGCAAGATGATCGGTGGGTGGATATTTCCAGCAATATGGAATTCTAGGGAGCCATCGTGACAGCTTGGTGGACCGGGCTCAAGCCGGGCCGTGTGGCGGGGCAGGGCGGTGCGCCGATCCTGCCCAAGGTGAGCAGAAAGCCTTCGGCCGCCAGCTGTTCATGCGCCGCCGTGGCTGCCGCGCACGAGACGCCGGCTTCAGTCGCCAGCGCGCGGCCTGGTGGCCCGCCTGACGCGCCAGCACGAGGCGGCCGAGCCCAAGCCCTGGAAGATGACAGATTCGGCGCCGGAGTTCATCAACGGCCTGCTGCGCCGAAGGGGGTCACAGTCTGCATGTCGAACGTGAAGCGGGATGGCCGGGCTTCGCCGGCCGCCGCGCCCATCAGCCTGCGCCGCCGGCCTTGCCCCGCCGACCCGTCGGGCACAGCGTGTTCTTCGGTTCATCGCCGTGCAGGTACTGCGCCTCTTCGGCCTCGGTCGCCAGTCGCACGTCGACCAGCCGGGCGTGGCTGCCGTACAGCTGCTGCAGTTCGTTGGCCATCAGCGCCTGCACGTCGGCCTCGGACCCGAACGTCTTGAACCAGCGCCGTGGGCGCCCCTTGTAGCGGTAGTCCACCACCCAGATCGCGGAGGTCTTGAAGAAGCGGGCCATCGGCTGCGGCAGTTCAGGCTGAAGGAGCACCTGCCGGTGCGGTGCCGCTGAAACCGCCCCTGTGACGGGCTTCAGTGCGGATGCTGGTGGGGATGCGGGTGCGGTTGCGATTGCGGGTGCGGGTGCGGGTGCGGGTGCGGGTGATCATGATCGTCGTGGGCCATTCGTGCCTGGCTCTCAGCCGCGTTGCCGCGCACCGGCAGCGTGGCACAGGGTTCGGTAAACGGCACCCGCACGACCTGGATCGTGACGTGGGCGATCTCGAAGTGGTGGTGCAGTTCCTGGGTGGCGCGTTGGAGAAAGGCGTCGTCGGCGTGCCCTTGTGGCATCACCAGGTGCGCGCTCATCGCAACTTCGGACGTGCCCATGGCCCACACATGCAGGTCGTGCACCCGTGCCACGCCAGGTTGGGCTTCCAGCAGCGCCTGCACCGCGTGCAGGTCGATGCCTGCGGGCACGCCGTCAAACAGCAGATGCACGGACTGCCTGAACAGGCCCCAGCTGCCGGCCACGATGACCGCGGCGATCAGCAGGCTGACCACGGGGTCCAGCCAGTTCCAGCCGAACCACAGTGCCAGGCCGCCGGCCACCACCACGCCGGCGGACACCAGCGGGTCGGCCGCCATGTGCAGGAAGGCGCCGCGGATGTTGAGGTCGCTTTTGCTGCCACGCATGAACAGCAGCGCGGTGGCAGTGTTGACGGCGATGCCAACGCCCGCCACCGCCATCACGGTCATGCCTTCTACGGGGTGTGGCGCCTGCAGCCGTTGCACCGCTTCCCAGGCCAGCGAGCCCATCGCCACCAGCAGCAGCGCGGCGTTGATGAAGGCGGCCAGGATGCTGGCGCGCTTCCAGCCGTAGGTGTGGCGCGCATCGGGGCGCAAGCGGCCGGCCAGCGCTGCACCCCAGGCCAGCACCAGGCCGATCACGTCGCTGAGGTTGTGCCCGGCGTCAGCCAGCAGGGCCAGCGAATCGATCTTCCAGCCATAAAACGCCTCGACGGCGACGAAGGCCATGTTCAGCCCGATGCCCACAGCGAAGGCGCGGTTGAAGTTGGCCGGGGTGGGGCCGTGGGCGTGGCCGTGGGCGTGGCCGTGGCCGGGGCCGTGGTGGGCGCGGTGGGCGCGGTGGTCATGGCCGCGCTGGTGTATTTGGGTCATGGTCGCAGGCGGGACAGGGTCAGGTGGCGGCACTTGCACGGGATGCCAGACAGGCTGGGCGCGGCCGGGAGCGCTGCCGACAGTGGAAGTGTGCACGCTCCCCAGCCGTGCATTGCGGCCCTGGGACGCTTCTCTTGCTGGGCTGGCGCCCAATCGGTCTTCCCAATGAATAGGCAATGTCTATCGAAAGCATGTTTTCATTCGATTGGACGAATGCGGCGCTGCAGCAAAGAATCCACTCCGTCAGCTGTTTTCCCTGTTCCACAACCACCACGGAGTGTTCCAACCATGTCTCTCATCAACACCAGCGTTCAGCCTTTCAAGGTCCAGGCTTTCCAGAACGGCAAGTTCATCGAAGTCACCGAGCAGAGCCTGAAGGGCCAGTGGTCGGCTTTCGTCTTCATGCCAGCCGCGTTCACCTTCAACTGCCCCACCGAAGTGGAAGACCTCGCCAACAACTTTGGCGAATTCCAGAAGAAGGAAGTGGCGGTCTATGTCATCACCACCGACACGCACTTTGCACACAAGGTGTGGCACGAGACCTCGCCGGCCGTTGGCAAGGCCCGTTTTGCCTTGGTGGGCGACCCCACACACAAGCTGACGCGCATGTTTGGTGTGCACATCGAGGAAGAAGGCCTGGCCTTGCGCGGCTCGTTTGTCATCAACCCCGAAGGCGTCATCAAGGCCTGCGAGATCCATGACAACGGCATCGCCCGCGACGCCAAGGAACTGCTGCGCAAGATCAGCGCTGCGCAGTACATCGCCAAGAACCCTGGCCAGGTCTGCCCTGCCAAGTGGAACGAAGGCGCGGCCACGTTGACGCCGTCGCTCGACCTCGTCGGCAAGATCTGACGACCTGACGCACCGCACCACCAGCCACGCCACTTCTGAACGGAACCCTCATCATGTTGGACGCCACGCTCCAGACCCAGCTTCAAGGCTACCTGCAAAGGTTGACGCAACCGGTGGAACTGGTGGCGTCGCTGGACGACCGTCCGGCGTCAGACGAGATGAGGCAGTTGCTGCAGGAGATTGCGTCGCTCGGCAGTGGCATGGTCACGGCCCGGTTCGACGGCGCCGACGCTCGGCGGCCGTCGTTCAGCATCAGCCGCGTCGGTGCCGACATGGGCGTGCAGTTTGCGGCCATCCCGATGGGCCACGAGTTCACGTCGCTGGTGCTGGCGCTGCTGCAGGCTGGCGGCCACCCACCCAAGGTGGAGGCCGAAGTCATCGAGCAGATCAAGAGCCTGCAAGGTGAGCTCGTGTTCGAGACCTACATGTCCTTGAGCTGCCACAACTGCCCCGACGTGGTGCAGGCACTGAACCTGATGGCGGTCTTGAACCCGCGCGTCAGGCACGTGGCCATCGACGGTGGGTTGTTCCAGCATGAAGTGGAGTCGCGCGAGATCATGGCGGTGCCCACGGTCTACCTCAACGGCCAGGTGTTTGGCTCGGGGCGCATGGAACTGGCCGAGATCGTGAAGAAGCTGGACAGCAACAGTGCAGCCCGCGACGCTGCCAGGCTGGCGACGAAGGAGCCGTTTGACGTGCTGATCGTGGGTGGAGGGCCGGCAGGCGCCGCCGCAGCCGTTTATGCCGCGCGCAAGGGCATCCGCACGGGTGTGGTGGCTGAACGTTTTGGCGGCCAGACGCTCGACACGCTGGGCATCGAAAACTACATCTCGGTGTTGGAAACACAAGGCCCGAAGTTCGCAGCTGCGCTGGAAGCACATGCCAAGACCTACGGCGTCGACATCATGAACGGCCAACTGGTGACAGCCATCGAGCCCGCGTCGCAGCCCGGCGGTCTGGCCACGGTAACCTTGCAAAACGGCGCCCGGCTGCAAAGCCGGGCGCTGATCCTGTCCACCGGCGCACGCTGGCGCAATGTCAACGTGCCCGGCGAGGACGAGTTCCGCAACAAGGGTGTGGCCTATTGCCCGCACTGCGACGGCCCGCTCTTCAAGGGCAAGAAGGTGGCGGTCATCGGTGGCGGCAATTCGGGTGTCGAAGCCGCGATCGATCTGGCTGGCGTGGTCGACCATGTCACGGTGGTGGAGTTCGCCCCCCAGCTGAAAGCCGATGCCGTGCTGGTGAAGAAACTGCACAGCCTGCCCAACGTGACCGTGCACCTGAATGCACAGACCACTGCGATCACCGGCGACGGCAGCAGGGTGAACGGCCTGCGCTATGCCGACCGCGCCACGGGCGCAGAACACGCCATCGAGCTGGCAGGGGTGTTCGTGCAAATCGGGCTGGTGCCGAACACCGACTTCCTGAAGGGCGCGCTGGAGTTATCGCGTTATGGCGAGGTCATCGTCGACGCCCATGGTGCCACCAGCGCGCCGGGTGTCTATGCGGCCGGTGACGCCACCACCGTGCCTTACAAGCAGATCATCATCGCCGCGGGCGACGGCGCCAAGGCGGCTTTGTCGGCCTTCGACTACCTGATCCGCACGCCAGTGGCCGCCTGAAGCATTGAAAGGGGGCTTCCCCCGTCGGGCGGTCTGTGGTTGCGCAGCGAGCATCGCCTGCTGCCTTCACCATTTTCGGCCCGCGCCTCGTCAACCTCGGGCCAGCTGTTGGGGCTGTAGCAGTTCGATCTCGAACACGGCCTCGCAAGGCGGCACGTGGCACTCGATGATGGCGCCCGCTGGCACCTGCAGCCTCACGCGCGCGCCGCGTGGCCTACAGTCGGCGCATGACCTTGCCTGAACCTGCCAACGCGCCTTCGATCCCCGCTTCGTCCCATGCGCCTTCGGCGGGCCGTTGGCTGGCGGTCATCGGCGCTGGCCCCGCGGGCCTGATGGCAGCGCAGTTGGCGGCTGAACAGGGTCTGGAAGTGCACGTGTTCGACGGCATGCCATCGGTGGGTCGCAAGTTCCTGCTGGCCGGCGTCGGTGGCCTCAACCTCACCCATGCCGAGCCGCTGCCCGCCTTCACCACCCGCTACGCGCAGCGCGCCGACCGGCTGCGGCCGTGGCTGCAGGCCTTTGGTCCCGATGAACTGCGCGCCTGGGCGGCCGGGCTGGGCATCACCACCTTCGTGGGCAGCTCGCAGCGGGTGTTTCCCACCGACATGAAGGCCGCGCCGCTGCTGCGCGCCTGGCTGCACCGCTTGCGCGCGCAGGGTGTGCACCTGCACATGCGCCACCGCTGGCAGGGTTGGGCAGACGATGGCAGCCTGGTCTTCGACACACCGGCCGGACGCCAGCAGCACAGCGCCACGGCCACCGTGCTGGCGCTGGGCGGCGCCAGCTGGCCGCAACTGGGTTCCGACGGAGCTTGGTGGCCGGTGCTGCAATCGGCCGGTGCCGATCTGGCACCGCTGCAGCCCAGCAACTGCGGCTTCGAGGTGCCGTGGTCAGAACACCTGAAACAACGGTTTGCGGGTGCGCCGCTGAAGGGCGTGGCCGTCACCATCGGCGACTGGCACCAGGCCGGCGAGATGGTGCTCACGGCATCGGGCGTGGAGGGCAGCCTGGTGTATGCCGCGTCTTCGCGCCTGCGCGAGGGCCTCGCGCGCGAAGGCCAGGCCACCTTCCTGCTCGATCTTTTGCATGCGCGCAGCCTGGACTGGGTGCGCGCCGAACTGGCGCATCCCAGGGGCACGAGGTCACTCGCCACGCACCTGAAGAGCCGCCTGAAGATCGATGGCGCCAAGGCAGCGCTGTTGTGGGAACTGGTGCCCAAGGCCGCGCAGGCCGACCCTGATCAACTGGCGGCGTACATCAAGGCACTGCCGGTGCGCGTGACCGCCACGCGCCCCATCGCCGAGGCCATCAGCAGCGCCGGTGGCGTGCGCTTCGAGGGGCTGGACGAACAGCTGATGCTGCGCAGCCGCCCCAGCGTGTTCGTGGCCGGTGAGATGCTCGACTGGGAGGCCCCGACGGGCGGCTATCTGCTCACCGGCTGTTTTGCCACCGGCCGGGTGGCCGGGCAGGGCGCAGCGGCGTGGATGCAGGCTCGGGCCCACGAACGGGGCTGAGCACCACCTGCAGCCTCACCAGCTGACTTCGCGTTCGGGCGTGGCGCCGATCTTGTGGATGGACAGGTCGGCGCCTTCGTATTCCTCTTCTATGGTCATCCGCAGTGGCGTGAAGGCCTTCAGGCCGCCATAAACCACCACGCCGGCCACCAGTGCCCAGGCCACGCCCATCAAGGTGCCCAGCAGCTGCGCGGCCATTGAAACCCCGCCCAGGCCGCCCAAGGCGCCCTGCCCAAAGATGCCGCAGGCGATGCCGCCCCAGGCGCCACACAGGCCGTGCAATGGCCACACGCCAAGCACGTCGTCCACTTTCCAGCGGTTCTGTGTCCAGGTGAACATCAGCACGAACACCGCACCGGCCACGCCGCCCGTCACCAGTGCGCCTGCGGGGTGCATCACGTCGGAGCCTGCGCACACGGCCACCAGCCCGGCCAGCGGGCCGTTGTAGGCGAATCCGGGGTCGTTGCGGCCCAGCAGCACCGCCACCAGCGTGCCGCCGGCCATGGCCATCAGCGAATTCACCGCCACCAGCCCCGAGATCTTGTCGATGGTCTGCGCGCTCATCACGTTGAAGCCGAACCAGCCCACGGCCAGCACCCAGGCCCCCAGGGCGAGAAAGGGAATGCTCGAAGGCGGGTGCGCGCTGATGGCGCCGTCCTTGCGGTAGCGGTTGGACCGGGGGCCCAGGAACAGCACCGCCACGAGGCCGATCCAGCCGCCCACCGCGTGCACCACCACGCTGCCGGCGAAGTCGTGGAACTCGGCGCCGGTGGTGGCCTTCAGCCAGGCCTGGATGCCAAAGCCCTGGTTCCACACCACACCCTCGAACAGCGGGTAGAACACGGCCACCAGCAGCGCGGTGGCCACCAACTGCGGCCCGAAGCGCGCGCGCTCGGCAATGCCGCCCGACACGATGGCCGGTATGGCCGCAGCAAAGGTCAGCAGGAAGAAGAACTTCACCAGCTCGTAGCCGTTCTTCTGCGCCAGTGCCTCGGCCCCGGTGAAGAAGTTCACGCCATAAGCCAGCGTGTAGCCAATGAAGAAATAGGCCAGAGTGGACACGGCAAAGTCCACCAGGATCTTCACCAGCGCATTCACCTGGTTCTTCTTGCGCACCGTGCCCAGTTCGAGAAAGGCAAAGCCCGAATGCATGGCCAGCACCATGATGGCGCCGAGCAGAATGAACAGGGCGTCGGTGCCTTGTTTGACTTGATCCACAGGGTGTCTCCTCGCAGCCTTGCGCCGCTTGTATTTGGTGCGTTGATTGAAGATGCGCACCAATCCAAGCAAATTGCGTGCCTTACTTGGTGCGGTCCGATCGACGCAGAGACCGACGGTTTGCACCAATTTGATGCATGTGGTTTCGATGCGGAACCAACAAGGTGCGGGCCGATGGTTCCCTGCCGCGGCCATCCGGCGGCCAGGCCGCCGCGCCAGCCGCCGCCCTCAGTGCGCCAGCGTGCGCAGACTCTCCAGCTTGGCGCTGTAACGCTCCTGGTCAGACCGGGTGCCGCTGTGGTCGCGCGCCAGGGCCAGGTGATGCAGCGCACGGCTGTGATTGCCCAGCTGCCAATGGGCCATGGCCGCCCAGTGGTGTACCTCGGCCTGATGCGGCTGGTGTTCCAGCTCCTGATCAAACAGGCGCCGGGCCCGTTCGTGTTCGCCGGCCTGCATGGCCAGCCGGCCGGCGTCAAAGGCCTGGAACGGTGGCAAAGGTTGCAGGCGCGCCAGCAGCCGCGCAGCCGGTTCGGCCTCGGCCAGGCGGCCCTGGCGCTGCAGGCTGCCGACCAGGTTGCTCAACGCCGCCACGTTGTGGGGTTCGGCGTTCAGCACCTGCCGAAACGCCTGTTCTGCGGCGTCGGGCAGCCCGGCGCGTTGATAGACCACGCCCAGGGTGTTCAACGCGGGCCAGAAGCCCGGGTCTTGCAGCACCGCGGCGCGTGCCTGCCAGTAGCTTTGCGTGGTCTGCCCCGCGGCCAGCAGTTCGGCCGCCCGGTTGTTGTGAAACATGGCCACCAGCGTGCTCTCGTCGAGCTGGCGCACGCGTGCACCCGCCACCTCGCGCCCGGGCAGGAAGTCCACCACCAGATCGAATTCCTCGGCCGAGCCACGGCGCAGGGGCGCCAGTGCGGCCCGCCGCAGCACCACGTTGACATGGCCGCTGCTCAGGTACAGGCCGCCCCGGCGTTCATGGGTCTCGTCGACGTCGAGCACCTGATACGTCACCGGCAAGCCCAGGTGCCTGGCGAAAGCCGCCGTCATCAGCACCAGCGACAGGCAGTTGCCGGCGCGCTGCTCGAAGGCCTGCGCCGCCGTGCGCGTGACCGAGTCGTCGTAGCTCAGGCGCAGCCGGTTGTTCTGGTAAAGCGCTGCCACCAGGGCCTGTCGGGGGTCTCTCGAGGCCAGCGCCTTCAATGCAGCGGGGTTTAGATGTTCATTGGCATAAGCCCGCATGGCCGGGCTCAGCTCGAAGAGATCGGGCCCAGCCGGCCTGTCGGATGGCGCCCCGAAATGAGCATCGTGCAAGAACCGGGGCGGCGCCGATGGCGACAGCGGCAGTGCCGTGCAGGCCGCCAGCAGGGCGACGGAGCCGGCCAGCAGCAGCGCACTGGCGCGGGTGCTCAGGGAGCGCATGGCGGGGTCCTCCTGTGCGGCTGAGCCGTCGTGAAGACGGCCGCAACATCATGGCACGGGCAGCCTGCAGCGGGTGGGTTTGTGCGTTCGGGTCTGGCGGCTCGCCCCTGGGCATGCTCTGGGTGCGCGCCAGCGCCCCGGTTAGCATCGATTCATGAATGCATCGGGTTCTGACAGTCTGCGCAGCCGCAGCTGCAGGCCACGGCATCGGGAGGTCACCATGTTCAGAAGCTTTTTTTCCCTGCTGATGGCGGTTTGCGGGCTGGTGCTGGGGTGCCCTGCGTGGGCCCTGACGCCCGAGGAGGCGCGCCAGGTGCAGGCCGATGCGATGAAAGCCGCCCGCAGCGGCCCGGCGGATGTTGAACTGGCCGGCCAGGCGGTGCTGCGTTTGCCGGCGGGCATGGCATTTGTCCCCCAACCCCATGCCGGCAAGCTGCTCAATGCCATGGGCAACCCGGGGCAGGACCCTCGGCTGCAAGGTCTGGTCTTCCCGCAGGGCGACGGCGACTGGTTTGTCACCGTTCGGTTCGAACCTGCGGGCTACGTCAAGGACGACGACGCCAAGGACTGGAATGCGGATGAGTTGCTGAAAACCTACCGTGAAGGCACCGAAGCCAGCAACGAAGAACGCGTCAAGCTGGGCGGGCCGGCGATGGAGATTCTGGGCTGGGTGCAGCCCCCGAGCTACGACGCCGCCAGCCACCGGCTGGTCTGGGCGATGAGCTCGCGCGACAAAGGCGCGGCAGCCAACGCGCCGCAGGGTGTCAACTACAACACCTATGCGCTGGGCCGCGAAGGCTATTTCAGCCTCAATCTGGTGACCGGCCTGGACGAGTTGGCCAGGGACAAGCCCCAGGCCCATACGTTGCTGTCAGCGCTGACCTACAGCGAAGGCAAGCGCTACGCCGACTTCGACTCCAAGACCGACCGCGTGGCTGAATACGGGCTGGCCGCGCTTGTGGTGGGCGCGGCAGCCAAGAAGCTGGGCTTCCTGGCGCTGGCACTGGCCTTCATCGCCAAGTTCGCGAAAGTCATCCTGGTGGGGCTGGCTTTGTTCGGCGCCGGCGCAGCCAAGCTGTTCAAGCGCAAGCCCAAACCACCTGTGGCGCCCTGAGGCTGCCGGCCCCTGCCGCGCACCGAACGCAGCCCTTCATGCTGAAGATCCTGTTGCTGCTGCTGTCGGGCGCCAAGCTCGGCAAGTTGCTCACCACCGGCGGCACGATGCTGATTTCGGTGGTGGTCTATGCCTTCATCTTCGGCTGGCGCTATGCCGTCGGTTTTGTCGGCCTGCTGTTCGTGCACGAAGCCGGCCACTACATCGCCGCCAGGCAGCGCGGGCTGCAGGTCGGCGCGCCCACCTTCATACCCTTCGTCGGTGCCTGGATCCAGCTCAAGGACATGCCGCACGACGCCGAAACCGAGGCCTATGTTGGCCTGGGCGGGCCGCTGCTGGGCACTGTGGGTGCACTGGTGGTCTACTGGCTGGGCAAGAGCTACAGCGCGCCGTGGCTGCTGGCGGTGGCCTATTCGGGCTTCTTCCTCAATCTGTTCAACCTGATTCCGCTGTCGCCCTTCGACGGCGGGCGCATCACCGCCGTGCTCAGCCCGCGGGTCTGGCTGGTAGGCGTGCCGGTGCTGGCCGCGTTGTTTCTGTACCGGCCCAGCCCGATGTTGATCCTGATTGCGTTTCTGGCGGCGCCGCAGGTGTGGAAGGCCATCAAATACCGCAGCGACAGCCCCGAAGCGCAGACCTACTACGCGGTGAAGACCTCCATCAAGCTGGAATATGGCGCCTACTACCTGCTGCTGCTGGCCTTCCTGGCACTGATGACCCACGACGTGCATGAGCAGCTGCAGGCGCTGCGCGTGGTGCGCGGCGCCATCTGAACGCCACCAGATCGGCCGATGCCGGCGCCTTAAACTCCGCCGCTTCGCTTTTTCTGCCTTCATGGCCTTCGTTTCTTGAACAAGATCGTTCTGCAAATCGCCGCCGAGCTGAAGGTTCGGCCGGCGCAGGTCAACACCGCCGTTGAACTGCTGGATGGGGGTGCCACCGTGCCCTTCATCGCCCGCTACCGCAAGGAAGCCACCGACGGCCTGGACGACATCCAGCTGCGTGAACTGGAAACCCGCCTGTCCTACCTGCGCGAGCTGGAAGACCGGCGCGCGGTGGTGCTCAAGAGCGTCGAAGAGCAGGGCAAGTTGACGCCCGCATTGCGCGCAGCAGTCGAGGCCGCGCCCACCAAGCAGGAGCTGGAAGACCTCTATCTCCCGTTCAAGCCCAGGCGCCGCACAAAGGGCATGATCGCCCGCGAGGCGGGCCTCGAACCGCTGGCTGACAAGCTGTATGCAGACCCCACGCTGCAACCGCTGGCCGAAGCGGCGGCCTTCGTCAACGTGGAAGGCGGCTTTGCCGATGCAGCCGCGGTGCTGGACGGCGTGCGCGATCTGCTCAGCGAACGCTGGGCCGAAGATGCCACGCTGGTGGGCCAGCTGCGGCAATGGCTGTGGGCCGAAGGCCTGCTGCAAAGCAAGTTGATCGACGGCAAGGACGGCACCCACCCAGACGCCGCCAAGTTTCGAGATTATTTCGACTACGCCGAGCCCATCCGAACCGTGCCCAGCCACCGCGCATTGGCCGTCTTCCGTGGCCGCTCGCAGGAATGGCTGGATGCCAAGCTGGTGCTGAACGAAGAGGCGGTGCCGGGGCAGATCAGCCTGGCCGAAGGCCGCATCGCCATCCACCTGGGCTGGAGCCACCGCAAGCGCGCGGCAGACGATCTCATCCGCAAGACCATCGGCTGGACCTGGAAGGTCAAGCTCAGCCTGAGCCTGGAGCGCGACCTCTTCACCAAGCTGCGCGAAGATGCCGAAACGGTGGCCATCAAGGTGTTTGCCGACAACCTGCGCGACCTGCTGCTGGCCGCACCGGCGGGCAAGCGCGTGGTGATGGGTCTGGACCCCGGCATTCGCACCGGCGTGAAGGTGGCGGTGGTCAGCGACACCGGCAAGGTGCTGGACACACACACCGTGTTCCCGCACGAGCCGCGCATGGACTGGGAAGGCTCGCTGCACGCGCTGGGCCGCCTGGTGGCCACGCATGGCGTGAACCTGATCGCCATCGGCAACGGCACCGCCAGCCGCGAGACCGACAAGCTGGCCGGCGACCTCATCAAGCGCATCGCTGCCCTGGCTCCTGAGGCGAAGCTCGACAAGGTGGTGGTCAGCGAAGCCGGCGCCAGCGTCTACAGCGCCAGCGAATTTGCCAGCAACGAATTGCCCGACCTGGACGTCAGCCTGCGCGGCGCGGTGAGCATTGCGCGCCGGCTGCAGGACCCGCTGGCCGAGCTGGTGAAGATCGACCCCAAGAGCATCGGCGTGGGGCAGTACCAGCACGACATCAACCAGAGCGGGCTGGCGCGCAGCCTCGACGCCGTGGTCGAGGATTGCGTGAACGCGGTGGGCGTGGACCTGAACACTGCCAGCACCCCGCTGCTGTCACGCGTGTCAGGGCTGAGCGCCACCGTGGCTGCCAGCATCGTGCGCTGGCGCGACACCCACGGTGCTTTCAAGAACCGCCGCCAGTTGCTGGACGTGGCCGGCCTGGGGCCGAAGACCTTCGAGCAGTCGGCCGGTTTCCTGCGCATCCGCGATGGCGACAACCCGCTGGACATGACCGGCGTGCACCCCGAGACCTACCCGGTGGTGCACAAGAAGCTGGCCAGCACGCAACGCCCGGTGCAAGAGCTGATGGGCCGCGCCGACGTGCTGCGCACGCTCAGGCCCGAGGCCTTTGCCGACGCGCGTTTCGGTGCCATCACGGTGGCTGACATCATCACCGAGCTGGAAAAACCCAGCCGCGACCCGCGGCCCGACTTCGTGGTGGCGCGCTTCAACGAAGGGCTGTCGGACATCAAGGATCTGCTGAGTGGCATGGTGCTCGAAGGCACCGTCAGCAACGTGGCGCAGTTCGGCGCCTTCGTCGACCTGGGTGTGCACCAGGACGGCCTCATCCATGTCAGTCAATTGAGCAACAAGTT
>JANOZF010000252.1:0-13063 GCA_031429255.1 Rubrivivax sp.
GCCGCCCTCGGGCGGCCAGGCAGGCGAATCTCATCGGTCTTCGTCAGCCATCAGCGGATCGACGGCTCAGAGAACACAACACGTCCATTAAAGAAACCAACATTACCGGCATCTGAGCGCGTGTCCGCACTGGCGCTCACACCATCTCGAAAACTCCCGTTCGCAACGCGTGCTGTGGCTGCTGGAAGAGCTGCAGCTGCCCTACAAGGTGCAGCGCTACGAACGCGACCGCACCACGATGCTGGCGCCGCCCGAGCTCAAGCGCGTGCATCCGCTGGGCAAGTCGCCAGTCATCACCGATGGCCCCACCACGGTGGCCGAAACGGGCGCCATCGTCGAATACCTGCTCGACCTGGCCGGCCACAGCAGCTTGCGCCCTGCCGCCGGCACGCCGGAGTTCCTGCGCTACCGCTACTGGCTGCACTTTGCCGAAGGGTCTGCCATGCCGCCGCTGGTGATGAAGCTGGTCTTCGACCGCATCGCCGCAGCGCCAATGCCTTTCTTCGTCAAGCCCGTGGCCAAGGCCATCGTCAAGCAGGTGATGACGGGTTTCATCACGCCCAATCTGACCAGCCAGCTCGACTTCATGGAAGCCGAGCTGGCCGGGCGCGACTGGTTCGCCGGCCCCGACTTCAGCGCCGCCGATGTGATGATGAGCTTTCCGCTGGAAGCCGCGGCGCAACGTGCCGGCCTGGGCGCCGGGCACCCGCGCCTGCAGGCCGTGCTGCAGCGCATGCATGCGCGGGCGCCCTACCGGCGCGCGCTGGAAAAAGGCGGCCCCTATTCGTTTGCCGATTAGCCCCGCTTGCCAGCGGCGTGATCTGGTCCCGCCGCGCCAGTGGCGTGATCAGGCCGCTGCCACCGGCTCGCCCAGGTTGTGCATCAGCCGGTTGGCCCAGCCGAAGATGGCCACCGCGTGCAGCAGGTCGATGATGTCTTCATCGCTCATGCCCACGCGGCGCAGCGGCGCGATGTCGTCGGCACCCAGCGCATGTGCACGCAGCGTCACCGCCTGGGCAAAGGTGGCGATGGCGCGCTCGCGTTCGGTGGTGCCGGCGCTGGCGGGGTTGTCGAACACCTGCTCGACGGTGTCGGTGCGCCTTGAGAGTTGCGTGAAACGCTGTGCGTGCACCGAGGTGCAGTAGACACAGCCGTTGGTGACCGACACCACCATCGCACCGAGTTCACGTTCAGCGCGGGGCAGGCCGCCGGGCGCGTACATGATGGCGTTGTAGGCCGCCGAGCGGTGGCGCAGCATCGCGGGCTGGTGCACCAGCGTGCGGTAGTAGGCCGAGGTGCGGGCCTGGGGGTGGCTTTCGTCCAGCACCGCGAGTTGCAGCTCGCTGGCCGTGGCCACGTCCAGCGGTTGCAGCCACGAAGCCCAGTCCAGCGTTTCGTTGGTGAAGCCGTTGCGGCGGATGGTCGTGGCGGTGCTCATGCCTGCGCTCCCGGCTTCTCTGCCGCGGTTGCCTTCATGGCCAGCAGCCCCGCCACCACGCGTGTCTGGTAGGCCAGAAAAGACACCAGCTGCGCCAGCGCGACGATGGCTTCTTCGGCCAGACCTGCGGCCTTGAGCGCTTCGATGGCGGCGCGGTCGCCGCTGTGGGGATGGGTGGTCAACGTGGCGGCAAAGTGCTTCATCGCTTCCAGCGCAGGGTGGTGCGGCGGTGCGCCATCGGGCGTGTTCTTCAGCAGTTCGAAGTAGTGTTGCACCAGGCTGTCGGCGTCGCTGGCCTGGCACACGTGCACCGCCACGCGCAGGCGGTCGGCCACCGAAAGGCCCAGCACCGGCTGCAACAGGATGGCGTCGTGGCTGGCCTGCGTGGCCTGCACCACGGGTGCCCGGAAGCGCCGCGCGGCAAACAGCGCCTGGCCGGGTGCAAGGCCGGCTGCGCGGTCGATGACGTCGACTTCGATCGCGGCCGGCAAGGCGGCGTTGGTGCTGGGTTCAGGCATGGGTCGGACCTTCGGTTGGAGGCGGCGCGGACGGTGGTGGTGATGGTGGCAGCGGGCCGGCGGGCGGCAGCGGCGACGCCGTCCATTCGTCGCCGAAGACCTCGGGCTCGGCAAAGGCCTGCATGCGGGCAAAGTGGTGATCGATGTCTTCGGCATACGACAGCCCGGCCAGCCTGGCGGCCAGTTGCAGCGCCCCTTCGCTGATGGCCGGGATGTCGCCGGTGATGACGCCCAGCGACAGCGCCGCGGGGTAGCAGAAGCAGTGCACGCGCTCGAGCCCGGGGCAGGGCGTTTCAGTGCGGGCTTGAAACTCGAAGGCCGGGCCGAGGTCGGGGAACTCGGCCAGCTCGGCGTCGTCTTCGCCGGGCGGCGGCTGGTAGCGGTGCTTCCACAGGCGAACGTGTGGTGCGATGTGACGCAGCATCGGACGCTGGCTCCAGTCGACGGCAAATCCGGTGCTGAAAATCAGGAAGTCGAGTTCGATGCTGCCGGCAGTGGTGTGCACGCGCAGAGCGCTGCCAATCTCGGCAACTTCATGTATGGCGCAGCCCAGGTGAAAGTGCGCGTTGGCATGGCCCGAAACGCGCAGCGTGCTGTTGCGCGGTGGCGGCACCTGCTGCGTGTTGATGTAGTGGCGGATGCGCCATTTCCAGTCGTCGGACAAGCCGGCGTGCCCCTGCACGAAGCCGGGGTGCGATGCGCCCTTGCCCTTGTTGACGCGCGGAATGTCGGGCCGCCGCACCAGCAGGTGCACCTGGGCGGCACCCGCCTCCAGGGCGGTGGCCGCGCTGTCCATGGCCGAAGCGCCGGCGCCCACCACGCCCACGCGCAGGCCCTGCAGTCGGGTGTGGTCGAAGGCGTCGGCCGAGTGCACCCAGCGCGCACGTGGCAGCCGGTGCGCCAGCGCTGGAATGGCGGGCCCGCCCAGCCCGGCGCGCCCGGTGGCGAGCACCACGCGCCGTGCCCATCGATCGACGGTCTGACCCTGGGCCCGCAGCCGCAGTTGCACCAGGCCGTCGGAGTGGGGCAGCACATCGGTGACACGGTGACCGTTTTGCACGTGCAGGCCCAGCACCTCGCGGTACCAGCGCAGGTAGTCCATCCACTGCAGGCGCGGGATCTTGTCCAGTGCATCCCAGGCCGCAGCCCCGAACTGCGCTTCGAACCAGGCGCGGAAGCTCAGCGACGCCAGGCCCAACGCCGGCCCCGCCAACTGCTTGGGGCTGCGCAGCGTTTCCATGCGGGCGGTGGTGGCCCAGGGGCCTTCCAGGCCGGCGTCGGCTTCGTCGAACTGGTCGACGGCCATGCCCTTGTGGTGCAGCGCCGCGGCCAGCGCCAGCCCGGCCATGCCGGCGCCGATGATGGCCACGTCCGCCACGGGCTGACCCTGATGCAGCAGGGCTGGCGTCCAGCGCGCGGCGGGCAGCTGCAGGCAGGCCATGTCGTAGGCCAGGCGGTCCCGCAACGCGGCCAGGCCCACGGCCGCGGGCGACGGTGGCGTGACTGTCGACGAGGACATCGCTGCTGGGCCTCAGGTCTTGGCCAGCATCTGCAAGCCAGCCTGGTCGCCGTGGCGCTGGCACGTGGCATGTGCGGCTTGCCCTGCGGCCTGCAGCAGCCGGCGCGCCCACAGCTGCAGCAGGAAGCCAGCGGCCAGCACACGCTGCGCCATCGGCAGGCCGACAGGGCCCGGGCCTGTCCAGCCCGCGCGCAGCAGCGCCGGTGTGGCTGGCAGAGAAGCCGCTGTCACTGTGCCGCGATCCTGGCGTCACGCACCACGCGCGCCCACTTGTCGATCTCGGTGGCCAGTTGGTCGGCCAGCTGGCGCGGCGTGCCGCCCAGCGTGCTGGCGCCCATGTCGGCCAGGCGTTTCTTGACGGCCGGGTCGGCCAGCACCTCGTTGGCCACCGCGTTCATGCGCTCCACCACCGGCGCTGCGGTGCCCTTGGGCGCGAGCAGTGCAAACCAGGTGGACGACAGCAACCGCGGTGCCCCCAGCTCGGCCGTGGTCGGCACGTCGGGCAGCGCCGGCGAGCGCTGCGGCGCCATCACCGCCAGCGCGCGCACCTTGCCGCCCTTGACCTGGCCGGCGATGCCGGGAATCAGCTGGAACATCAGCTGGATCTCGCCCGCGATCAGATTGGTGGTGGCGGTACCCGGCGAGTTGTAGGGCACGTGCAGCATGTCGGCACCGACCTCGCGTTTGAACAGTTCACCGGCCAGGTGCATGCTGCTGCCGATGCCCGTGGAGCCGTAGTTCAGCTTGCCCGGGTTGGCCTTGGCGTAGCGGCTGAACTCGGCCAAGTCCTTGGCGGGCAGTTCGTTGTTGACGACCAGAATGTTGGGCACGTCGGCCACTAGCAAGATGGGCACGAAGTCGGCCTGCGCATCGAAGGGCACGCTCTTGTACAGCGAACGGTTCACCGCCAATGTGCCGGCCCAGCTGAACAGGAAGTGGTAGCCGTCGGGCTGGGCGCCGGCGGCGGCTGCGGCACCGATGTTGCCGTTGGCGCCGGCCTTGTTGTCGATCACGAAAGTGGTCTTCAGGCGCTTGCCCATTTCTTCGGCCAGCACGCGCGCGATGGTGTCGCCGGTGCCACTGCCGCCTGGCGCCGGCACGATGAGCTGGATGGTCTTGCCAGCAGCGGGCCAATCCTGGGCCAGAGCCGGGGCCGACAGCGCCAGCAGGGTGGCTGCCGCCAGCACCGCCGCATGCTGGAATGGGGTCGAAAGGCGCTGAAAAGCAGTGGGCATGAGGAGGCTCCAGATGGGCGATGCACGGCCGGTTGCAGCCCGGCCAGAAACCTCACCCCTTGGGGGAGTGTCAACCCTGATATTGGCACAGGCGGCACGCCAGCCGCCGTTGCGGGCCCGTTGCCGCAGCTACCATGCCCAACGCCCCGCCAACCGACGCTGTCCTTCCCACGTGCACGCCGCCCCAGCCATGACCACCAAAACCCCCGAGCAACTGCGCAGCGCGCGCTGGTTTGCTCCCGACGACTTCCGCAGCTTCGGCCACCGCAGCCGCGTGATGCAGATGGGCTACGGCCCGGCCGACTACATCGGCAAGCCGGTGATCGCCATCGTCAACACCTGGAGCGACGCCAACCAGTGCCACGCGCATTTCAAGCAGCGGGTGGACGACGTCAAGCGCGGCGTGCTGCAGGCCGGCGGTTTTCCGCTGGAACTGCCGGCCATCAGCCTGAGCGAGAGCATGGTCAAGCCCACCACCATGCTGTACCGCAATTTCCTGGCCATGGAAACCGAGGAACTGCTGCGCAGCCACCCGGTGGACGGTGCGGTGCTGATGGGCGGCTGCGACAAGACCACACCCGGCCTGCTGATGGGTGCGCTGAGCATGGGCCTGCCCGCCATCTACCTGCCCGCCGGGCCCATGCTGCGTGGCAACTGGCGAGGCCAGGTGCTGGGTTCTGGCAGCGACGCCTTCAAGTACTGGGACGAACGCCGTGCCGGCCGCCTGAGTGACCAGGCCTGGCAAGAGATGGAAGCCGGCATCGCGCGCAGCCACGGCACCTGCATGACGATGGGCACCGCGGCCACGATGATGGGCATTGCCGAGGCCATCGGCTTCACGCTGCCTGGCGCCAGCAGCATCCCGGCAGCCGACGCCAACCACGTGCGCATGGCCGCCGACTGCGGCCGGCGCATCGTGCAGATGGTGTGGGACGACCTGACACCTGCGCGCATGTTGACGCGCGCCAACTTCGACAACGCCATCGCGGTGGCCATGGCCATGGGCTGCAGCACCAACGCCATCATCCACCTGGTGGCGATCAGCCGCCGCGCCGGCCATGCGGTGACGCTGGACGACTTCGACGCCATGAGCCGCCGCGTCGGCGTTATCGCCAACATCAGGCCCAGCGGCGATCGCTACCTGATGGAAGACTTCTTCTACGCCGGCGGCCTGCCCGCGATGATGAACGTGATGCGCGAGCACCTGGCGCTGGAAGCGCTGACGGTGAACGGCCGCACGGTGGGGCAGAACATCGAAGGCGCCGAGGTGCATAACAGCGATGTGATACGACCACTTGCCAACCCCATCTACGCCGAAGGTGCGCTGGCGGTGCTGCGCGGCAACATCGCGCCCGATGGTGTGGTCATCAAGCCCAGCGCCTGCGCGCCGCACCTGCTGCAGCACACCGGGCGGGCGCTGGTCTTCGACGACTATCCGTCGCTGAAGAAGGCCGTCGACGACCCTGGGCTCGATGTCACCGGTGACGACATCCTGGTGCTGCGCAATGCCGGCCCCAAGGGCGCAGGCATGCCCGAGTGGGGCATGCTGCCGATCCCCACCAAGCTGCTGAAGCAGGGCGTGAGCGACATGCTGCGCCTGAGCGACGCACGCATGTCGGGCACCAGCTACGGCGGCTGCCTGCTGCACTGTGCGCCCGAGTCCTTCGTGGGCGGCCCGCTGGCGCTGGTGCGCACGGGAGACACCATCAGCGTGGACGTGCCCGCGCGGCGCATCCATCTGAACATCAGCGACGAAGAGATGGCCCGCCGCAAGGCGGCGTGGCTGCCCCCGCCGCGCCGCTACGAACGCGGTTACGGCTGGATGTTCGGCCAGCACATCCTGCAGGCCGACCAGGGCTGCGACTTCGACTTTCTGGAAACCAGTTTTGGCGCTCCGGTGCCCGAGCCGGTGATCTATTGACCGCATGCCCGGTGGCCACCGCCGGATGCCGTTATCCGCGCGCCCGACATCATTCCACCTCAACACCATAGCGCCATGACCATCACCACACTGCAGCCCCGAACCCGTCAACAACTGATGGGCGTCAGCACGGCCACGCTGTGCACGGCCCTGTTCAAGCGCGGTCTGCGCAACCAGTTCATCCAGGACGTGCGGCCGGTGCGCGGGCTGGATGGGCAGGCCCTGGCCAACATGGTGGGGCCGGCTTTCACGCTGCGCTACATCCCGGCGCGCGAGGACCTGAACCCGATCACCGTGTTCCAGAACCGCGACCACCCGCAGCGCAAGGCGGTGGAAGACTGCCCGGCGGGTGCGGTGTTCGTCATCGACAGCCGCAAGGATGCGCGCGCGGCCTCGGCGGGCAGCATCCTGGTCTCGCGCCTGATGAAGCGCGGCGTGGCCGGCGTGGTCACCGACGGCGGTTTTCGAGATGCACCGGAGATCGCGCGGCTGCCGTTCCCGGCCTACCACCACCGGCCCAGCGCACCGACCAACCTGACGCTGCACCAGGCGCTGGACATCAACGTGCCCATCGGCTGCGGCGACGTGGCGGTGTGGCCTGGCGATGTGGTGGTGGGTGATGGCGAGGGCGTGATCGTGATCCCGGCCGGCATCGTCGACGAAGTGGCGGCCGACGCGGTGGAGATGACGGCCTTCGAAGACTTCGTCACCGAGAAGGTGATGGAGGGGCGCAGCATCGTCGGGCTGTATCCACCGACAGACGAGCACAGCCGCGTGGAGTTTGCGGCCTGGCGATTGGCCAAGCAGCGCTGACCCAGAGCGTGCACGGGTGGGGGAAATGGGAGACCTGACCCCCAAGAGTATGACCCCCAAGAGTAACCCCCAAGAGTGGCTGACGATGCAGAGTGGCTTGCCGCGACCTTTTTCATCCAGGCCACCCACCTGCTTCAGCAGTTCCATCGCCATGTGGCCCGAAGTCGCGTGGGTGTAGCCGTAGTTCAGCTTGCCCGGATTCTTGCGGATGCAGGCGATCAGCTCCTGAAAGGTCTTGAACGGCTGGTAAGGGTGCACCACCAGCACGTTAGGCCCGGTGTGCACCTTGCTGATGGGGATGAAGTCGCGGTTCGAGTCGTAGGCCAGCTTGGGGTCCATGCCGTGCGCCATCGCGCCCTGCCCGCCCGCGCCTACAGTGGATGCGTGCTGGTTTCGATGGGCGCTGGCAATGCGGCGGTGCGCTGCGCGGGCTTGCCAGCCATGGCCACCGCGGATGAGCGCAGCGCCGTGCCGGTGGCGCCGTCGAAACCCAGTTGCCACAGCATCGCGAGGTCTTCGCTGCTGTCCACGCCTTCGGCCAGTGCCTTCAGCCCCAGCAGGCGGATCAGGCCGGACAGGCTGAGTGCGTAGGCCCGCACATGGGGGTCGCGTGCGGCGCCGCGCAGGTGGCGGGCGTCGACCTTCACGTAGTCCAGCCCCAGGTCCCGCAGACGCGCCAGTTGTTCGGGTGCCCCGCCAGCATGTTCGACGCCGATATGCACACCGTGGCGGCGCCAGTGCTGCGTGGCCTCGGCTGCGGCGTGCCAGTCGCCACGCGAACTGGTCTCGACCCATTCCACCCACAGCCGCTTGGCGGCCTGCGGATGCGCCGCGAGCTGGGCGCTGACCTCGTCGACAAATCCGGGTGAAGCCAACGAGGCCAGTTCGACATTGACGGCGCGTGGCCGCATGTCCAGCGAAATGGCTTTCAGGGCCAGGCCGATGGCGGCCTGGTCGACCTTGGGCGAAAGGCCACAGCGCCGCGCCAGCGGCAGCCACTTGGCCGCCGGCTGGAAGGCGCCGTCGGGGTCCAGTTGCAAGCGCAGCGGGCACTCCAGGTGGATAAGCTGGCCTTGTGGGTCCAGCACCGGGTACTCGCCCAGGCGCGTCCGCTGCTCGGTCAGCGCGCTGCCGATCTGGGCCTGCCAGGCGGCCAGGCTGGCCATCGCCGAACCGGCCAGGTTGGGCTGTGCCACATGCAGACCCCCGGCCCGGTCGGCCAGCGCCAGGCCGGGCAGCGCCAGGGACAGCGCACTTTCGGCGCTGGCGGCCAGCAGGCCGTCGCTGGCGGCCACGCACACCTGCGCGCCCACATTCAGGGGCTCCACGGCATCGCGCAGCGCGCGCAACAGCGACGGCGCCACGTCGGCCGCCATGCCGGCCATCGGCAGCAGCAAAGCCAGGTCGGGGCCGGCCAGGCGGCCGGCAAAACTGTCGGGTTCGGAGCGTGCATAACGCGCCAGCACCAGGCCCACCTGGCGCAGCACGTTATCGGCAGCTTCACGGCCGTGCAGGTCGTTGATCTGTTCCAGCGGCGTCACGCGCACCATCAGCAGGCCCATGCCGTCGTGGTGGGCGAGCCGGCGGTCCATGAACTCGATGAACTGCTGGCGCAGTGGCAGTCCGGTCAGTGCGTCCAACTGCGCCTGGCGCTGCAGGTAAGCCACCTGTTCAGCCTGGCCGGCAAAACTCTCGCGCAGGCGGCGCACGGTGGTGTTCATGCTGCGCGTCAGCGCTTGCAGTTCGGGCAGTTTGGGCAAACGGGCTTCGATGAACTGGCCGCGCGCCAAGGCCTGCGCCTGCAACACGGTGGCCTGCAGCGGCCGCTGCCAGGCGCGCAGCATCCAGGCTGTCAGCGCGGCGGCCAGCAGCGCCAGGCCGGCCAGCAGGGAAGCACTTTGAAGACTCGCATTCCACAGCGACTCTTGCGCCCACGCGGTGTGTGCGGCCACGCTGAGCGTGCCCACTTCACGCCAGCCGGCGCTGACCAGTGCGCTGCCGTCGGCGGCCGCCATCGGCAGCAGCTGGCCAAACCATTCGGGGGTGCGCGCTTGCGGCGTGGCCTGTTGCAGGTCAAACACCGGCTGGCCGTCAGCGCCCAGCAACCGTATGCGCCGGTAGTGGCCCAGGTCAAACTGCGCTGCAGCCACGGCCTTCAGCGCCTGCGCGTCGCCCTGCTGTTGCGACAGCGCCAGCGCCAGCGCGGCAGCGGCGTCGCGGTTGCGCACGTCTTGCTGCTGCTGCAGCGCGTCGCGCGCGGCCAGCGTATGGATCACGAGTGCACCGCCCAGGGCCAGCAACAACATGCTGGCGATGAACAGCGCCATGCGGCGGGTAAGGGTCATGGCTGCCCCTTGAGTGACAACATCGCAGACAGAGTGAACACGGTGCACCTCATAAAAAACCTTCTTGCTGAATCCGTTGCCAGGTATCGCGCCAGCGCGACAGGCGCGCCATCGGGTCGCCTGCACTGGCTTGGCCCACGCCTTGCCACAGGCCTTCGCTGTTGAAGCTGAACACGGGGGTCAGGTCGCCGCGCTGCGACGCGGGCAACACGTCGGCACGCAGGTTGTCCAAGATCAGCGGCTCGGCGGTGGGCGTGGCGTAGTACGCCAGCACCATGTGCGCCACCGCCTGCTGCGCGTCGCCCATGCGGGCGCGCACATAGACCAGGCGCAGGCGGCTGCGCGGCACGCCCATGGCCAGCAGCGTGGTGTACTTGGCGATCACGTAGTCTTCGCAGTCGCCACGGCCCGCGGCCAGCGACTGCAACGGTGTCGCCCAATAGTCTTCCTGGCCCCAAACCTCGATGTCGGGTTTGAAGTCGATGCGCAGGGTGTAGAACTGGTTGACGGCCATCAACCGCGCGTCGTCGTCTTGGCCGCGCGCTTCGATCAACATGTTTTGCAGCGGCACCAGCGCGGCCACCGCACCCGGGCCCAGGCGTTGCGCGGCGGCGCGCATCTGCTGCGCGTCCCAGGCGTGCAGCGGGTGCGCGGCCAGGAGCGCGGCAAAAAACGCGGCCAGCAAAACCGGCGCCCGCGCGGCCCGCCAAAGGCCCCATGCCCAGCGCCGCAGCAGCGCCAGCGCAGTGCAGGCAGCGGGCTGCCAGGCGGGCCCCAGAAGCCACCTTGCAGTAAGGCCGGAAAGGCGCACTACAGCACGTTGTCGAGGTCACCCGGACGAAACAAGTCCAGTGCATTTTTAGGCCGCCGTTCACGAAAACTCTTGCGCGCAAAGAGCTTGGTCTGCGCGATGTCGGGCAGGTCGGTGATGTTCAGCAGGTTGCGGCTGGTCAGCGCATCGATCACGTCTTCCAGCACGCGTATGAAGTCGGCGTCCAGGCGGTCAAAACCGGCGTCGGCGCCAGCGTCGTCTTGGCCATCCCCGTCACCGTTGTTTGCACGCCCGGTTGCCCCGTCCAGCCCCAGGAAGTGGCGCACATCGGGGTCGTCGGCAGGCAACGGTTCGCCAATGCCGGGGTCGTGCCGGTGCAGGCTGGTGATCAGGCCTTGTGCGTTGCGCACGGCGTAGGGCATGGTGTGGTGTCCTTGTGGGTTCGGGGCGTTTGCCGCTGCGGCCTGCAGCGGCCGGCGGCAAGCGTCACAGACCCGTTTCGATCTTGTTGCGGTGGATCAGCTCTTGCAGCATCTGGTCCTCGCTGGCTCCAGCGCCCAGCGACAGCGCGTCGTGCAGGTTCACGCCGTCCAGCACGATGCGCTGGTCTTCGGCCTGGGCGCTGAACTGCCCCTGCGCAAAGCCACCCTGGGTGCTGATGTGCAGCACCGTGCTGCCGGGCATCGACTGGGTGTCGATGTCCAGGTACTGCTGCAGCTTGTCGACGCCACCCGCGTGCAGCGCACCGCCCAGCAAGTCGCGCAGGTCCAGCATGTCGCCGCCCGACGCGGTGGGCGCCATGTTGAAGTCGTGCACGGTGTCGATGGCCGGTGCGCCCGGTGTTCCGCGGTCGGCCAGGTCCCACTTGAAGACGTCGTTGCCCAGTCCGCCAAACAGGTGGTCGTGGCCCGCTCCGCTGTGCAGCACGTCGTGGCCGGCACCGCCTTGCAAGTGGTCGGCACCGGTGCTGCCTTCCAATATCTGCGGCGCCGCAAAGGCCGCCGGCTGCTGCATACCAGCGCTCACGGTGCCGCTGCCGCCGGCCAGGTCGCCGTCGTTGTCGGTCAGCGTGAAGGTGAACTTCTCGGCAAAACCGGCCCCTGCCGTGGCCGGCGCGCGGTAGGAATAACCGCCGCCGTCCAGGTCGACAAAAAACTGGCCACCGGCGGCTGTGGTCACACTCAGGGTCTGGGTGTGGCTGTCAAAGCCGAAGGCTTGTGTGGAGCTGGCCGACACACCACCGGCGCCCGCGTGCGCAGCCGGGTCGAAGGTGTAGGTCACCCCGTCCACGCTGAAGCTGTGCACATGGCCGCCGTCGGCACCCAGGGCGCCAGCGCCGCCGCCAAACAGCTTGCCGCAAGCCGTGCCGCCGCTGGTGCTGCTGAGCACGCTGCGAAGGTCGGCAAAGTTGTCCACCACGGTGGCCGCGGTGTTGGTCTGCGAGCGGCCGTCATAGGCCACCGGGCTCAGCGCAGCGACGCTGGCGTCGCCGCCCATGCCCAGCGCGTAAGAGTTGATGCGCTGGGCGCTGAGAAAGTCGGTCCAGCTCTTTTCTTCGGCGGCCTGGATGCCGTAGTCGGACTTGCCGCCGCTGCTGCCAGACAAGGTCGACGTGCTGCCCGAGGCTGCGGTGGGGCAACCGTCAGACAAAAAGTAGGACACGTTTTGAGCGCCAGCGATCTTGCCGGCCGAACCGAAGGCGGCGATGGCGTCGGCCAACGCGTCGTCATAGTTGGTGCTGCCACAAGCCTTCAGGGTGCCCAGAAGTGTTTTGGCCTGCGCCACGCTGGTCCAGCAGTTGCCCAGTGTTTTGCCTTCGCTGGAAAAACCCACCAGGCGCACCGCCACGTCGCCCTGGCTGTCGTAGCGCTCCAGCAGGCTTTCTATCGACTTGATGGCCGCTTGCAGCTTGCTCATGCCCAGGCCGCTGGCGGCGTCGCCCATCGAGCCCGAGATGTCCAGCACCACCATCACATTGGTGTTGGCGCCTTGCAGGCTGGAACTGGCGTTGCCAATCTGTGGTGCATCGTCTTCGATGTTCACTGTCAAGTGGCCGTTGCCGCTGGACTTGCCGTCGCTGGCGGTGACGCCGATCTCCAGCGTCTTCACGTTTTCGCCGTTGCCACTGGCATGGTCCACGGGCTGGGCCAGTTTGAAGCAGTAGTTGCCCTGGTCGTCTATGCGGGCTGTGGCCACCACCTGGCCACCCGCGCTGGCCGTCAAGGTGTGTGTACCCGAACCGGCCCAGGTGACGGCCTGGCCGCCGCTGGTCAGCGCCACGGTGGGGGCTGTCAGCACCACACTGGTGATAGGCTGGCCTTCAGGGTCGCTGATGTGGACGCGGCCACTGGTGCTGGCCCCGTTGGTTTTGTCGCCCTGTGAGCCGGTGTTGTCGGCCAGACCCCCGGCCAGGCCTTCTTCTGAAACGGTGGCGGTGGTGGCACTCACCACCGGCGCCTGGTTGACTGGCGGCGGGGGTGGTGGTGGAGGTGGTGGTGGGGG
>JANOZF010000253.1:0-3412 GCA_031429255.1 Rubrivivax sp.
GCCCGATCTACAGGCTGCTGATCAGCTCGGGGATTGCAGTGAAGAGATCAGCCTCGAGCCCGTAGTCGGCGACGCTGAAGATCGGCGCTTCGGGATCCTTGTTGATCGCGACAATGACCTTGCTGTCCTTCATGCCGGCCAGATGCTGGATGGCGCCGCTGATGCCGCAGGCCACGTAGAGCTGCGGCGCCACGATCTTGCCGGTCTGGCCCACCTGCCAGTCGTTGGGCGCGTACCCCGCGTCGACTGCAGCACGGCTGGCGCCGAGTGCAGCGCCCAGTTTGTCGGCCAACGGCGTCAGCACTTCGGCGAATTTCTCGCTGCTGCCCAAAGCACGGCCGCCACTGACGATGATCTTCGCTGCCGTCAACTCGGGCCGGTCGCTCTTGGCGATTTCGCTGCCCATGAACGTGGTGCTGCCGAAATCGGCCACGGCTGCCAATATCTCGACGACCGCACTGCCACCGCTGACAGCTGCGGGGTCGAAGCCGGTGGTGCGCACGGTGATCACCTTGGTGGCGTCCAGGCTCTGCACCGTGGCGATGGCATTGCCGGCGTAGATGGGACGCTCGAAGGTGTCAGCGGCCAGCACTTTGGTGGCGTCGCTGATCTGTGCCACGTCCAGCAACGCGGCCACGCGAGGCGCCACGTTCTTGCCACTGGCCGTGGCCGGAAACAGGATGTGGCTGTAGTTTCCAGCCACCGCCAGCACCTGCGCCGCCACGTTCTCGGCCAAGCCGTGGTTGAGGCCGGGCGCATCGGCGTGCAGCACCTTGGTGACGCCGGCGATCTGCGCGGCGGCCTGTGCGGCTGCCGCAGCGCCCGAGCCGGCTATCAGCACATGCACGTCACCGCCGCAGGCTAATGCGGCCGTGACGGTGTTCAGCGTGGCGCCCTTGACGGACGCGTTGTCGTGTTCAGCAACTACCAGGGCGGCCATCTCAGATCACCTTCGCTTCGGTCTTGAGTTTGTTCACCAGCGTGGCCACGTCAGGCACCTTGATGCCTGCGCCCCGCTTGGGCGGCTCGGAAACCTTCAAGGTCTTGATGCGCGGGGCCACGTCGACGCCCAGGTCGGCGGGCTTGAACACGTCCAGCTGCTTCTTCTTGGCCTTCATGATGTTGGGCAACGTCACGTAGCGCGGCTCATTCAGTCGCAGGTCGGTGGTGATCACCGCCGGCAACTTGATCTTGAGCGTTTCCGATCCACCGTCCACCTCGCGCGTGATCGAGGCAGAACCGTCGGCCACTTCGACCTTCGAGGCAAAAGTGGCCTGGGGCAGACCGGCCAACGCCGCCAGCATCTGGCCGGTCTGGTTGCAGTCATCGTCGATGGCCTGCTTGCCAAGGATCACCAGGCCGGGCTGTTCCTTGTCGATCAGCGCCTTCAGCAGCTTGGCCACGGCCAGCGGCTGCAACTCGTCGCCGCATTCCACCAGGATGGCGCGGTCGGCACCGATGGCCATGGCCGTGCGCAGCGTCTCCTGGCATTGGGTGACGCCGCAAGAAACGGCAATCACCTCGGTGACCACGCCCTTTTCCTTCAACCGCACGGCCTCTTCGACAGCGATCTCGTCAAAGGGATTCATGCTCATCTTGACGTTGGCGATGTCCACACCCGTGCCGTCGCTCTTGACGCGCACCTTGACGTTGTAGTCCACCACCCTCTTGACGGGAACCAGCACCTTCATGAACGACGCTCCTGCGCTGAATTGACGTTGACGTAAAGCAAAGATTCTAGGCCGCCGACCACGCCCTGTGCCGGCCCCACAACGAAAAATAGAACGATCGTTCTATTTTCTATCGAAACCGAGCTTTCAGGCCGACGCTGTCTGGGCGGCCTTCGTGCCACGAACGACGTCGATCCGACGCAGCAAGACCAGTCCGACCAGGAAAAAACCACCCGTGCTGAGGATGGCGATGCGGTGGTTGCCCGAGGTGATCCAGGTCACCAAACCATAGGTGATGGGGCCCATGATCGCCGCTAGGCGCACGGCAAAGGTCCACAAGCCAAAGAACTCGGCAGTCTGTGCGGGCGGCGCAAACAGGGCCGCCAAAGCCCGTCCAGCCGACTGGCTGCTGCCCATGCACAAACCGGGCAGCACGGCCGCCACCCAGAACAGGCCCGGTGTCGTGGCCATCACGGCCAGCACCGTCATCAGCACCCAGCCCCACAGCGTGATAGCCAGCGCAGGCCGATGGCCAATGCGGTCCTGCAGGTACCCAAAACCGAACGCGCCCACTGCCGACGCAATGTTCACCAGAAACACCAGCGTCATGGTCTGCGTCTGCTTGAAGCCCAGCACCTGCTCTGCATACACGGCGGCCAGCGCAATCACCACCGAGATGCCGGCCTGGTAGAAAAGCGCGCAGGCCAGCAGCCAGACGAAGTCCTGGTACTGGCTGGCTTGCTGCCAGGTCTGGCGCAAGCGCAGCGTCGCCGCTTTCACACCGCCTTGCAGATGGGGTCGCGGTTGCGCACGCTCTTGCAGCAACCAGAAGGTGGCGAGCGAGGCCAGGGCATAGACCACCGCGGTGATCAACATGCTCACCGGCACGAAGTGGGTGGCCGGCAGCCCCCGCCCCTGCGCCCACAGCACGTAGCCCAGGCTCAGGCCCAAGGTGAGCATGCCGCCGAAGTAGCCGAAGCTCCAGCCCCAGCCTGAAACCCGCCCCATGGTTTCGCGCCGCGCCAGTTCGGGCAGGAAAGCCGCCGTCATCGACTCGCCCCAGGAATAGCAGAGGTTGGAAACCACCACGGCGGCTACCGCCAACGCCACGTCACCATCGCCCACTGCAGCCAGCGCGGCCGTCGACAAAACGCAACCGACGGTGGCCACCGCCAGCACGCGCTTCTTCGCGGCATGGGCATCGGCATAGGCGCCCAGCAAGGGCATGGTGATCATCACCAGCGCGTTTGACAGCCCCAGGGCCAGCGTCCAGACCAGCGTGCCCCAATCGGCGCCCTGCGCCACCACGCCCACGAAGTAGGCGTTGAACACGGCTGTGAGCACGACGGTGGTGTAGCCCGAGTTGGCGAAGTCGTACATCGCCCAGCCCAGTACCTCGCGCGTCTTGACGCCGTCGTTCAGAGAATCCTGCGCAAACAAGGCCATGGCGGGTTGCCTTCATGGTCGGGCCAACAGCGGTGGTGCCCGGGACGGGAATCGAACCCGTACGCCCTTGTTCGGGGCTGCGGATTTTAAGTCCGCTGCGTCTACCAATTTCGCCACCCGGGCGCCGGGTTGGGCGCGATTATGAGCGGCAAGCGCGCAAGAAAAAGGGGCCTCTTGAAGGCCCCTCGGGTGCGCCAGCGAGTTGACTGGTGGGGTTGGAGGCGCGATCCGGAGTCGAACCGGACTAGACGGATTTGCAATCCGTTGCATAACCGCTTTGCTATCGCGCCGTGGCC
>JANOZF010000254.1:0-9422 GCA_031429255.1 Rubrivivax sp.
ATGAAGGCCATGGCCAGGCAGATCATCGTGGCGCAGAAGAAAGAGATCGCGCAGTTCGACAAGTGGCTAGCCAAGCAGAAGTGATCTGCGTGCCCGGGCGGTGGCCTGCATGGCACGCTATGTGGGCTGCGGTGCGGCGTCAGCTGCCTCGGAGGACTTGGCGGAAGTGGCCTTGCCGGGCTGCCGAATGCCCGCCAGCTTAATGCGCTTCAACATCAGTGCGTTGATCGCCACGATCAAGGTGCTGCCCGACATGGAAATCGCGGAGACCTCGGGGCTCAGCACGAACGGGTACAACACACCAGCAGCGAGCGGAAACGCAATCGTGTTGTAGCCCACCGCCCACCACAGGTTCTGGTGCATCTTGCGCACCGTCGCGCGCGACAACTCGATGGCGCCGACGATGTCGTAGGGGTCGCTTTTCATCAGCACCACGTCGGCGCTTTCCATGGCCACGTCGGTGCCGGCGCCGATGGCAAAACCGACGTTGGCCTGAGTCAACGCGGGTGCATCGTTGACGCCGTCTCCCACCATGCCGACCTTCTTGCCGGTGGCCTGCAGCGCCTTCACCTTTTCGGCTTTCTGGCCCGGCAGCACGTCGGCCAGCACTTTGTCGATGCCCAGGTCGGCGGCGATGCGCGTGGCCGTGGCCAGGTTGTCGCCGGTCAGCATCACGACCTCGATCTTGCGTTCGCGCAACTTGGCGATGGCCGCTTTGGACGTGGGCCGGATCGCATCGGCGATGGCAATGAGGCCGACCACCCGCCCGGCCTGCGCCACGTGCACCACCGTGCGGCCGTCGGCCTGCAGTCGCTTGGCCTGCGCCTCCAGGGACCCGAGAGCGAGCTTCTGGTTGTCCATCAGCAGCCGGTTGCCCAGGACCACCGTGCCAGCGGCGGTTTCGGCGCGCGCGCCCATGCCGTCAAGGTTCTCGAAGCCGGTGGGTGGCGTGATGGTGAGCTTGGCGGCCCGGCGCACGATGGCTTGGGCCAGTGGATGGTCCGACCCCTGCTCGACCGCGGCGGCTGCGGTCCACCATCGCGCCCATGTCACCACCGCTGTGGCCCATCTCGTGTGCCATGCCGGCAGACATCGCGGGGGCTGCACCGGCGGGTGGCTTGTGGCCGGCATGACCTGCATGGCCTGCGTGGGGATCAGTGGGGGTGCTGGCGGCAGCCGCAGGCGCGGAAGACTTGGGAGCATCGGCCGCGGGCGCTGTTGGCGGCGCATCGGGTGCGGCCATGTCCTTGTCGTCACCGGAGATCGCCTCTCGCACCCAGGTGGTCGCCTTCTCGACCAGGCCAGGCTGCTGAGCTTCTGCGTCCTCGCCGGCGGGCGGATCCGGCGGTACGGCTGCACCAGCGTCAGCAGGGGGGGGCGATGGGGGTTGGCTCGGCTGAGGGTTCTTTTGAAGGGCCGGCTGCAGGAGGCGGCGGCCCGACGTCGAGCTTCGCAGCACCATCGGCCGCAGCCGGGGTTGCCGATACAACGGCCGTCTGCGTCTGTGAAGCTTCAGGAGCCGCGTCATTCGTTGCCACGGCTGCGAGCAGTGGGGCGGCGGCGTCCGATGTCTGCGTCGGTGACTGCGCTGCGCCCGTTTTTGCGGGCTTGTGTTCGACCGCGTGTGTCGGCGACGTCTCATCCGCCGAGTCGTATCCACGTTGACGAACGTCCGACTTGATGTCGGACACGTGAAGACGGGTCTCGTCGTAGCGCACCGTCGCGCTGCCTGCGGCGTGATTGACGGTCACGCTTTCGACACCCGGCACCTCGCCGATCCGCTTTTCGACGCCTGGGACGCTCAATACCGAAAGCGCACCGTGGCACTGCCCGCTGCGAAATCGACCGTGACGCTTCCAACACCGGACACTTCACCGATGCGCGCTTCAACCCCGGATACGCTCAGTACCGAAAGCATGTCGTGCACCTTCATCACACTGGTCTTCATCGCAACTCCTTGGGTCAACGGATGTCTTTGAGATGTTTGTGCTTGACGGGCCTTTCTTCGTCTTCGGGCCCTTCCTGATCAGCCATCTCGCAAACAGCCGCCACAGTGGATGCGCCGGCGCGCCAGAGCCAAGCCACGGGCAGAAACGACGCCGTTCGCCGGGCTATTTCATCCAGGCGCTCGAACGACACCGTCAGACCCGACTCGACCTGCATCGCATCGTCGGGCAGCGGCTGAAATTCACCCGTGCCGTCGTCATGCTGGTGCGGCATGAAGATGCCGAGCCGGTGCGCAGACAGCCGGCGCAGCATGTCCTGCACCTCCGGCAGTTGCATCGCCGCCTGGGCAGTCTTCAGCGCGGGCGGCAGGCCGTAGGGAGTGGATCTAGAAAGACTGGCTGTTGTCATGCTGGTCATGCTGTTCTCCTGCTCGTCGATGGCAACCCATTGGCACTGGCTGGGTCGGTTGCCACGTTGTCTTGAAGCCATCCCCCGGTGAACCCGGCTCGCCGCAGCCCGGCGGCGATGGGCGGGCAGGCTTGCATCAATCGCCACAGCAAGCCCGAACGGTGGTTTTCGATCATCAGAATGATCGGCCCCTGGTTGAGCCCGAAATGCCACGGTGACACCCACCAGCCATAGGGGTTGCCAGGCACGCCCGGGTGCGACGGATTGAACGAAGCCTTGAATCCGTACGAGTTGAATTGCGTCAACTTGGCCTGGTAAATGCAGTAGTCGATGGTGGGCAAGACGATTTCGGGTGCGAACGGCAGCGACGCCACCACCGCCCACGGTGCAAGCGTTCCGTCGTCGGGCCCGTAAGGCACGCCGCGCGCCACGTAGTCGAAGAGCTCATGCTCGACACCATTGACCTCCAGACGGCCTGGGCCTGGGCCTTCACTGGCGGTGATGCCCCAGCAATGGCTGCCGTAGCCCTTGAAGCCGGGAGGGTTCTCGATCGCATACTGGCGCTGTGCCAGCGTCGCGCGGCGGCTGTTCTCGAAGTAGTCGATGCCCTTGCCGCGCATGAAGGCGTCCTGGATGCCGCGAAAGTCGATCCACGCGTGCGACAGCTGGTGCGTGAAGAGCGAGCCGGCGTACAGGTAATCCTGCCCACAACAACGCGCCCACTGGTAGGTGGACGTCCACGCGGCATAGCTGTGCTCGGGCAGCGGAAAAGTCGGTGACCCCAAACCCAGCACATACAGCAGCAGCGCCTCGTCGTAGCCTTCCCATCGGTAGGGAAGAAACCCGCTCTCGGGCTTCCAGCCGTGCGTCACGGTGGCCCCGCCGTCCTGTGCCCATTGCCAATTGGCGCGGCGATAGAGCGCGTGACCCAGCGCGCGGATTTCAGCTTCGTCGGTGCTGTCGGCATCGAGGTACATGGCCGCCGTCAATGCGCCGGCGAGCAGGAAGGTGGTGTCCACGGTGGACAGCTCGCAGTTCCAGGCACGGCGGCCGGTCTGCATGTCGAGAAAGTGGTAATAAAACCCTTGGTAGCCGGTGGCGTCGGGCTCGGTGCCCTGCGGGCTGTTCCAGAAGAATCGCAATGTGGCCAGCGTGCGTTGCACGGCCGCCGCGCGAGACATGAAACCGCGTTCCACGCTCACCGGGTAACACGCCAGCGCCAGCCCGGTGGCGGCAATGCTGGCCGGCCAACCGGGGGCCGTCTTGTCGATCACCAGGCCGTTGACGGGATTCGTTTCGTGCTGGAAATAGCCGAAAGTCTGGCGCTGCAGGTCATGCAACTCCGCATCGACACTGCGACCTTTGTGGCCCGGGGTGGCTGCAACCAGAGCGGTCATGCCGGGTCTCGGATGTGCTCTCGGGTGTGATCACCCTCGACGACGGATTTGGCGCGTTGCCTTTCCTTCAACATGCAACTCTCCGGTGACGTCCGGGCCAGCTGCAGCGCTGAACAAGTGCTTGGACTGTTGACTCGACACACCGAAGCTACGCCAGCTTGTAACGGCTGTCTGTACGTCAACAGACACAGCTTCGCCGAAGTGCATGAATCTATTTCCGGGCCGTTCACTCGAGGGTGCGGCAGCGCACGGACACGTGCTGCCAAGCGGCGCACCCTTGCGCGCTGGCAGTACGTACAGCGCTGCGCTCATTCAAGTGCCGCAGCGCATCCGCGCGCCGCGACGGAGCGAAGCTTTGAAAATTGGCATGGTTGGGCCCGAGAAGGACTGTGCATGACCGCCCCGCACGACACCGTGTTCCTGCTCGACGTGGACAACACGCTGCTCGACAACGACCGCGTCATAGCCGATCTGCACGCGCATCTGGAACAAGAATTCGGCGTCGTCACCGCAGGCCGCTACTGGGCCCACTTCGTGGCCTTGCGCAGCGAGCTCGGCTATGCCGACTATCTGGGCGCTCTGCAGCGCTGGCGGCTCGATGCCGAGCCCCTGCCGGGCGACGAGATGCGTCTGCTGAAGATGTCGGGATTTCTGATCGACTACCCCTTCGCCGATCGACTGTACGCGCAGGCACTGGATGTTGTCAGGCGCCTTAGCGAAAGCGGACCCACGGTGATCCTGACCGATGGTGACGTGGTGTTCCAGCCGCGCAAGATTCAGCGCTCCGGCCTGTGGGATGCGGTGGCCGGCCGGGTGCTGATCTACATCCACAAAGAGCAGATGCTGGATGCCGTGCAGCGCCACTTCCCGGCCCGGCACTACGTCATGGTCGACGACAAGTTGCGCATCCTGTCGGCCATGAAAGCCGTCATGCAAAGCCGCCTGACCACCGTCTTCCCGCGCCAGGGCCACTACGCGCTGGATGCGGCCGCCGTGGCTGCTTACCCGCCCGCCGACATCGCCATCGAGCGCATTGGCGAATTGCTTGATATCGACCTTCGCGACCTTCGCAACCCTCGCGACTTTCGCGACAACCGTGCACCGCAGGAAACACCATGAACGCCAACACCCGAGAACTGCACGATCTGGGCCAACGCCTGTGGCTCGACAGCATCACGCGCGACTTGCTGGAAAGCGGCACGCTGGCGCGCTACATCGCCGACCTGTCGGTGACCGGGTTGACGTCCAACCCGACGATCTTCGAGCACGCCATCGGCGGTGGCGCCAGCTATGACGACGCGATCCAGAAGCTTGCCGCGCGCGGGCTGTCGGAAGAGGGCATCTTCTTCGAGCTGGCGCTGCAGGACCTGACGCGGGCCGCCGACCTGTTCAGGCCTGCCTTCGACGCCAGCGACGGCGTCGATGGCTGGGTGTCGCTCGAACTCTCGCCGCTGCTGGCGGACGACACGGCGGGCACCATCCGCGCTGCCGCGCAACTGCACGTGCGGGCCGCGCGGCCCAACCTGTTCATCAAGATTCCGGGCACACCGCAAGGCCTGCCAGCCATCGAACAATCGATCTTCGATGGCGTGCCGATCAACGTGACGCTGCTGTTCTCGCGCGAGCACTACCTTGATGCCGCCGAGGCTTACCTTCGCGGTATCGAGCGCCGCCTGGATGCGGGTCTGTCGCCCCGGGTTCAGTCCGTGGCATCGCTCTTCGTCAGCCGCTGGGACGCTGCGGTGAAGCAGGAGATTTCACCGCCGTTCCACAACCGTCTGGGCATCGCGATGGCCATGCGCTGCTACAAGGCGCATTGCGACCTGCTGGCCTCCGCGCGCTGGCGCAAGCTGGCGGCGGCAGGCGCCTGGCCGCAGCGCCTGCTGTGGGCGAGCACGGCCACCAAAGACCCCGCCGCACGTGACACGCTGTATGTCGAAGCGCTGGCTGCGACGCAGACGATCAGCACCATCCCCGAGAAAACCTTGCTGGCCTTTGCCGACCACGGCCAGCCGGGTACCACGCTGCCAGCCGATGGCGGCTTGGCCGACGCGGTGCTGGAAGAGTTCAGGCGCGAAGGCGTCGATGACGAGGCGCTTGCGGCGCAGTTGCAGCGCGACGGCGTGCTGGCATTCGCCAAATCCTGGGGCGGGCTGCTGGCGCGGATCAGAGCGAAGTGCCCTGCACCGGAAACGACAGCGGCAGCGGCCAAAGCCACGCCGGCGGAGCATCCGCAATGAACGTCGGCTATGACAAGCCCCTGTACCTGCTGCCCTTCGACCACCGGCACGCTTACGTCAAGAGCCTGTTCAAGTTCGAACCGCCACTCGAGAGCTTCGTCGCGGCGGCTCGCTGCGACGGACGCGACACGGTGGGCTGCATCGTGCTCGCCCGCGGCGCCGATGAGGCGCAGGTGCGCCGCTGGCTGGTCGCTGCGGCAGGTGTCCCCGGCTTCATCGGCTTTGCGGTCGGCCGCACGACCTTCTGGGATGCCCTCGTCGGCTGGCAAGCGCAGACGCTGACACGCGCCGAGGCGGTGTCACACATCGCCGGGCGGCTGCGTGAGTGGGTCGATGTCTTCGAGGCAGGGCAAATGCCCCACCGGGCCGGACCAGGATGACGACCGGCACCAGCGCTCTTGCCGGCCAAGCGGCGTCTGCGTCGATGCTGATCGATGTGGGCAAGCTGGTCTTGGCGTACCACACGGACGTGCCTGACCCGAAGGTCGCCGCGCAGCGCGTGGCGTTCGGCACCTCAGGTCACCGCGGGTCGGCGTTCGATCGCTCGTTCAACGAATGGCATGTGCTAGCCATCACGCAGGCGATCTGCCACTACCGCAAGGCCCACGGCATCGCCGGGCCGCTGTTCCTGGGTATCGACACGCACGCGCTGTCGCAGCCGGCTTGCGCCAGCGCGCTCGAAGTGCTGGCCGCCAACGGCGTCGTTGTGATGCTGGCGATGAACGACGAGTACACGCCGACGCCCGCGGTCTCGCACGCGATCCTCGAATACAACCGCGGGCGCGTTCAGCCCAATGACAAACACAGCACGGGCCTTGCCGACGGCATCGTGGTGACGCCTTCGCACAACCCGCCGCGCGATGGCGGCTTCAAATACAACCCGCCGCACGGCGGCCCGGCAGGCCAAGTGATCACGGGTTGGATCGAAGCCGAAGCCAACCGCCTGCTGGAAGCACGACTTGAAGGCGTGAAGCGAATCGCGCACGCCAAAGCGCTGCAGGCCACGACGACACACCGGCACGATTTCATGAGCGCCTACGTCGCCGATCTCGGCAACGTGATCGACATGGACGTGATCCGCGAGGCGAGGGTGCGCATGGGTGTGGACCCTCTCGGCGGCGCCGGTGTTCACTACTGGTCGGCAATCGCCGAGCGTTACGGTCTCGACCTGATCGTCATCAGCGAAATCGTTGACCCGACCTTCGCCTTCATGCCACTCGATTGGGACGGCAAGATCCGCATGGACCCGTCGTCGCCGTATGCCATGCAGAGGCTGGTGAACATCAAGGCCCGCTTCGACATCGCCTTCGCCTGCGACACCGACCACGACCGCCACGGCATCGTCACGCCCAGTGCCGGCTTGCTGGCGCCCGACCACTACCTGGCGGCGGCCATCGACTACCTGTTCCAACACCGGCCTGGCTGGGATAAACAAGCTGCTGTTGGCAAGACCGTCGTCAGCAGCCGTCTGATCGACCGGCTCACCGCCAGGCTCGGTCGCCAACTGGTCGAGATGCCGGTCGGCTTCAAGTGGTTTGCCGCCGGTCTGCAAAGCGGCGCGCTCGGCTTCTGTGGCGAAGAGAGTGCAGGCGCCACCTTTTTGCGCCGCGACGGCTCGGTCTGGACGACCGACAAGGACGGCATCGCTGCCGCGCTGCTCTCGGCCGAGATCACCGCGCGCACCGGCCGCGACCCCGGCCAGCGGTATGCGGCTTTGGCCGATGAGTTCGGCAACCCGGTGGCGCGCCGGGTGGAAGCCGCGGCGACTGTGCAGCAGAAGAAGCAGCTGGCGGCGCTCACACCGCAGCAGATCACCTCGACCGAACTGGCCGGCGAAAAGGTCGAGAGCGTCCTCAGCCAAGCCCCGGGCAATGGCGAAGCCATCGGGGGCGTCAAGGTCAACACCGCCAACGGCTGGTTTGCTGCGCGACCGTCTGGCACCGAAGACATCTACAAGATTTACGCCGAGAGCTTTCTGGGCGCCGAACACCTGCAGCGCCTGCTGCAGGAAGCGCAGACCATCGTTGACGCAGCCATTTCGTCCGGGGCGTCAGCGTGAAATTCGAACATCCTTAAAGGCTTCCATGTCTGACACCTCCCTACCCGACACGCTGACACCCGACACCCTGCAGAAGATGCACGCCTACTGGCGTGCGGCGAACTACCTGTCAGTGGGGCAGATCTACCTGCAAGACAACGCGCTGCTCGAAGCCCCGCTCAAACTCGAACACATCAAGCCGCGCTTGCTGGGGCATTGGGGAACGACACCGGGCTTGAACCTGCTCTACGTTCACCTGAACCGGCTGATCAGGGAGAACGACCTGAACATGATCTATGTCATGGGGCCCGGCCACGGCGGGCCGGGCGTCGTGGCGCACAGTTATCTGGAAGGGTCGTACACCGAGCATTACCCGGCCATCGAACGCAACCGCAGCGGCCTGCAGAGGCTGTTTCGGCAGTTCTCGTGGCCGCAGGGCATCCCCAGCCACGTGTCGCCCGAGTTGCCGGGCTCGATCCATGAAGGTGGCGAGTTGGGTTACTCGTTGGCCCACGCTTATGGCGCGGCTTTCGACAACCCCGACCACATCGTCGCCTGCGTGGTCGGTGACGGCGAGGCCGAGACCGGTGCACTGGCCACCAGTTGGCATTCCAACAAGTTCCTGAACCCCGCGCGCGACGGTGCGGTGCTGCCGGTCCTGCATCTCAATGGCTACAAGATCGCCAACCCCACGGTGCTGGCGCGCATCAGCCGTCAGGAGCTGACCGACCTGATGCGCGGCTACGGCCATGAGCCGCATTTCGTCGAAGGGGACGACCCGGCGCTGGTGCACCAGGCCTTGGCCGGCACGCTGGATGCGGTGCTGGCGCAGATTCAACAAATTCAACGTGAGGCGCGAGCACTGGCGGTGGGGCAGGCGCCGCAGCGCCCGCGCTGGCCGATGATCGTGTTGTGCACGCCGAAGGGCTGGACCGGGCCGAAGCAGGTCGACGGCAAACCGGTTGAGGGCAGCTGGCGCTCGCACCAGGTGCCGATCGCCGAATTCAAGACTGCCGGTCACGTGCAGCAGTTGGAGGGCTGGCTCAAGAGTTACCGGCCCGAGGAGCTGTTTGACAGGAACGGCCGCTTCCTCGACGAGTTGGCCGCGCTGGCACCGACCGGCCAGCGCCGCATGAGCTGCAACCCGCACGCCAACGGGGGCGCGTTGCTGAAGCCGCTGGACATGCCTTCTTTTCGCGACTATGCCGTCGCGGTGCCCACACCCGGCGCCGTGGACGCCGAGGCCACACGCGTGCTGGGCAGGTTCCTGCGCGATGTGATGCGGCTGAACCTGAAAGCGGCCAACTTCCGCGTCTTCGGCCCGGATGAAACCGCGTCGAACCGGCTGGATGCCGTGTTCGAGGTGACCGGCAAGACGTGGCTCGACGGTGC
>JANOZF010000255.1:0-32762 GCA_031429255.1 Rubrivivax sp.
GTGCGGCATGGCGCCGTGGCCGCCCACGCCGGTGAGCGTGATCGTGGCGTAGTCGGACGACGCCATCGCCGCACCATCGCGCAGCACCAGCCGGCCCTGTTCGATGCCCGGCATGTTGTGCATCGCAAAGACGGCGTCGCAGGGGAAGCGCTCGAACAGGCCGTCTTCCATCATGCGCAGCGCGCCGCCGCCGCCTTCTTCGGCCGGCTGGAAGATCAGGTGCAGCGTGCCGTCGAACACGCCTTGTTCGGCCAGGTGGCGCGCTGCGGCCAGCAGCATCGCGGTGTGCCCGTCGTGCCCGCAGGCGTGCATGACGCCGGCGTGCGCGCTGGCCCACTCGGCGCCGCTGGCTTCATCGATCGGCAGCGCATCCATGTCGGCGCGAATGCCCAGCCGCTTCGTGCCGCTGCCGCGCACCAGCGTGCCGACGACGCCGGTGCCGCCGATGCCGCGCTCGACCGCGTAGCCCCAGCCTTCGAGCTTGTCGGCCACCAGCGCCGCGGTGCGGTGCTCCTGGAAGGCCAGCTCGGGGTGGCGGTGAATGTCGCGGCGCAGGCTGATGAACTCACCGGCCCGGGCCTGCAGTGCCTGCAACAGGTAGGTCATGGGCGGCTCACTGCGGCTGGAGGTTGATCTGCCTGGCAACGGCGCGGTAGCGCGTGGTCTCGCTGTCGAAGAAGCTGGCCGACTCGGCCAGGCTCATCGGCGCCGACGCGACCTGGGTTTGCGCCGCCAGTTGCGAGCGCACGCCCGGGTCCTGCAGCGTCCTGCCGATTGCGGCATGGAGGCGGACGACGACATCCTCGGGGGTGTTCTTCGGCACCAGGAAGCCGGTCCAGATCTTGTACGAGAAGTTCTTCAGCGCCTGCCCCTCGCCGGCCGCCGGAATGTTCTTCAGCAGCTCCGAGCGCTGCGCGCCGAGCTGGCCGATCACCTTCAGGCGCCCCTGCTCGGCCAGCGCGCCCATCGCGGCGCTGTAGACCAGCACCGCGAAGTCGACCTGGCCGCCGGCGATGTCCTGCAGCAGCGGCGCGTTGCCCTTGTAGGGCACGTGCGCCAGCTTGGTGCCGGTGGACGCCTGCACGTTCTCGAGGATCAGGTGGTAGAGCGAGCCGATGCCCACGCTGCCGTAGGACAGCGGCTTGTCGGCCGAGCTGCGCGCCAGCGCGATCAGCTCGTCGACGCTGTTCACCGGCAGGTCCTTGCGCGTCACGAACACCATCACCGCATCGGCCACCGGGTGCACGAGGCGGAAGTCCTCCGCCTTCAGCTTCACGGCGGCATTGGCCAGGGGCGACAGGATCACCTCGTTCGGCGAGCCCTGGAAGATGTAGTAGCCGTCGGCCGGTGCGGCCAGCACCTTCTGCGCCGCCAGCGCGCCGCTGACGCCGCCCAGGTTTTCCACCAGCACCTGCTGGCCCAGTTCCTTGCCCAGCGGGTTGAAGAAGATGCGTGCGATGGCGTCTGATGGGCCGCCGGCCGGGTAGGGGACCATCAGGTTCACCGGCTTGGCCGGGTAGCCCTGCGCGACGGCTGCGCCGGCGCCCAGCAACAGGCCGGCCCACAGCAGCGCCAGAGACCTTAGGGGACTGAACTTGGACATGAGAACTCCTGGTTGAAGGTGTGCAGCGCAGCACCCTCGCAGCACGGCCAGCCCAATGTAGGAGCGTGTGGAATTGAAGTCCAATGCATTGTTTTGTCAGTTACCATGAGTTTGAAGCACAGTTGCAGGAAACCCCGCCATGACGCTGGTTCAGTTGCGGCACCTCATCTCGCTGGCGCAGACCGGGTCGTTCAGCAAGTCGGCAGCGCTGCTGTTCATCACCCAGCCGGCGCTGAGCCGCAGCATCCGCGCGCTGGAAGACGAGCTGGGCCAGCCGCTGTTCGACCGCATCGGCCGCCACAGCGAGCTCACGCCTTTCGGCCGCGGTGCCGTCGAACGAGCGCGCGAACTGGTGCTGGCCGCCGACGACTTGCGCAGCAGCGGTCGCCAGGCCCGCGCTGGTGGCGACGAGGGTGTGCTGCGCGTGGGCATGGGTTCGGGCCCGGGAGCGATGCTGATGACGCCGCTGCTGCTGAAGATGGCCCAGGAGCGGCCCCGCTTTCGGGTGGACATCGCCCGCGCCAGCACCGACAGGCTGGTGCAGGCGCTGCGCGAGCGCCAGCTGGACGCGCTGGTGGTGGACACCCGTTCGCTGAGCCCCACGCCCGACCTGAACGCGCAGTTTCTGTACGAGATGACCGGCGCCTTCATGGTGCGCCGAGGCCACCCGCTGGCGCGCAGGCGCGGCCCCATCACCTTTGAGGACCTGCTGCGCTACCCACTGGCGTCCACCCCGCTGTCAGACGAAGTGGCGCGCCTGCTGGTGGAACGCTATGGCCCGGCAGCGCACCCCAGCGCCTGTGTCACCTTGCGCTGCGAAGAGGTGCCCAGCCTGGTGGACGTGGCCCGCCGCAGCGACGCCGTGTTGCTGGCCGTGCGCGCCGCTGCCAGCGACCTGGTGGCCCTGCAACTTCAACCCCCGCTGGCTGCCACTGCCCGGTTTGGTCTGGTGACGCTGCGCCGCCGAACGGCGCCGCCTGGCGTCGACACCCTGCGCGAATTGATGCAGCAGTGGTTGCAGGACGTGCCCGCCGGCAAGGCCCTCAGTCCAAGCTAAACCAACTCAGTCCAGCTTGATGCCCAGGTCCACCGCCAGCTTGATCCATACCGGCACGTCGCGCGCCCAGTCGGCGCGGGTGTCGACCAGGTTCTTCGGTTTGTTGGGTATCGCAAAAGTTTCGCGAATCTGCGCTGCGCGGGCGGTGTTGGCGCCTTCCACCACCACCTGGCTCAGAGCCCGCAACACGGCCTCGGGCGTGCCCGCGGGGGCCATCAGCGGCAAGCCGCCTTCCAGCTGCACCAGCCGCCCCTGCACGCCTTGCTCCACCAGCGTGGGCACGTCCGGCAGCTTCGGACTGCGGTAGGAGCCCGTCACGCCGATCGCCTTCACACCGCGCGTGGACACCGTGTTGAAGGCCTGGAAGCTGCCGATGGCCACCTGCACCTGGCCCGATGCCACGTCGATCCACATCGGCGATTCACCGCGGTAGTTCACGGTGACGATCTTGGTGCCTTCGGCGCGGTTGGCCTGGTCGGCCACCATCTGCGGGTAGGAGCCGGGCGCGTAACTGCCCATGTTGGTGTTGTTGGCCTTGGCGAAGGCCATCAGATCGCGGTAATTGTTGATGCCCAGTTTTTCCGGCACACCCACCACCAGCGGGCCCGACGGGAAGTTGGCAATGGGCACCAGGTCCTTGTCCAGGTTGTACGGCAGCTTGCTGTACAGCACGCGGTTCTGCCACACGGTGCCCGAGGTCGTCATCAGCAGCGTGTAGCCGTCGGCCGGCGACTTGGCCACGGCGTCGATGCCGATGATGGCGCCCGCACCGGGCTTGTTTTCCACCACCGCCGGTACACCGAACTTGGCTGTCAGGTGTTCGGCGTACAGCCGTGCGTAGGCGTCGGTCAGGCCGCCGGGCGGGAAGGCGACGACGATGCGTATGGCCTTGTTCGGCCAGTCGCCGGCGGCGCGGACGGCGGGCTTGATCTCGCTGGTCTGGGCCTGTGCCGCAGTCCAGGGCAGTGCGGCAGCCACCGTCAGGGCCAGCAGGCGGCGGCGGGGGACAAAGGGGTGCAGGGGCATGGGGTCTCCGTTTGAATTTCGGCTTCAGCGAGCTCAGGCCCATGCTGCCCGAGATCAGACGCCTCGCCTATCCGGACGACTGCCAAGGCCGATGCCCGGCCTGCGCCGCGCTCAGTGTGCCGCCTTCCCCCACAGTTCCTTCAGGCGTGAATCGCGCCCGCAAGACGTGCGGTAGTAGTTGTAGCGCACGGGGTTCTTCTTGTAGTAGTCCTGGTGGTAGTCCTCGGCCGGGTAGAAGGTGGTGGCCGGCTGCACTTGCGTGACGATAGGTTCGCGGAAGGGCTTGTTCTTTTCCAGCGCCGCCTTGGAGGCTTGCGCCGCTGCCAGCTGCTGAGGCCCGTGCGCGAAGATGGCCGTGCGGTAGGGGTTGCCGGCGTCGCAGAACTGGCGGTCCACCGTGGTTGGGTCGATGCTGCGCCAGAACACGTTCAGCAGTTGTTCGTAGCTGACCTTGGCCGGGTCGAAGACGATCTCCACCGCTTCGGCGTGGCCGGTGGTCTTGGCCGACACCTGGTTGTAGGTGGGGTTGGCCACCGTGCCGCCGATGTAGCCCGAGGTGGTGGACAGCACGCCCGGCACCCTGTCGAAGTCGGACTCCACGCACCAGAAGCAGCCGCCGGCGAAGGTGGCCTTGGCGGTGTTGGCCGTGGCGCCGGCCGTCGGCATGGGCGCTGTGCCCTGCGCCACTACCACCGCACAGGCCAGCGACAGCGCGGCGCTCAGCGCCCAGCTCGCCAGGCCCCGCAGGGGCGTGTGCCCAAGTGCCGCGGCCTTCATGCGGCCGCCGGCGCAAAACGCAGCGCCACCCCGTTGTTGCAGTAACGCTTGCCGCTGGGCTTGGGGCCGTCGTTGAAGACATGGCCCTGGTGTCCGCCGCAGCGTGCGCAGTGGTATTCCGTGCGTGGCAGCAGCAGCTTGAAATCGGTCTTGGTGCCCAGCGCGCCCTCCAGCGGCGTGTGAAAACTGGGCCAGCCGGTGCCGCTTTCGTATTTGGCGGTGTGCGCAAACAGCGGCAGGTCGCAGCCGGCGCAGTGGAAGCTGCCGGCGCGCTTTTCATGGTTCAGCGCGCTGGTGCCGGCGGCTTCGGTGCCCTCGTCACGCAGCACGCGGTAGGCGTCGGCCGGCAAGCGCTTTTTCCATTCCGTGTCAGTCAGCACCACGCGGTCGGCGCGTGTGGGCTCTGATGCCGCGTGCGTGGCGCCCGCCAAACCCAGGCTGGAAAAAAGCCCTAGAAGATCACGTCGTGTCATGGTCAGCTCCTTGTTCATGGGCCCTGTGTCGGCCCGGCAGCCGCGATCTTTCAAGCATCGCTGGTGAGGGTCTTGATGACCGCTGGCGGCCGGCAAAAGCGTCAGAATGCTTGCACACCCGGCGGTTGACGAGGCAAAGACCATGATCAAGACAAGCAGTGACTTCGGCCTCATCGGCCTGGCGGTGATGGGCCAGAACCTGGTGCTCAACGTGGAGAGCCGCGGTTTTCAGGTCAGCGTGTTCAACCGCACCACCAGCGTCACGCAGGACTTCCTGGCGCAGCATCCGGGCAAACGGTTGCTGGGCTGCGACACGCTGGCGCAGTTCGTGCAAAGCCTGGCGCGGCCGCGCAAGGTGCAGTTGATGGTGCAGGCCGGTGCTGCGGTGGACGCCGTCATCGAGCAGCTGATACCGCTGCTGGAGCCAGACGACATCATCATCGACGGCGGCAACAGCCTGTTCACCGACACCGAGCGGCGCGACGCCTACCTGGCGTCCAAGGGCCTGCGCTTCGTCGGCGCCGGCATCTCGGGTGGTGAAGAAGGTGCACGCAAGGGCCCCAGCATCATGCCCGGCGGGCCGGCCAGCACCTGGGCCGAGATACGCCCCATCTACGAGGCCATCGCGGCCAAGGTCAAGGGCGAGCCCTGTGTGGTGCACATCGGCCCGGGCGGCGCCGGGCACTTCGTGAAGATGGTGCACAACGGCATCGAATACGGCGACATGCAACTCATCTGCGAGGCTTATGCGCTGCTGCGCGCCGCCGGCATGGCCACCGCAGAAGTGGCGAAGGTGTTCGACACCTGGAACGGCGGCGAGCTGCAGAGCTACCTGATCGAGATCACCGCGCGCGCTCTGGAGCAGGTCGATGCTGAAACCGGCCAGCCGCTGGTGGACGTGATCCTGGACAAGGCCGGACAGAAAGGTACCGGCCGCTGGACACTGATCAACGCCGCTGAAAACGCGGTCGTCATCAGCACCATCAACGCCGCGGTGGAAGCGCGTGTGCTGTCGTCGATGCACGCACTGCGCCAGGTGGCCAGCACCCAATTGCCAGGGCCCACGGGCGCGCTGAAGCTGGACCACGCGCAGCTGGTGGCGATGGTGCACGACGCGCTGTATGCGTCCAAGGTGATCAGCTACACCCAGGGCCTGGACCTGATGCGCACCATGGGAGAGAAGAAGAACTGGGGGCTGGACCTGGGAGCCATCGCGTCCATCTGGCGCGGCGGCTGCATCATCCGCGCGCGCTTCCTGGAGCGCATCACCGAGGTCTACCGCAACGACCCCGCGCTGGCCAACCTGGCGCTGGCGCCGTTCTTCCGCGACCTGCTGGGCCGGGCGCAGCAGCCTTGGCGCCAAGTGGTGGCGCTGGCGGTCAGCCACGGCATACCGGTGCCGGCCTTCAGTGCCTCGCTGGCCTATTACGACAGCCTGCGCTGCGCGCGACTGCCCGCCAACCTGCTGCAGGCGCAGCGCGACTACTTTGGCGCGCACACCTATGAACGCGTGGACAAACCGGCGGGGCAGTGGTTCCACACGCAGTGGCCCGCATTGATCGATTGACGACGGGTGGGGGCGGCCCAGCGCACACGGCGCACGCAGCGGTCGCGCAGGTCACCGTGAGCCTGCGCGCGGACCTTCGTTGCCGTCCTTGGGTGTGGCGGGCTTTTTCGCCAAGGTCATCGAAATCATCTCCAGCAGCAAGGTCGGCTTCGACGACGCCGTCAAGAAAGGGTTTGGCCAAAGCGTCGGAAACCGTCACGGGCAGCAGCTGCGCTTGCGTCAAGAACCAGCGCGTCATCGCCGACAACGGCAAGGTCGTCGAGTACCGCGAGGTGATGAAGGCCACTTTCGTGTGGGCACCTTCGGCCCCCAAGGCCGCCAAGAAGAAGTGAATTGCGCCGGATGCGTCGCCGCACCGCCGGTGCCGGCATTCACGTTGCCCGGGGCATCGAAAACTGAGAGAAGCAGGGCTTCTCGCCATGGCCGACCTTCCCGACCACGCTCCCGGCGCAGGTCGACCCGTCGACCGTGCCGGACTTGATTGCTGGGACTGCCAAGCCTTGGCGGTTGGCACCGGCGTCGCGCCGGGTCCTGGCCAGCGGCTACAGTGCGCAGCCATGGCTGCCCAGCGGGGCCACTGGCACATGACAAAGAAGGCATCGACATGACTACGGTGGGATACGCGTTCGGCTTCATGGGCGCCGGGCTCATGGTGGCGAGCTACCTGATGCACAGCATGCTGCCGCTGCGGCTGGTGGCGCTGGCGGCAAATGTGTTCCTGGTGATCTACGCCGTGCAGACGGGGTCGTGGCCGACGGTGGCGCTCTACGTCGCGATGATCCCGATCAACCTGAAGAAGGTGCTGCAGATCCGAAAGTTGATTCACGCCGTCGAGCATGCCAAGTCCGACTCGCCCGTTGGCGAGTGGCTGCTGCCTCACATGACACGGCGCCAGGCCATGGCGGGCGACACGTTGTGGAGCAAGGGCGACGTGGCGACCGAAATGGTCTACGTGGAAACGGGCCGGCTGCGGCTGGTTGAGCAAGGCGCCACGCTGGGCATCGGTTCGCTCGTGGGCGAGATCGGCCTGTTTGCGCCTGACAACCGGCGCACCGGGACGATCCGCTGCGACACCGACTGCACCCTCTACACGCTGTCGGCCGACGCCATGGCACAGTTGTACTACCTGAACCCGAAACTCGGCTTCCACGTGATGCGCCTGGTCGTTGCGCGGTTGCTGCATGACGTCGAGGTGGCCCAGGGTCCGACAGGCGTGCCCGCTCCGGACGGCGCCGCATTGGCCCAGCTCGGTTTCCCCGGTTCATCCTGAGCACCGAGGTCAGGGTCGGACCCGAACCGGTGATCGCGGTCAGCGGCCCAAAAGGCCGGCACTGTGGGGCACCTGCCCCAACCAGTCGCCTGCCAACTGCTCATACCCCGCCGCCGCGCGCAACAGCGCTGCATCACCCTGCGGCGGCCCTATCAACTGCAGGCCCAGCGGCCAGCGGCCTGTGGCATCAAAACCCGCCGGCACGCTGATGGCAGGCAGGCCGGCAAACGTGGCGTGGATGGTGCATTCCATCCAGCGGTGATAGGTGTCCATCGTGCGGCTGCCAATCTGCCGCGGCCAGGTCGTTTCCAGCGCAAAGGGCCACAACTGGACGGTGGGCAAGGCCAGCAGGTCGAAGCGTTCAAACAAGCCCAGCATGTGGCTGTAGAAGGCACTGCGCACCTGCGCCGCTTGCATGAAGTCGGTGTTCAGCAGGCCTTGCGCCTGGTCGTATTCCCACAGCGCTTCGGGCTTGATGTGCGCGCGGTCGGCGGGGCTCTTCAGCGCTGCGGCGACTGAAGGCGCCACCAGGGCGCGGCGCCAGAGCAGCCACGCCTGCCACAAGCGGTCGTGGTCGAAACCCAGCGCCGTGGGTTCGACATGCGCCCCTGCGCCCTGGCAACGCGCCAGCGCCACTTCAAGCCCGCTGATGATGCCGGGCTCGGTGGCCAGATGGCCGCCCAGGTCGCCGAGCCAGCCGATGCGCAGGCCTTTGACCGATGCGCCTGTGGCGGGCACGAAGTCCTGGCCGGGCGCTTGCGCGATGGACAGCGGGGCACGCAGGTCCTGCCCGGCCTGCGTGGTGAGCAGGCGCGCCAGGTCTTGCACCGTGCGCGCCATTGGGCCGTCGGTGCCCAGCTGGCTGACGAACAGCTCGGGCTTGGGCCAGTTCGGCACACGGCCCTGGCTGGGGCGCATGCCGTAGACGTTGGCCCAGCCGGCAGGGTTGCGCAGCGAACCCATGAAGTCCGAACCATCGGCCAGCGGCAGCATGCGCAGCGCCAGCGCCACCGCCGCGCCGCCGCTGCTGCCGCCGGCGCTGACGCGGTCGTCCCAGGCGTTGCGCGTGGCGCCGAACAGCGGGTTGTACGTGTGCGAGCCGAGCCCGAATTCAGGCATGTTGGTCTTGGCGATGCAGATGCCGCCGGCCGCTTTCATGCGCGCGATGGTGGTGCTGTCCTGCGTGGCCAGCGCGTCCTTGAACAAAGGCGTGCCCTGGGTGGTGGGGAAACCGGCGGCGTGCGCGGTGTCCTTCGCGGCAAAGGGCAGGCCATGCATCCAGCCCAGCGAGTGGCCGCGCGCCAGCATCGCGTCGTGGGCGTCGGCCTGCAGCAGCAGGTGCTCGGCGTCGGCGACGTTCACCAGGGCCACGTGGTGCGGGTTCAGCCGCTGCACCTGCTGCAACGTGGCCTGCATCAGTTCACGGCACGACAGTTCGCGCGCGTGGATGGCGCGCGAAAGCTCGCTGGCCGATCGGTTCAAGTCGGTACAGGGCGATGGGTTCATGACAGGCGGGGGCGGGTGATGGGACAGACGCTTTCAAAAGCACGTGCCGCGCGCAGCACCAGCGCGTCGTCGAACATGCGGCCGACAATCTGCAGGCCCATCGGCAGGCCGGCCTGCGTCAGGCCGCAGGGCACCGAGATGGCGGGTTGCTGGCTCAGGTTGAAGGGGTAGGAAAACGGCGTCCAGCCCAGCATCGCCTGGGCGTCCATGGGCACCGAGCCCGCGGGCCGGGCGTCGAAGGCCGGGATCGAAACGGTCGGTGTCACCAGCAGGTCGTAGCGCTGCATGAATTGCCGCAGCTGCGAGCCCAATGCGCCGCGTTCCAGCTGCAGCCGCTGCACGTCCAGCGCGCTGTAGCGCGAGCCCTGCAGCGCTTCGCCGCGGAAGTCGGGGTCGGTGCGCGCCTGCTGTTCGGCATTCAGCGTGTTCCACACCGTCCAGGCGCCGACGAACCACAGGCCGATGGTGATGTGCAGCGGGTCGCTGATGCCGGGGTCGACCGCTTCCACCCGGGCCCCCAGGTCTTGCAGGTGCTGCACGCCGCGTTGCACCGCCGCGGCCACCTCGGGGTGCACGTTGCTGGCATAACCCAGCGTGGCTGAATAGGCGATGCGCAGCCCGCGCACGCCGTCTTCCAGGCCGACGGTGTAGTCGGTGTGCTCGGGCGGCAGGCTGGTCCAGTCGCGTGGGTCGGGCTGTTTGATGACGTTCATCACCAGCGCCGCGTCGCGCACGCTCATCGTGTGCGGGCCCAGGTGGGCCACGGTGCCGAAGGGCGACAGCGGATAGGCCGGCACCCGCCCGAAGCTGGGCTTGAAGCCGACGTTGCCGCAGAAGGCCGCCGGTATGCGCACGCTGCCGGCGCCGTCGGTGCCCAGGCCGATGGGCCCCATGCCGGCGGCCACCGCGGCCGCGGCACCGCCGGAACTGCCGCCGGGTGTCTTGCTCGGGTCCCAGGGGTTGCGTGTGCCGCTGCCATCGGCCGTGCTGGCCGGTGAATTGGTCTCGCCCTTGCAGCCGAATTCGGGCGTGGCGGTCTTGCCCAGCAGCACCGCGCCAGCTTCGCGCAGGCGCGCGGTGGCGGGGGCGTCCACGTCCCAGGGCTGGTGGGGGTTCACGGTGTGGCTGCCGCGCAGCGTGGGCCAGCCCTTGGCGAGGATGAGGTCCTTGATGGACACCGGCACGCCGTCCAGCGCCGACAAGGGCTGGCCCTGCTGCCAGCGTGTGGTGCTGGCCTGTGCGGCCGCCAGTGCTTCTTCGGTGCCGACCAGGCAGAAAGCCTTGAGGCGCGGGTTGTGCTGCGCGATGCGCGCCAGCACCGCCTGCGTGGCCTGCACGGGGGTGGCCTGGCCGCTGCGGTACAGCGCGGCCAGCACGTGTGCGGGGCTGTCGGCCAGGCTGGTGAGGGGGGGGATGTGGTCCATGGTGCGATGTTGCAGCGGGCGTTGCATGGTTCGGGCCGGGGAATGCCCTCGGAAGACCCATTGCAGCTGTTGCGGCATCATGGCCCAAGGTCAGACACCCCGGAGCCGCGCACCATGAAACTCGTCATCGCCCAGATGAAACACGAGACCAACACCTATTCGCCCGTGCCCACGCCGCTGGCGCGTTTTGCCACTGGCGGTGGCCTGCCGCCCGAAGGTGCAGCGGCCATCTCTGCCTACCGCGGCACCGGGGCCGCGTTGGCGGCCTTCATCTCGCTGGCAGAAGAAGCGGGTGCGGAGTACACGCTGCCCGTGGCCGCATCGGCCTGGCCCAGCGGCCCGGTGCACGACGCGGCCTTCGAGCACATCGCAGGCCGCATCTGCGCCGCGGTGGCCGAAGGCTGCGACGCGGTGCTGCTGGACCTGCACGGGGCCATGGTCACGCAGACCTACGACGATGGTGAAGGCGAGCTGCTGCGCCGCATCCGCGCCATCGCACCCACGGTACCGATTGGCGTGGCGCTGGACATGCACACCAACCTGTACGACGCGATGGCCGCCAACGCCAGCGCCATCGCCGGCTACCAGACCTACCCGCATATCGACATGTACGAGACCGGCCTGCGCGCCGGCCGCGCCGTGCTGGCGCAACTGGCCGGCAAGGCCCGCCCCACCATGGCCTGGGGCCGCAACGACATGCTGCCGCACGTGATGCGCCAGGGCAGCGACGACAGCCCCAACCGCGAGCTGCAGGCGCGCTGCCGCGAGATGGAAGCGCAGGGCGCGCTGGCGGCCAGCATGTTCGTGGGCTTCCCGAATGCCGACATCCGGTTCGCGGGCCTGTCGGCCGTGGTCGTCACCGACAACGACCTGGCGCTGGCGCGCCGCTGGTGCGACGAATTGCTGGCCATGGCGTGGGCGCAGCGGCAGGCTTTTGTCTACACGATCGAACCGCTGCCGGCTTCGATGGTGCGCGCGCAGCAACTGGCCGCAGCGCGCGCACCCGGCGCCGGGCCGGGCAGCCAAAAGGGACCTGACGGCCCCATCGTGCTGCTGGACCACAGCGACAACTGCGCCAGTGGCGGCACCATGGACACCATGACCGTGCTGGGTGCGATGCTCGACGCCGGTCTGCAGGAGGCTGCCGCGTTCGCCATCTTCGACCCCGCGGCCGTGCAGCAGATGGCGGCTGCCGGCGTGGGTGCGCAGGTGACGTTGGCGCTGGGCGGCAAGCTGGACATGCCGGCCATCGGGCTGAAGGGCCAGCCGCGCGTGGTGAGCGGCCGTGTCAAGCTGCTGTGCGACGGCCGCTTTCGCAACCGCGGCCCGATGGCGCGGGGTGAACGCAACGACATGGGGCCGACCGCGGTGCTGGACACCGGCGGCATCCAGATCGTCGTCATCAGCAACCATGTCGAGCCGCACGACCTGGCCGCCTTTGCCGCCGTGGGCCTGGAGCCCGACCGCCTGCGCTACCTGATGCTGAAGAGCCGCGTGCACTGGCGCGCCGGCCTGCGCGGGCTGGCCGCTGGCGTGGTGGAGTGCGCGGGCACGGGGGTGTGCACGTCTGACTACGAACTGTTGGCCTTCAGGAACGTGCGCCGCCCGATGTTCCCGCTGGACGCGCTGTGACGGGGCGGCAGAAGCTGCCGGCGTCGCTGCCGTGCGGTCAAGTCGGGTCGGCGCGCTGCAGGCCCGCGCACGCTTCCCTGGCCCCGCCATTCAGCTGCGACTGAGCCCGACCGCCACAATGCGGCATGTCCACCCCTGAGCGTGCCGTGAGCGCGGGCGCCGATTCCATCCGAGCCACGCTGCGGCGCCCGGCCTTTCGCGCCATCATCGGCGGCGGCACGGTCTACTTCGTCGGCAACGCCATGCAGGCCATGGCCACGGCGTGGATCATGGTCGAGATCACCGGCTCGTCGTTTCTGGCCGCGCTGGTGCAGACCGCGGTCTTCCTGCCGATGTTCCTGTTCGCGCTGCCTGCGGGTGTGCTGGCTGACACCACCGACCGCCGCCAGCTCATCGTCGGCTCGCTGCTGGTGCAGGCGCTGGTGGTGGCCTCGCTGGCTGCCCTGGTCTTCATCGGCTGGGCCGGCGCGCCGACCCTGCTGCTGCTGACCTTCGTGGCCGGTTGCTGCACGGCGCTGCTGTCGCCGTCCTGGAATTCCGCCCTCGTCGACACCGTGCCGCGCGAAGAGTTGCCGCAGGCCATCACTGTCGTCGGCATCGCCTACAACAGCGCCCGCGCGCTCGGCCCGGCCATCGCCGGCTGGGTGTTTGCGCAAGCCGGCAGCGGCTGGGTCTTCCTGTTCGCGGTGGTGGGCATCCTGGCGCTGCTGCAGGCGATGCGCAGGCACCCGCCGCGCGCGCATCCGCCGTCGCGTTTGCCGGCCGAGCGGCTGTGGGGCGGCATGCTCAGCGCGCTGCGTTTTGCCCGCCACTCCGAAACCGTGCTGGCGCAGCTGGTGCGCACCGGCGCCTTCAGCGCCGCTGGCTCGGCGTTGTGGGCCTTGCTGCCCGTGGTCGGGCAGCGCCAGCTGGGCCTGGGCGCCACCGGTTTCGGCTTCCTGATGGGCTGCCTGGGCACCGGCGCCGTGCTGGTGGGGTTGGTCATCGGCCCGCTGCGCAAGCGGCTCGGGCTGGAAAGGCTGGTGGCCATCGGTGGGGTGGTCTTTGCGCTGGCCATGGCCACGGCGGCGTTGTCGTCGATGCGGCCGCTCGTCTACCTGGCGCTGGTGGCCGGCGGTGGCGCGTGGATGGCGGTGATGTCGACCTACAACACCGCCACGCAGACCAGCGTGCCGCCTTGGGTGCGCGCACGCGCCACCGCCTTGCACACGTTGTGCGCGCTGGGCGCGTTCGCCATCGGTTCGGCCTGTTGGGGTGCGCTGTCCGACATGCTGGGCCTCACGCAGGCGCTGTTGCTGGCCGCCGCGTGCATGGCTGCCGGCTTGTTGCTGGCGCGGCCTTTCCCGCTGCGCATGGGTGCACTCGACGAGGTCACGCAGGCCACCCTGTCGCCAGACCTCTTCGTGGCCCACCGGCCCGAGCCCGAAGCCGGCCCGGTGGCGGTGGAGATCGGCTACCGCGTGATGCCCGAGCGCACCGAGGCCTTTCTCGATGCCGTGAGCCTGATGCGCGCGCCGCGCAAGCGCGACGGCGCCACCTTCTGGCGCATCTACCGCGACCTGGGTGACCCGTCGCGCTACCTCGAGCGTTTCATCGTCACCAGCTGGGCCGATTACCTGCACCAGCGCTCACGTGCCACGCTCGCCGACCAGGCGCTGGAGGCCCAGCTGCGCGAGCATCTGGTCACAGGCGAGGCACCGACCACGCAGCACTACATCGCCGAGCGCTGAAGCGCTACAGCGGCAGCTTGGCCGTGACTTCGACACCCACCCCGCGGTAGCCCGTGAACTGGCTGCCCTCGTTGAAGATCGGCTCGCCACTGACCTTGAACTGCTGCTCCGAGCCGTCGGCATTGATGCGGCTGAAGGCAAAGTCGATGAACGGCTGGCGGGCGACGATCTTCTGCCTCAGCGCGGCGCGTTCTTCATGGCGCCACTCTGCACCATCGGCCGTCAGCGGGTCGCCCAGGAAGGCCGTCATGCGGATGCCCACCATCGGCAGCACGGGCCCGCTGACATGGGTGAAGTCGCCGCTCTCGTTTTGTTCCCAATACCAATCCGAGGCCAAGGCCGTCAAGCGCCGGAAGCGCTGCTCGCTCTGGCGCAGCTCGGCCGTGCGTTGTTCCACCGTCTGCTCGAGCCGGGCGTTGTGGCCTTCGAGTTCCCGGTACAGCAACCGCACTTCCAGCACGTTGTAGATGCGCGCGGTGACTTCCAGCAGATCGAAGGGCTTGCTGATGAAGTCCTTGGCGCCTGCCTTCAGGGCCTTCAGCTTGTGTGCCGGCTGCGCCGTCAGCGCCACCACGGACAGATAGCTGTCGCCCATGTCCTGCTTGAGCTGTTCCATGACCTCGAAGCCATCGGTGCCCGGCATTTGCAGGTCCAGCAGAATCAGGTCGTAGGCATGTTGCCGATGCAGCGCACGCACCTGCGCGGGCTCGGTGGTGGCGCTGACGTTGACGTATCCGGCTTGTGCCAGCAGCCGCTCCAGCAGGCTGACGTTGACCTGCAGATCGTCAACGATGAGGATGCGGGCCTTGAAGATGTCTTGGCTCTTGATCACGTGGGCTGCGCCTTCGGGGTGGTTGTGGCGGAAGGGGTGTTCGCAATCATCAAGGCGTCATCCAGTGTGTGCATCAGTTCCGCGACCTTGATGGGTTTGGTCAGGTAGCGAAAGAACCCGGCCTCCAGACCCTTGATGATGTCGTGCGGCATGGCGTTGGCGCTGAGTGCAATCACCGGGATGTCCGCTGTGAGGTGATCGCTGCCCAGGATCTTCAAGGCCTCGATGCCGCTGATGCCGGGCAGGTTGATGTCCATCAGGATGACCGCGGGTTGCGCGCTGCGCGCCACAGCGATGCCGGTTGCACCGTCGGTGGCGCTCAACAGGCGCAGGTCGGGCCGCCGTGCAATGAGTCTTTGCACCAGCATCAGATTGGCCGGGTTGTCTTCGACGTAGAGCACGGTGTTGAGTGCCGTGTAGGCCTGTGCTGCCGCCGGTGCGAAGTCCAGGTTGCGGTCGCCGCCGGCCACGGCATCCGAGGCTTGCGCTGACTGCAGGTCGACCCAGAACACGCTGCCCTCGCCGACCGTGCTGACCATGCCAATCGCGCCATCCATCAGTTCCACCAGGCGCTTGCTCACCACCAGACCGATGCCCGTGCCTTCTTCGGCACCGGCCTCCTGGCCCAGCCGGTTGAAAGGTTGAAAGAGCTGTTCGACCTTCTCCGGCGACAAGCCGGCGCCGGTGTCGCGAAAGGCGATGCGCGTCAGCCGCAGCCCGGCGACGCTGCACGTCACGTCCACCCGACCCCCCATGCTGTTGTACTTGATCGCGTTTGACAGCAAGTTGATGAACACCTGCTTCAGGCGCGTGCGGTCGGCGCGGACGAAGAAGGGGTTGTCGAGCTTCGGAAAGAACAGGCGTATGCCATTCTTGCCGGCCAGCGGCTCGATCATGGCGTGGCAGTCACCCAGCACCTCGGTGACCGACATCGACTCGAGCGAAAGGGACAGCTTGCCCGACTCGATCAAGGACAGGTCTAGGATCTCGTTGATCAGCGCCAGCAGGTACCACCCCGCTTGCAGGATCTGGTCGATGCTCTCTTGCTGCCCCCGCGTGGGCGCGGGCTCGTCCGACTCCATGAGCTGGGCAAAGCCCAGGATGGCGTTGAGCGGCGAGCGCAATTCATGGCTCATGCTGGACAGGAAGTCGGACTTGGCCAGGTTGGCCTTCTCGGCTGCGGACTTGGCCGTTTGCAGCGCCTTGTTGGTCTCTTGCAGCGCCTGGTCCAGGCGCTTGCGCGCGGTGATGTCGCGCGCCGCCGCAAACACGCCCAGCACCTGACCCCGCGCGTCCTTGTAGACCGAGGCGTTGTACAGCACGTCGGTGAGCCGGCCGTCCTCGTGCCGGATGGTCAGCGGGTAGTCAGTGACGAAGCCGTTGGCAAAGACCTGCTCGTAGCCTTCCCGGGCCTTGTCGGGCTCGGTGAAGTAGTCGGAGAAGTCGGTGCCGATCAGTCGGTCGCGTGCCACGCCGGTCACCGTGACCGAACCGGCGTTGACGTCGGTGATCTTGCCCTGGGGACTGATGGTGACCAGCGGGTCCAGGCTGGCTTCGATGAGGCTGCGCGCGTATTGCGAGGCCGTGCGCAGCCGGTCGTCGGCCAGTTTTCGCGCGGTGTTGTCGGTGCCGATGAGCAAGAAGCCGATGATGGCTTCCTGGGCGTCGCGCAGTGCGGTCACCGACACCAAGGCTGGAAAGCGGCTGCCGTCCTTGCGGATGTAGGTCAGTTCGTAGATGTCTTCGATGCCGCGCGAAGCCTTGAACACCAGGGCCTCGAAACCGGGTGTGATCGAGGTCAACAACTCTTCGCTCAAGGCCTGCGCGCGTGCGATGAGTTCCTGGGGGTCGGAAATGTCGGCCGGCGTGATCTTGTTCAGCACTTCGGCCGCGGTGTAGCCCAGCATGCGCTCGGCGCCGACGTTGAAGATCTGGATCACGCCCTTGGCGTCGGTGGCGATGCTGGAGAAGTTGGCGCTGTTGAAGATGGCGTTCTGCAGCGCCCCGGTCTTGAGCAGCGACTCCTGGCGCTGGACTTCGGCAAGCGCGAGGCCGCTTTCCCGCTCTGACATGGTGGACTTTCGGTGACCGAACAACAACGAGCGGGAATCCAGGCCGGGCTCGGTGAGCGGCACAGACGGCAGGTGGACCGGGGTCCCAGGCGGAGGGGCTTTCAACGGCAACGAAGGGTGTAGCCGGTATCCGCCGCGCCGTCTGTACGTTGGCGCACGGACCGTGCCGACACTGGCGCGGCCCCGTCGGGCTTGGGCCCAGGCACTGCTGGCCTTTCGAGGAGGGCATGGCCGACCCGTGTGTGCTTGAGCGCAGCTTCAGATGGACCTGTCATTCGGCGCAGGCATCGATGACATCCTGCAGCGAGTAATGATGAAATAGACATCACTCGTTATGAAGCATATAGTTCAATCATGCTGTCGATGCTCGTCGTCACCCTGCCCACGCAGCCCAATGCGGTGCGCCTGCGCGTGTGGCGTGCGTTGAAGGCGCTGGGCTGCGCCGCACTTCGCGACGGTGCCTATCTGTTGCCGTCGGCGCAGGGCGCCTTGTTTGAACCGCTGGCCGCCGAGGTGCGCGAGCACGGCGGCACCGCGATGGTGCTGGCGCTGTCGCCCACCGACGACGCGCAGCGCGCCGAGTTGCAGGCGCTGTTCGACCGCAGCGAGGCCTATGTGCAGTGGCGCGACGCAGCGCTGTCGCTGCAGGCCGAACTGGCCACGCTGGGTGAATCCGAAGCGCGCCGGCGTTGGCGTTCGGTGGCCGACGCACTGCAGACCTTGCGCGGCATCGACCACTACCCGGGCGCCGCCGCGGTGCAGGCGCAGTCTGAAGCCGATGCCCTGCGCCAGGCGCTGGAGGCGCGGTTCTCCCGCGGCGAACCGCGGCCGCTGGCCGAGCAGGGCATCCAGCGGCTGGATGCCCGCAACTTTCGGGGCAAGCGCTGGGCCACCCGCGCCAGGCCCTGGGTGGACCGCCTGGCCTGCGCCTGGCTGATACGCCGCTTCATCGATGCGCAGGCCCGCATCCTGTGGCTGGCCGACCCGGCCGGCACCACACCTGCGCCGCGCGGCGCCCTGGGTTTTGATTACGACGATGCGCGGTTCACGCACGTCGGCAACAAGGTCAGCTTCGAAGTTCTGCTGGCCAGTTTCGGGCTCGATGCCGACACGCGATTGCAGCGGCTGGCGGCGGCCGTGCACTATCTGGACGCCGGCGGCATTCCAGCGGCCGAGGCGGCCGGGCTGGAAAGTGTGCTGGCCGGCTTGCGTGAACTGCATGCCGACGACGATGCACTGCTGGCGGCCGCGGCTTCGGTGTTTGACGCGCTGTACGCGGCGCCGCAAGGTGCCCACCGCGATGCATCATGATCATCGCGACCTTCTGCCGCTGTGCGCGTTGTGTGCATTCCCTGATCGACGACGTCACGCGCCCTCCGGGCGAACACCCCATGCCCACTGAAATACCACCCGAGGCGCCGGCGCCGACTGCGGCAGCGGCCATGCCGGCCCTGCCTGCCGGCCCGCCCGCCGCGGTGCCATTTGGCGAGGCCCTGCGCTTCTGGCTGAAGCTGGGTTTCATCAGCTTCGGCGGCCCGGCCGGCCAGATTGCCATCATGCACACCGAACTGGTGGAGCGGCGGCGCTGGATCAGCGAGCAGCGTTTCCTGCACGCGCTGAACTACTGCATGCTGCTGCCCGGGCCTGAGGCGCAACAGCTGGCCACCTACATCGGCTGGCTGATGCACCGCACCTGGGGCGGCATCGTTGCGGGGGCGCTGTTCGTGCTGCCGTCGCTGTTCATCCTGATCGCGCTGTCGTGGATCTATCTGCGCTTTGGCAACCTGCCCGTGGTGGCCGGCATCTTCTTCGGGCTGAAGCCGGCGGTGACGGCGCTGGTGCTGCACGCAGCGCACCGCATTGGCACGCGGGCGCTGAAGAACCGCTGGATGTGGGGCATCGCTGCGGCGTCGTTCGTCGCCATCTTTGCCTTCGGCACGCCATTCCCGGCCATCGTGCTGGCGGCGGGTTTCATCGGCCACTTCGGCGCGCGCCGCTGGCCGCAGGTGTTTGCGCTGGGCGGTGGCCATGGCAGCGCGCAGAAGCGCTATGGCGCGGCGTTGATCGATGACCACACGCCCACGCCGGCCCATGCGCGCTTCTCGCGCAGCCACCTGGTGAAGGTGCTGCTCGTGGGTGGGGCCCTGTGGCTGCTGGTGATGGCGGCGCTGGTGGCCTCCCAGGGTTGGCACGGCACGCTGGCGCAGATGGGCTGGTTTTTCACCAAGGCGGCGCTGCTCACCTTTGGCGGCGCCTATGCCGTGCTGCCCTACGTCTACCAGGGCGCTGTGGACACGCACCAGTGGCTCAGCGGCCCGCAGATGATCGACGGCCTGGCCCTGGGCGAAACCACGCCCGGCCCGCTGATCATGGTGGTGGCCTTTGTCGGTTTTGTCGGCGGCTGGCTGAAACAGGTGCTGGGGCCTGAAGCGCTCTTCGCCGGCGGCGCGCTGGCAGCCACCGTGGTCACGTACTTCACGTTCCTGCCGTCGTTCATCTTCATCCTCGCCGGCGGGCCGGTGGTGGAGGCCACGCACGGCAAGCTGGGCTTCACAGCGCCGCTGTCGGCCATCACGGCTGCGGTGGTGGGGGTGATCCTGAATCTGGCGATGTTCTTTGCGTACCACGTGCTGTGGCCACAAGGTTTCAGTGGACGCTTCGATGCCTTGTCGGCGGCCATCGCGGTGGCCGCTGCGGTGGCGCTGTTCCGCTTCAAGGTGGGCGTGCTGCCGCTGCTGGGCGCCTGTGCCGCTGTCGGGCTGGCAGCAAGCTGGCTGTGGCCCCTGTTTCGCTGAACGTGTCTTTCAAAAGAGGAGCTCTTATGGACGCCCGCATGCAAGCCCTGCCCTTTGACGCCAGCGCGTTGGCGCAGCTGTCCACACGGCTCATCGAGAGCCACCATGCCAACAACTATGGCGGTGCCGTGAAACGGCTGAATGCCATCCGGGCCCAGCTGCACAACCTGTCCTTTGCACGCGCGCCGGGGTTCGAGCTGAACGGCCTGAAGCGCGAAGAACTGATCGCCACCAATTCGATGCTGCTGCACGAGCTGTATTTCGGCAGCCTGGGCGGCGATGGCCAGACGATGGAAGCCGCGTGGCGGCTGGCGCTGGCCGCCAGCTTCGGCAGCGTGGAACGCTGGCGCGACGAATTCGTCGCCATGGGCAAGGCCCTGGGTGGCGGGTCGGGTTGGGTGCTGCTGGTGTTCCAGCCTCGCGAAGGCACGCTGGTCAACCAATGGGCCGCCGACCACACCCATGCGCTGGCGGGTGGCGTGCCCTTGCTGGCGCTGGACATGTACGAACACGCCTATCACATGGACTTCGGCGCCGCCGCCGGTGCCTACGTGGACGCGTTCATGGCCAACATCAACTGGGCCGCCGTCTATGGCCGCTATCAGCAGGCTGTGCATGCCGCCAGCGACGCATTCGGCGTCACGGCCGCAGAACTGGCCGCAGAACTGACCGCTGAACTCACCGCTGAACTCACCGCGGATGGGGCCACTGCGGGGCAAGCGACGCTGCTGCTGGACGTGCGGCGCGCCGGCGTGTTCGAGCAGGCCGCCGCGCTGATCCCCGGTGCGCGCTGGCAAGACCCCGAGAAAGTGGCGACCTGGGCAGGCGAGCTGGCCGCCGAACGCGAGGTGGTGGTGTACTGCGTCTATGGCCACGAGGTCGGCCGTGCCACGGCTCTGCGCCTGCGTGCGGCGGGCGTGCAGGCGCGTTATCTGAGCGGCGGCATCGACGGCTGGAAGAGCGGCGGGCGGCCGCTGCAGCCCAAAGGGGTGCCGTCGTGAGCGGCGCCACCCACACCGATGCCGCACGCGCAACGGGCTTCCTCGCGGGCCCCGGCTCACGCTGGGTGACGCGCGAACGCCCGAAGATCGACCGCATCGCCTGCCCGTGGTTGGTCCTGCGCTTCATCGATGCCGAGGCCGAGTTCCTTTACGTGCCCGCTGCCCAGGTGCTGGCGGTGGCCGCGCAGAAAGGGGCCGTGCCCTATGACATCCCTGGCGTGGAGATGACGCATGTCGGTGAACGATGCAGCTTCGATGCCTTCATCGACAAATACGGCTTGAACGACCCCGCGCTGCAGCAACTGGCAACCATCGTGCGCGGCGCCGACACGTCGCGTCTGGACCTGGCGCCCCAGTCTGCCGGCCTGTTTGCGCTCTCGCTGGGGCTGTCGCAGCTCTGCGCCGACGACCACGAGATGCTGCGTCACGGCCTGGTGATCTACGACGCGCTGTACGCCTGGTGCAAGGCCTGCCAGGCCGAAACGCACCAGTGGCCGCCCAGGATGGCGTAACCCCGGCGACGGGCAGCGTATGCGCTGGCCGGCACCGGCACGATCGCGGGCCGTCGCGTTGCCAGCAGCAAGCCCAGCGCCACGCCCACCAGCAGCGTCGACAACGGCTCGCTCACCGTGGGCGGTGTGGTGTCGAACACGCTGAAGTTCATGCGGTAGGCCATGAGGCCGTTGTTGTTCATCGCAAAGGTCCCGTTGCCCAGCAACACACCATAGGAACCCGGGCCGCGCTCGAAGGCCGGCGCGGTGTGCAGCACTGGTGTGGCGGTGTCACGGCCCGCCGTGTCCAGCAAGAAGATCGTGGCGTCGGCACCGATTTCGTCCAGCGTCCAGACGGGCGCTGGCGCGGCAAACACGGGGTTGAGGCTGCTGCCGTTGGTGGCCCATTCGATGCGGGCTCCGACCGGCTTGAAGTTGGCGGCCAGGCGGACAAGAAACACATCCGAAAGGTCACCTGGTGTGCGCACGCCGCCCGGGGGGGCTTTGTCGGTGGCGCCCGATGGTGGCTGCAGCCGCTGCCGAGCCGGCGTGCCCGGCGCGAGGCTGCAGCGGGCCCGACACGCGCTGGTGCGCGCGCCGGGACTCAGGGCCGCGGGCGTGTACCGGGCGGCAAGCGCCGCCAGGGCAGGTCGCCCGGGTCGGCCGCCATCGGCCCGGCAGCCTTGGCCACCAGCACATGGCTGGCGTGGGGCTGGAAGTCGGCACGGAAATGCACGCTGCTCTTCACCACCACCAACCGCATCTGTTCCGCGTGGATGCCCAGCATGCGCAGCAATTCGCGGTCGAGCAGCTGCTTCTTGCCGCTGGCCACGGCCACCAGGATGCCGTCGATCTCCAGCGCCGCGCACGGCCCCAGGCGCACCGTCAGGCCGCGCATCATCGGGCCCTTCAGCGTGCACACGCCATCGCTCAAGGCGCGCACCTTGAAGCGGCCCCGCAGCGGCGGGTCGCTGTGCTGGCCGGTGAAGGTGGGCACCGCGGTGCCGAGCTGGATGTCGATGCTGCCGCCCACGCCGGCCGCGTGTGCCGCGCGCGCCGCGGACGGGTCGAACATCAGGCCCAGCGCCACCTGGCCGGGGTGGCGCTGGCCGGCGCCTTGTGCCAGCAGCGCGTGCAGCATGCCGGTGGTGTTGCTGTCGCCGCCGGCACCGGGGTTGTCCTGTGTGTCGGCCACCACCACGGGCTTGCTGGCAGTGGCGGCCAGCGCCAGCGCCTGCACCACGCACTCGCGTGCGGGCAGCACGGTGACGCGCCATTGCGCGGGGTCGGCCGCGCGGGCGTACAGGCGCTCGACGGCGGCCTCGGCGCGCGCGCCGAGGCCCCACACCATGGGCGCGCATTCGTCGAAGTCGGCGGCCGGAAAGCCGGGGCAGAAGCTCAGCACGGTGCCGAAGTCAGCGTCCAGTGCCACCAACTCTTCGTACAAGCTCTTGGCTGGTTCCAGGAACGTGCTCTGCGCGTTCAGGGGAATCAGGTAGGGCAACCGCTTGAAGTGCAGCGGCTCCTTGCAGCCCGCCTTGAAGCGCCGCGCCAGCAATTCGCCAGCCAGTTCGCCGGTGTCGGCCATGTCCACGTGCGGATAGGTTCGGTAGCTCACCAGGGCATCGGCCTCGTGCAGCATGCGGTGCGTGACGTTGGCGTGCAGGTCCAGGCTGGCGACGATGGGCAGCTTGGGGCCGACGATGGCGCGCAGCCGCGCCAGCAGTTCGCCTTCGCTGTCGTGCACGTGTTCGGCCACCGCCGCGCCGTGCAGATCGAGGTAGATGGCATCCAGGCCCGCAGCCGATGCGCCAGCCGCAGTCACGTCTTCGATGATGGCGCCGGCAATGCGTTCGAAAGCGTCTTCGGTCACGTAGGACGAAGGAATGGCGCCGGCCCAGGCACTGGGCACCAGCTGCCAGCGCTGGCGCTTGGCGAAGTCGATGAAGCCGGCAATGGGGATGTTGATGCCGGTCAGCTGGCCTTGCATGGCCGGCCCGCGCACGAAGGCCGGAAAACTGTCGCCGCGCAAGAAGGCGGGCCAGTCGGCCAGGCTGGGGGCGAAGGTGTTGGTCTCGTGCTGGAAACCGGCGATCAGGATGCGGGGCATGGTGGGGTGGGTCCAGGTTCAGGGTTCGACGAGCTCACAGGTGAGAGTCCACCACGGAGGCTTCTGCGGCGGCTTTTGACTCGGTGCTTGAACGCTGCCGGCTGCGGCTTTCTCGCCTTGCCACCCAGAGTGTGGCTGCTGCAATCACCGCGCCGCCCAGCATCGTGGTCTGTGTGGGCACGTCGCCAAAGATGACGAAACCAAAAAACGCCGACCACAGCAGGTCCAGGAACTTCACCGACTGCGTTGCCGAGATGTCGGCCACCGCAAAACTGCGCGTCAGGCAATAGTGGCCGGCGCTGCCCAGCACGCCGCAACCGACAAAACCCAGCCACTGCGCGGGCGTGATGGCCTGCCACACTGTCAGCGCCAGGGGCAGGCTGATCAGCGTCACGGTGATGGCCTGCCAGACCAGTATGGTGCCCACGGTTTCGTGCCGGGTCAGCGCCTTTGTGATCAGGAACGAGGCGGCAAACACCGGCGCGCTGGCCAGCATCACCAGGTGCCACCAGCCGCTGTTTCCCGGCAAACTCCCCGACAACTTGGGCCCCACCACGATGAGCACGCCGGTGAAGCCCAGCACCACCGCCACCCACCGTTCCCAGCGCAGGGGTTCACCGAAGAAGAGGCGCGCACCGAGCATGATGAAGATGGGCCCGGTGAAGCCGATGGCCGTCATGTCGGCCAGCGGGATGCGCGGCAGCGCCAGGAACCACAGCACCAGGCCCACGGTGTGCATGGCGCCGCGCCAGAACTGGCCCTTGATGTCCTTGGGCCGGTAGTGGCGCCAGCCGTGCCACTGGATGATGGGCAGCAGCACCAGCAGGCCCATCAAGTAGCGCAGAAACTGGCTTTGCAGCGGCGGCACGTCCATCGCCAGCGCGCGCATGGACGCATTCAGGCACGAGAACAGCAGCCCCGCGGCCGACGTCCACAACAGGCCGCGGGTGGTGGGGCTCCAGGTGGCGGCCCGGGCCTTCCAGCGCCCGGCCCAACCGGCGGGCGCTGCGGGTGGCGCAGGGTCTGCAGCCGGATCAACCACCCCTGTCGGCCTGTGAATCAGCCGCCGAAGGCAAAGTGCTGGCCCGGCGCGGCGGCAAACAGCGCCCGCGTGTAGGCGTGCTGGGGGTTGCCAAACACCTGATGCGCGGGCCCGTATTCCACCACCTCGCCCTTGCTCATCACCGCCAGGGTGTCGCACACCTGCGAGGCCACGCGCAGGTCGTGCGTGATGAACAGCATGGCAATCTGGAGCCGCTCGCGGATCTCTTCAAACAGCCGCAGCACCTGTGCCTGCACCGAGACATCGAGCGCGCTCACCGCCTCGTCGGCCACCAGCAGTTCAGGCTCCATCATCAGCGCGCGGGCGATGCAGATGCGCTGCCGCTGGCCGCCGCTGAACTGGTGCGGGTAGCGGTCCATGGCGCTGACGTCCATGCGCACCAGGCCCAGCAGTTCCCGGGCCTTGGCCGCTGCAGCGTCGCGCCCCATGCCGTAGTTCATGGGCCCTTCGACCAGCGCCTGGCCGACGGTGCGGCGCGGGTTGAGCGAGCGGTAGGGGTCCTGGAACACGATCTGCACGCGGCGGCGCAGCGGGCGCAGTGCGCTGGCGCCCAGCGTGGCGATTTCGTCCGTGCCCAGCAGCACGCTGCCGGCACTGGGGTCGATGAGGCGCACCACGCAGCGCGCCACCGTGCTCTTGCCCGAGCCGCTTTCGCCCACGATGCCCAGCGTCTGGCCGCGCTTGATTTCCAGGCTCACATCCTTCGCGGCATGTACCGTGCGGCGTTTGCCGAACCAGCTCTTGTCGTCGTAGGTCTTGGCCAGGCCCTGCACGCGCAGCACCACCGGCGCGGTGGTGTCTTGCGCGCGCTGGCGCGTGTTCAGCGTGGGCACCGAGGCCATCAGCATGCGCGTGTAGTCGTGCTGCGGCTTCTTCAGCACGTCGTCGCGCGGGCCCATCTCCACCAGATCGCCCAGGCGCAGCACGGCCACACGGTTGGCGATGTCGGCCACCACGCCGAAGTCATGCGTGATGAAGAGCACGCCGGTGCCGTGGCGCTGCTGCAGTTCGAGCACCAGCTTCAGGATCTGCGCCTGCGTGGTGACGTCCAGCGCCGTGGTGGGCTCATCGGCGATCAGCAGCACCGGGTCGAGCACCAGCGCCATCGCGATCATGATGCGCTGGCGCTGGCCGCCCGAGAGCTGGTGCGGGTAGCTGGCCACCATGCGTTCGGGGTCGGGCAGCAGCACCTCGCGCACGATGTTGAGCACCTTCTGGCGCCGATCTTCGGCGGACAGCTTGGTGTGTTCGGCCAGCACCTCGTCGATCTGGTCGCCGCAGCTCATCACCGGGTTCAGCGCCGTCATCGGCTCCTGGAAGATCATGCCCATGCGCGTGGCGCGCAGCTCGCGCAGGCGCGACAGCGGCGCATGCGTGATGTCTTCGCCCTGCAGCAGGATGCGCCCGCTGGTGACGGGCAGCGACTTCGGCAACAGGCCCATCACGCCCTGCGCGATGACGCTCTTGCCCGAGCCCGATTCGCCCACCAGGCACAGCGTTTCGCCGCGCCCCACGCTGAAGCTGACCTTGCGCACCGCATGGCTGCGGTCGCCGCCGCACGGCAGGGCGATGCTGAGGTCGTGCACCTCGAGCACGGGTGCGTCGTTCGCGACGGTTGCTGGCGTGCTCATTTCTTTGCCATCTTCGGGTCGAGCGTGTCGCGCAGGCCGTCACCCAGGATGTTCACCGCCAGCACGGTGACGGCCAGGCAGATGCCGGGGAAGAAGATGTTGTGCGGCTGGTCGTTGAACTGACCGCGGCCTTCGGCCATCACGTTGCCCCAGGTGGGAATGTCGGTGGGCAGGCCCACACCCAGGAACGACAGGATGGCCTCGGTGAGGATGCCCGAGGCGCAGATGAAGGTGCCCTGCACCACCAGCGGCGCCACGGTGTTGGGCAGGATGTGCCGCAGCATGATCTTCCAGGTGGGCGTGCCCATCGACACGGCCGCTTCCACATAGGGTTCTTCGCGGATGCTGAGCACCAGCGAACGCACCAGCCGCGTGACGCGCGGTATTTCAGGAATGGCGATGGCCAGGATGACGGTGGTCAGGCTGCCGCGCCACATCGCCACCAGCGCGATGGCGATCAGGATGGCGGGTATGGCCATCAGCCCGTCCATCACGCGCATCAAGGGGCCGTCCAGCCAGCGGAAGAAGCCCGAGCACAGGCCCAGCGTTATGCCGAAGGCCAGCGCCACAAAAGCGGTACTGATGCCGACGATGAGCGACACCCGCGTACCGTAGACCACGCGGCTGTGGATGTCGCGGCCGAAGCTGTCGCTGCCCATCAGGAAACGGTGCTTCAGTTGTTCGCCTTCCAGCGTGGTGATCTCGCCCATCTGGCCGGGCTTCAGGTCGCGGCTGGCGGGGTCGAAGAGCGATGGGTCCACCGTGCCCAGCCAGGGCGCCAGCAGGGCCACCAGCACCAGCAGCACCATCACCACGCCGCCGATGCGAACGGAGGTGTTGTTGCGCACACGCTGCCAGGCGCTGGGGGTGTGGTGAATGGTGGCGTTTTCGGTGGAAAGCGCTTCGTAATCGGGTGCAGCGGGCGTGGCAGGTGTGTTCATGGCCAGGTGTCAATACCTTATGCGCGGGTCGAAGAACACATAGCTCAGGTCCACCAGCAGGTTCACCAGCACATAGACAAAGGAGAACAGCAGGATCACGCCCTGGATGGTGGGGAAGTCGCGCGCCAGCACGGCGTCCACCGTCAGCCGGCCCAGGCCGGGAATGGCGTACACGCTCTCCGTTACCACCACGCCGCCGATGAGCAGCGCAATGCCGATGCCGATGACCGTGGCTATCGGCACCGCGGCATTGGCCAGCGCATGGCGCAGCAGCACCTGCTTTTCGGGCAGACCCTTGGCGCGCGCGGTGCGGATGTAGTCCTCGCCCAGCGTTTCCAGCACCGATGCGCGCGTGACGCGGGCGATGAGCGCGATGTAGATGATGCTGAGTGTCAGCGCCGGCAGCAGCAGGTGGTACAGCCACGGGCCCACGCCGTCGGCGATGCGCTTGTAGCCCTGCACCGGCGTCCAGCCCAGCTTCAGCGACACCAGCCAGATCAGCAGGTAGGCCGAGACGAACACCGGAATGGAGAAGCCCAGCACCGAAAAGCCCATCAGGCCGCGGTCGAGCCAGCCGCCCGAACGCCAGGCCGCCAGCACGCCCAGCGGCACCGCCACCAGCACCGCCAGCGTCATGGTGATGGCCGCCAGCGACAGCGTGGGCTCGATGCGCTGGCCGATGAGTGTAGTGACGGGGGTCTTGTAGTAATAGCTCTGCCCCAGGTCGCCGCGCAGCAGATTGCCGAACCAGATGAAGAACTGCTCCGGGATGCTGCGGTCCAGGCCCAGGCTGATGCGGATCTGCGCGATCTGTTCGGTGCTGGCGGCGTCGCCGGCCAGCACCGCGGCCGGATCGCCCGGCGTCAGGCGCAGCATCAGGAACACCAGCACGGCCACGATCAGCAGCACCGGCAGGGTGCTGAGCAGACGGCGTAACAGAAACTTCAGCATGGTGGGAGTGGGCGCTTCACGGCATTCTGGCGGCGCGCGGTGACTGCGATGATGAGGGCAAACAGCAGGGCAGCTGCCGTGCCGGTGTATCAAGCACGAAAAGGGCCTTCACAACGCCGCCGTGAGGGCAGGCGGCAGGGCTGGCGGGACGGCAGGCAAGGCGCCACCTCAGTCGGCCGCAGCAGCCGCCACTGCTGCTGCATTCAGCGAGCGCTGCCGCCGCAGCAGGTACAGGCCTGCGGCCACCACCAGCGCAATGCCGGCCGTGGCCAGCGGGTTGGGCACATCGCCCCACACCGCCCAGCCCAGGGCCACAGCCATCAGCAGGCCGGTGTAGCGAAAGGGTGCCACCACCGACAGGTCACCCACGCGTGTGCAGCGGATGATCAGGTAGTAGCCGCCGGCCAGGCACACAGCGGCCGCAGCCAGCGTGCCGGCCTGCGCGGGCGTGGGCGTCTGCCAGCCCTGAAACAGGCACAACAGGCCCGCCATCAGCGTCACCACCACCGCGGTGGCCAGCGTGACCACCAGCGACGGCACGGCAGGATCGATGCGCCGCGTCAACAGGTCGCGCAGCGCATGCAGCAGGGTGCCCAGCAGGCACAGCCAAGCAAAGGCGTTGAAGCCGGCGCCGCGTGGCTGTATCACCAGCAGCACGCCCGCGAAGCCTGCGATGATGGCCGCCCACTGCGCCGGCGCCACCTGTTCGCGCAGCCACACCATGGCCAGCAGCGTGATGACCAGCGGTGTGGCCATGTTGATGGCGGTGGAGTTGGCAATGGGCAGTTGGAACAGCGACAGCAGGTAGGCCAGCGTGGCCAGCCCGTCCACGCATGACCGCAGCAGCACTGGGCGGCTGAACAGCTGCCGCGCCAGCAGCGGCGTGCGCGTCAGCCGCAGAGCCAGCAGCACCACCGCCGTGGCCACCAGGCCGCGCACCATGATCAGCACGCCTGCTGGCAGCGACTGGCTGACCAGCTTGACCAGCGTGTCGTTGACGATGAAAAAGGCCATGGCCATCACCATCAGCTGGATGCCGTGGCGGTTGTCGTTTTCCAAGCGTGCAGTCAGCTGAAGTCACAGAAAAAGAACCCGCCACGGCGGGCGGGTTCTGCTGTTTCCACGGGCCCTGGTTGACGCCCGGAGTGACGGCGTCACTGCTTCTTCAGGTTCCAGTAGATGTTGCCGTTGTGGATGAAGAAGCCGGTGATGCCCGGGTGCGTGGCCACGCCGGTGTCGAATTCGCCCAGCGGCACGTGCGTGGCCACTTCAAAGGCGCGGATGTGGATCTGCTCGGCCAGCTTCTTCTTCGTGCCGTCGTCGGTGGCGCGCATGAACTGCTGGCGCAGGTCCACCAGCTTGTCGTCGGTGGCCCAGCCGAACCAGGTGCTCTTTTCGCCGCGGGTGTCCAGCGCCGGGTTGGCGATGGGGTTCCACACGTCAAAGGCCTGCCAGGCGGTAAGGAACATGTGCCAGCCGCCCTTGTCGGGTGCGTCTTTCTTGGCGCGCCGGCCCACCAGCGTCTGCCAGTCCATGGCCTGCAGGTCGACCTTGAAGCCGGCCTGGCGCAGCAGTTGCGCGGCCACGTCGGGCAGCTTCTGGATGCTGGCCAGGTCGGTGGGCTTCAGGATGACGATGGGCGTGCCGTCGTAGCCGCTGGCCTTCAGCAGGTCTTGCGCCTTTTTCATGTTGCTCTTGGCCTGGATGTCGCTGCCCACCGTGGTGCCAAAGGGCGTGCCGCAGACCAGCATGCTGGCGCAGGTGCGGTACAGCTCCTTCACGCCCACCTGGGCACGCAGGAAGGGTTCCTGGCTCATCGCGGCCATGGCCGCCTGGCGCACCTTCACGTTGTCGAAAGGCTTGTGCAGGTGGTTAAAGCGGGCCATGTACTGCAGGCCCAGGTTGGCGGTTTTCGGGAATGAAAACGTCGGGTCCTTTTTCATCGCCTCGTAGTGGTCGAAGGAGTACTGCTCGATGATGTCGACCTCGCGCTTTTGCAGCGCGTTGATCTGCGCCTGCGCGTCGCGCAGTGCCAGGTTCCATTCCACGCGGTCCACGTAGACGTTCTTGCCACCGGCGGTGCCTGACGGCGGCTCGCTGCGCGGCACGTACTTGGTGTTCTTCAGGTACACGGCCTTGTCGCCGGGCTTGAATTCGTCGCGCTTGAAAATGTAGGGGCCCGAACCGATGTGTTCTTCAATCTGCTTGAAGGCGTCGGTGTCGGCGATGCGCTTGGGCATGATGAAGGGCACGTTCGAGCTGGGCTTGCCCAGGGCCTCGAGCAGGAAGCCGCAGGCTTCGCCCAGGAAGATGCGGAAGGTGTCGGGCGCGGGTGAATCCATGCGCTGCACGAACTGGAAGAGGGCACTGCCCATGGCGTCGCGCTTGCCCCAGCGCTGCAGGCTGGCGATCACGTCGTCGGGCGTGACGGGCTTGCCGTCGTGGAATTCAAGGCCCTTGCGCAGCTTGAAGGTCCACAGCCGGTTGTCCTGGCTGACGGTCCAGCTCTCCACCATCTGCGGCTTGATCTTCGCGTTTTCGTCGGTGCCGAACAGCGTGTCGTAGATCATGTAACCGTGGTTGCGGCTCATGTAGGCGGTGGTCCAGATGGGGTCCAGGATGGCCAGGTTGCTGTGCGGCACCACGCGCAGCACGGTCCCCTGGGCCATGGCGCCGGGCACAGCCACGGCGGTGCAGGCTGCGGCGAGGACAGACAGCAGGGTTCGGCGGACAAGTTTCATCGGGGCGATCCTTTTCGGCAGGGTTCTGGGGTGGAGCCTTGGGCGGGCACAGGCTTGTGCCCGAAAGTGCAAGAAGCGTGCTCGATGCGCACGCCAGCCATCGCTCCATTCTGGAGCACCGCTGAAGCCGGGCCCATCGGGGCTTACACGGCCGGTGTGTGGTGCCCTGGGCGCCCGTGGCGGGGTGAATAGCAAGTTCGCGCAAATCGGGTTCAGGGTTTGCCTGCGCACCCCGCTGAATGTTCTGCCGCGCCCGTACCATTCGTGTCAGCCGGGCTGCTGCCGGCCAGCAGTTCAACAGCCACCGCTTACTCACTGCGCACACTCCTCGCTGGCACCGCGCACAAGCCTTCAGCTCGGTGCTGCCTACCGAAACCCCTGCTTGTCCTAAGGGAAGACTCCATGACCGATCCCTGCCTGTCCACTGCCACCAGCGTCGCCAAGCGCCTGCACGCGGGTGAGTTTTCAGCCGTTGAACTGCTGCAGGCGCACCTGGCGCGCCTGCAGCGCCTGAACCCGGCGCTGAACGCCGTGGTGGTGGTGCAGGAAGAAGTGGCGCTGCAACGCGCGCGCCAGGCCGACGAGGCCCGTGCGAAAGGCCAGAACTGGGGCCCGCTGCACGGTCTGCCTATGACCATCAAGGAGGCCTTCGACTGGGTGGGCTCGCCCACCACCCAGGGCTATGAAGCGCACCGAAACAACATCGCCAGCAGCAACGCCCTCACGGTGCAGCGGCTGCTGGACGCCGGCGCGGTGATCTACGGCAAGACCAACGTGCCCGTGGCGCTGGCTGACTGGCAAAGCTTCAACCCCGTCTACGGCACCAGCAACAACCCGTGGAATCTGGCGCGCAGCCCGGGTGGTTCTTCGGGCGGCTCTGCAGCCGCTTTGGCGGCGGGGCTTTCGATGCTGGAACTGGGCAGTGACATCGGTTCATCCATCCGCAACCCGGCGCATTACTGCGGCGTATGGGGCCACAAGCCCACCTGGGGTGTGGTGCCGATGGCCGGGCATGAACTGCCGGGCGACGTGGGCGTGGACGCCATCGACATCGGCGTGGGTGGCCCGCTGGCGCGCAGCGCGCACGACCTGACGCTGGCGCTGGACGTGCTGACCTCGCCGCTCAGCGCCTATGGCCCGATGGGCCGCACGCCCACGCAGTGGCGCGACGCCGGCCGTGCGCCGCGCCAGATGCGCGTGGCCCTCATGGCCGACGACCCGCGCGCCGAAGTCGACGCCGAGGTGAAAAACGCGCTGCTGGCGCTGGCCGATTTCCTGCGCAAGAGCGGCGTGCAGGTCGACACCGAGGCGCGGCCCGTGGACAGCGAAACCGCCTGGCGCGTGTACGTGAACCACCTGCGTGGCGCGTTGTGTGGCCAGCTCACAGAGGCCAACCACGCCAAGGCGCTGCAAGAGGCGGCGCTGTGCACCGGGCCGCGCAGCGAATTCCCGGCCGCGCACTGGAAGGGCTTCACGCAAAGCCACCGCGAATGGCTGTTGATCGAAGACGAGCGCCACCGGCTGCGCCAAAAGTGGGCCGCCTTCTTCGAGCGTTTTGACCTGCTGATCTGCCCGGTGGCCGCCACCACGGCCATGGCGCACAACCATCAGGGCTACCGCTGGGAACGCATGATCCCGGTCAACGGCAAGCCGCAGCCCAGCACCACGCAGCTGTTCTGGGCCGGCTACCCGGGCGTGGTGGGGCTGCCCGCCACCGCCGTGCCGCTGGGCCTGGCGGCTGACGGGCTGCCCGTGGGCGCACAACTGGTAGGGCCGGCCTTTGGCGACCCGGTGTGTCTGCGCTTTGCACGCTGGCTGGAGGAGGTTTACCGCGCGTTTGTGCCGCCGCCAATGGCGCTGCAGGCCGGCTGAACGCCGGCGGGTCGCCTTCAGCTGGCGCGCTTCAGCGTCTGCGAAGGCAGCTCGCCCTATTGGGCCCGGTAGTCCCGCGCCAGTGGCCCGAGGTGTCAGAAACCAGAGCGGCTGGCCGCGTGCGCCACCGTGGTGTTGCGCCACTTGAGCTCGCGCCGCACGCGCGCCAGGCGCAGAGCCGTGCCGTACTTCAGCGG
>JANOZF010000256.1:0-10932 GCA_031429255.1 Rubrivivax sp.
CCGCGATGGCCTGCACCACCCGATGCAACAGATGACAGCGCCCCCCGATGCACGTCCGGTTGCGCCTGCCCGCTGGCCTTGGCCGGCGGCGCTGCAGGCCAGCGTGGGCCTGCATGTGGCGGCCGGCGTGGCGGCAGCGGCGGTGCCTGGCGCAGCGCCCTGGGCGCTGGGTGCGGTGCTGGCCAACCACGCGCTGCTCACGGCCGCCGGCCTTTGGCCGCGCAGCACTTGGCTGGGGCCGAACGTGACGCGGCTGCCAGCGGCGTCTGCGGCCCGCGGTGGCTTGGCCATCACCATCGACGACGGGCCCGACCCCGAAGTCACGCCGCAGGTGCTGGACCTGCTGGCGGCAGCGGGCGCCCGCGCCACGTTCTTCTGCATCGGCCAGCGTGTGCTTGAGCACCCGGCGCTGGTGCGGCGCATCGTGGCCGCCGGCCACAGCGTGCAGAACCACAGCCTGCACCACCGCCACCACTTTTCGCTGTCGGGCCCGAAGGCGCTGGCGCGCGAGATCGGCGACGCGCAGGCGGTGCTGGCCGACGTCACTGGTGTGTGGCCGCACTGCTTTCGCGCCCCGGCCGGTCTGCGCAACCCCTTGCTGGACCCAGTGTTGCACCACCTGGGCCTGCACCTGGTGAGCTGGACGCGGCGCGGCTACGACACCCGCGAGGCCGACGCCGAACGCGTCGGCGCGCGGCTGCTGCGCGGCCTGGCTGCCGGAGACATCCTGCTGCTGCACGACGGCCATGCCCGCCGCAGCGCCCGTGGCCAGCCGGTGCTGTTGCAGATGCTGCCGGGCCTGCTGCAGCGGCTGCGCCAGCAGGGCTTGCATACGGTGACGCTGGGCGACGCGTTGCCGCCCCGGCACGCGCTGGCGCCGGTCTCGTCAGCGTCGCCGCTGCCGGCGCCCGCGCGATCGCCTGCACCATCGCCTGCACGATCGCCCGGAACAGCGCCCGCAACAGCGCCCGCACCGACAACCACACCGGGTGGGCCCCCATGACCGCATCGACAGCCCGCGTGACCGCTGACGCCACCTGGCAGGCGCTGCACACCGCCGCCTGCGCGCCTTACCGCTCGGCCGGCCGTTTTGCCTGGCACTGGGCACGTGGCAAGCTCGGCCGTGACCCGGTGTTTCGCGGCATGCTCACGCGCGGCGAGCTGCCAGCGCAGGCGCGTGTGGTCGACATCGGCTGCGGCCAGGGCCTGCTCGCCAGCCTGCTGCAGGCCTGTGCCGACCAGCAGGCGGAAGGACGCTGGCCCGCCGATTGGCCGGTGGCAGCCTCGGCGCGCAGCTACAGCGGTATCGAGCTGATGTCCAGCGACGTGGCGCGCGGACGGCAGGCGCTGGCCGGCACCGCGCTGGCACCGCAGTTCGTGTGTGCCGACATGCGCGAAGCGGCCTTGCCGCCCTGCGACGTGGTGGTGATCCTGGACGTGCTGCATTACGTGAACCACGACGACCAGCTGGCCGTGCTGCAGCGGGTGGTGCAGGCACTGCAGCCCGCGGGCCGGCTGCTGCTGCGCGTGGGCGATGCCGCCAGCACACGCGGCTTTGCCATCAGCCAATGGGTGGACCGTGTGGTCACTGGCATGCGCGGCCACCGGGTGGCGCCCACCTGGGGGCGCAGCCTGCAAGAGTGGCAGGCGCTGTTGGTGCAGCTGGGTTTTGCCGTGCACGCCGTGCCGCAAAGCCAGGGCACGCCATTTGCCAATGTGCTGCTGGTGGCGCAGTTGCAGCCGCGCGGCGCCCGACCCGCGTGAGCCGTGAAGACCGTATGCGCATAGAGCCCGTTGCCATCACCGACTACACCCTCGTCACGGCGCTGGGCCACGGGCGCGCGCCCACGCTGGCGGCGCTGCAGGCCGGCCGCAGCGGCCTGGCGGCGCAGGACTTCGAGACCGCGCACCTCGACACCTGGCTCGGTGTCGTCGCGGGCGTGGATGAGGTCCTGCTGGCGCCAGCGCTGGCCAGCCACGACTGCCGCAACAACCGGCTGGCCGAACTGGCGCTGCGCGCCGACGGCTTTGGCCTGCAGGTGCAGGCGGCGGCGCGCCGCTGGGGCGCGCAGCGCGTGGGGGTGTTTCTGGGCACCAGCACCTCGGGCATCCTGCAGACCGAAATCGCCTACCGCCACCGCGACGCCGCCACCGGCGCGCTGCCGGCCAGCCTGCATTACGCGCACACGCACAACACCTATTCGGTGGCCGGTTATGTGCGCGTCGCGCTGGGCTTGCAAGGCCCGGCCTACGTGGTCTCCACCGCCTGCTCGTCCAGCGCCAAGGTGTTTGCCGCGGCAGCGCGCATGCTCGCGCTGGGCGTCGTCGACGCCGCGGTGGTGGGTGGCGTCGACAGCCTGTGCATGACCACGCTGTATGGCTTCAAGTCGCTGGAACTGCTGTCGCCGGGCATCTGCCGGCCCTGGGACGCGCAGCGCGCGGGCTTGTCGCTGGGCGAGGGCGCGGCCTTTGCGCTGCTGCAACGCCGGGGCGGCGACGACACCCAGCCGCCGCCCGCCGGCTGGCTGCTGGGCGCCGGAGAAAGCAGCGACGGCCACCACATGAGCAGCCCGCACCCCGAAGGTGCCGGTGCCGCCGCCGCCATGCACGGCGCGTTGGCCCAGGCCGGTCTGCAAGCCGCCGACGTGGACTACGTCAACCTGCACGGCACCGGCACGCCGGGCAACGACGCGGCCGAAGACCAGGCCGTGTGTGCCGTGTTCGGCCAGCAGACGCCCTGCAGCAGCACCAAGGGTTACACCGGCCATACCTTGGGCGCCGCGGGCGGCGTGGAAGCGGCCATCGCACTGCTGGCGTTGCAGCACGGTTTCATGCCCGCCGGCTTGAACGTGCAGCAGCCCGACCCGGCCTTGCGCAGCCGTTACCTGCTGCAGCCGCGCGAAGCGCCGCTGCAGGCGGTGGCCAGCAATTCATTCGGCTTTGGCGGCAGCAACGCCTGCCTGGTGTTGGGGCGTGCCGATCGCACCGTGCAGCACCTCGCCAGGCGCCCAGCCGCGGGGGCCGCGCAATGAAGGTGCAACTCCTGGGTGTCGGCTTGCTCGGCCCGGGTCTGGCCGACTGGGCGCAGGGTGCGGCGCTGCTGCGCCAGGGGTATGTCTCGGCGCCCACGGCGGTGCCGGCGCCGCAGTTGCTGCCGGCCACCGAGCGCCGCCGTGCCGGCACCGTCGTCAAGGCGTCCATCGTGGTGGCCGACGCGGCGGTGGCGGCCGCGGGCCTGCAGGCCGCGCTGCTGCCCACGGTCTTCACCAGTTCCACTGGCGACCCCACCAACTGCCATCTGCTGTGCGAAGCGCTGGCGCAGCCCGAGCGGCTGGTGTCGCCCACGCGGTTCACGAATTCGGTGCACAACGCTGCTGCGGGCTACTGGCACATTGCGCTGCACTCGCGCGCGCCGTCCACCAGCCTGGCGGCCCACGACGCGAGTTTCGCCGCCGGGCTGCTGGAGGCCGCGGTGCAGTGCCTGGCGGCGCAGACGCCGGTATTGCTGGTGGCCTGTGACGTGCCTTACCCCGAACCGCTGCACACGCTGCGGCCGCTGGCCGACGTGTTTGCCGTGGCGCTGGTGCTGGGGCCGGTGGCTGCATCCGGTGCGGGCTCGGGCTTCGATGCCGGGGCTGGCCCGCTGCTCGAGTTGCAGGCGATAGGCAGCGGCCTGGCGGACGACGACAGCACAGGCTGCACCGAACCGGCCCTGGAGGCCCTGCGCCGGGGCATTCCCGCGGCCCGCGCCTTGCCCTTGCTGGTGGCGTTGGCGCAGGCGCAGGCGCAGGTGACGGCCAGCGCCCCCGAAACAAGCCTCGTGCTGCAGGGTGCGCCGGGACACGCGCTGAACCTGCGGCTGCAGGTCTTGCAACCGCAACCAATGGGCGCGGCGGCATGACCAGCCCTGTCGCCGCGCCCAGCGCGCCGGGTACGCTGGACCAGGCCGGCATTGCCGCGCGCATCCCGCACCATGGCCGCATGTGCCTGCTGCAGGCCCTGCAGGCGTGGACGGGCGAGCACATCCTGTGCACCGCCATCAGCCACCTCGACCCCGCCAACCCGCTGCGGGCCGGCGGTGTGCTGTGGTCGGCCTGCGCCATCGAATACGCGTCGCAGGCGATGGCGCTGCATGGCGTGCTCAGCGCCACCGAGTCTGCCGCGCCGCGCGCGGGCTTCCTGGCCAGCGTGCGCGGTGTGCAGTTGATGGTGCCGCGGCTGGACACCGTGCCCGGCCCCTTGCAGGTGGCAGCGTACCGGCTGGCCGGTGATGGACGCCAGGCCAGCTACCGCTTCGAGCTGCACAGCGCCGCCGGTGCGCTGCTGGTGGCCGGCCGAGCGTCGGTGATTCTGGACGCCCTGCCCGGGCCCGCCGTCTGACCGCGATGTCGGACTTCCGAATGCTGAACACTGAACACGGCACCAAGACCCATGAACCAGAGCCTGCAAGGCAAACGAGCCCTCGTCACCGGTGCCAGTGGCACGCTGGGTGCAGCCATCGCGCGCCGTCTGGCAGCGCAAGGCGCCAGCCTGCTGCTGCACGGCCACTCCAGGCCCGACGCGCTGCACACACTGGCCGAAGAGATCCGCGCTGCGGGCGGCCAGGCCGAGCCCTGCGTCTTCAACCTCGGTGACGACGCCGCCACCGCACAGGCCGTGGCCACCATGCTGCAGGGTGGGCCGGTGCAGATCATCGTCAACAACGCCGGCATCCACGACGACGCGGTGTTCCCCGGCATGAAGCCGGCGCAGTGGTACGAGGTCATCGACCTCAACCTGCACGGTTTCTTCCGCGTCACGCAGCCGCTGATGCTGCCGATGATCCGCACCCGCTGGGGGCGGGTGATCAATGTGTCTTCGGTGGCGGCGCTGATGGGCAACCGTGGCCAGGTGAACTATGCCGCGGCCAAGGGTGGCCTGAACAGCGCCACCTAGGCGCTGGCGCTGGAAGTGGCCAGCCGCGGCATCACCGTCAACGCCATCGCGCCGGGCGTCATCGCGTCGCCGATGGCCACCGGCGACGGCGCGGCGTTCGACCCCGAGATGATCAAGCGGCTGGTGCCGGTGCAGCGTGCCGGCACCCCCGATGAAGTGGCGGCACTGGTTGGTTTTCTGGCCGGCCCCGAGGCGGCCTACATCACGGGGCAGGTGATCTCGATCAATGGTGGTTTGTGCTGACGGGTGGGCGTTGAGCCCTGGCACGAGGCAGGGCGCGCGTGGCGGGTGTGATCGGTCTTGAGGCCGGCGCTGGGGTTCGACCGGTGCCCCCTGGGCCGGTAGGTCGAGGGCTGCTGGGCTAGCATGCACCGTTGCCCGCCATGGGTCTGCCGGCCGATCCCCGAACCCCGCATGACTGTCGTTCTGACCCACCCATCCCTGGCTGCAAAGCGGCCCGGTCCGCCTTGTCCGCTGGCCGCCGCCTTCTAGGGCAGCGCACCCCGTGCAACGGCGCACCGCCACTGCAGCGGCATTCCTGGCGGCGGCGGGCGCCAGCACCACCGCGGGCTGCGGCACCTGGTGGCGGCCCAGCCCCGTCACGATGAACGTGCTGCACGATCTCGACGCCTGCGCCATCCGCGCCGACGTGCTGCTGGTGCTGTTGCCGGGCGCGCACATGGCGCCCGAGGAACTGCAGCGCGAAGGCTTCGTGCAGGCGGTGCGCCAGCGTGGGCTGGCGGTGGACATGGCGCTGGTGGACAGCCACCTGGGCTATGTCTACGACGGCAGCCTGTTCGAGCGCCTGCACCAAGATGTGCTGGCACCCGCGCGCGCGCAGGGCTGGCAGCGCATCTGGCTGGCCGGCATCTCGCTGGGTGGTTACGCTGCGATGGGCTATGCGATGCGCAACCCCGGCATGGTGGAGGGCATCTTCACGATCGCGCCCTACCTGGGCCGCCAGCCGCTGGTGCAGGAGATTGCCGCGGCGCGCGCGCAGGGCCGCAGCCTGCAGCAATGGCTGGCTGGGTCCAGCCCGCGCAACGACATCGACACCGACCACGCGCTGTGGCGCTGGCTGGTGCAGCGCCCGCAGGACGGCCCGGCACTGCACCTGGCCTACGGCCTGGACGACCGCTTCGCCGCCGGCCATGCGCTGATGGCCCAGACCTTGCCGGCGCCACGCGTGCACACCGCGCCCGGTGGCCACGACTGGCCGCCCTGGCGCACGCTGTGGGCGCAGTGGCTCGATCAGGGCCTGCTGCCGCAGCGGTGCCGCACGTGATGGCCACCGGATCGCCAGCCGGCACAGACGCCCACGCTGCTTCACCAGCGACGGGCGCCATCGCCTCGATGGTGGCCACAGCCCGCGTGGTGCCTGCCGCCGTGACGGCGCAGTCGCTCGTCTGCGCCGCCGGCGTGGGCGTGGAAGCCTGGGCGTTATGCCTGCGCGAGAACCGGTCTGCGTTGCGGCCCAACAGCTTCACCACCGAAGCGCTGCCCACCTGGGTGGGCGAAGTGCCCGACCTGATGAATCTCGGCGCCTTGCCCGCCAGCCTGGCGCATTGGGACTGCCGCGCCACTCGGCTGGCCTGGCTGGGCCTGCAGGCCGACGACTTCGTGGGTGCCGCTCGCAACGCCTGCCAGCGCTGGGGCGCGGCGCGGGTGGGGCTGGTGCTGGGCACGTCGGCGTCGACCATCGGTGTCTCCGAGCAGGCCTACCGCGCGCTCGACGATGAAGGCCGATTCCCGCTGGCGGTGCGCAGCACGCAGCTCAACACTATCCACGCCGTCACCGCCTTCGTGCAAGAGGCGCTGGGGCTGCTGGGGCCGGCGGTGACGGTGTCCACCGCCTGTTCGTCCAGCGCCAAGGCTTTTGCGCAAGGCGCGCGCTGGCTGCAGCTGGGGCTGGTGGACGCGGTGGTGGTGGGCGGCGTGGACGCGCTGTGCGACAGCGTGCTGTTCGGCTTTGCCGCGCTGCAGCTGGTGTCGCCCGAGCCCTGCCAGCCGTTCGGCGCGCAGCGGCGCGGCATCAGCGTGGGCGAGGCGGCCGGCTTTGCGCTGCTGCAGCGCGGTCAGTGGCCCGTGCAGTTGCTGGGTTATGGCGAAGCCAACGACGCGCACCACATGTCCAGCCCGCACCCGCAGGGCCTGGGCGCTGAACAGGCGCTGCTGGCGGCCTGTGCCCGCGCCGGGCTGGCCGCCGAAGGCATCGACCACGTCAGCCTGCACGGCACCGCGACGCCGCTGAACGACAGCGTCGAGGCCGCACTGGTGGCCCGCCACTACGGGCCGCACGTGCATGCCAGCGCCACCAAGGGCTGCAGCGGCCACACCATGGGCGCTGCGGGCATGGTGGGGGCGCTGGCCTGCGGCCTGGCGCTGCAGCAGGGCCTGCAGGCTGGCAGCCCGGGCACGCCGCAGACCGACGACAGCCTGCCGACCCGCTTTCAGCTGCAACTGCAGTTGCAGCCGCAGCGGCGACCCGCGCGCACCGCCGCGCTGCACGCCTTCGGCTTTGGCGGCAACAACGCCGTGCTGATTTTCGGGCAGGGTCAATGACGATGCGCTGCAGCATCGAAGGCATCGCCCTGTGGAGCCCGCAGCTGCCTGGCTGGGCCGTGGCGGCCCCGGCTTTGCGCGCAGCAGCGGCCGGCGATGCCGTGCACCCGTCAGCGCCGCGCTCATCACCGCTGTCTGCACCGCCGTCACCCCTGCCGTCACCGCTGCCGTCACCCGCTGTGGCCGCGCGCCCGGCCCCGGCGCTGCTGGCGGCCAACGAGCGGCGCCGCGCGCCCGACACCGTGCTGGTGGCACTGGAGGTGGCCAGCCAGGCGCTGGCCGATGCAGGGGCCAGCGCCGCTGACCTGGCCAGCGTGTTTGTCTCCAGCCACGGCGACCTGCCCATCACCGACGCGCTGTGCAGCACGCTCGCCGGCAACCCGCGGCTGCTGTCGCCCACGCGCTTTCACCACTCGGTGCACAACGCGGCGTCGGGCTACTGGGCCATCGGCAGCGGCAGCCACGGGCCCAGCACGGCTCTGTCGGCGCACGAACACAGCTTTGCCGTCGGCTGGCTGGAGGCGGTCAGCCAGTGCCTGCTGGAACAGCGGCCGGTGCTGCTGGTGGCCTACGACACGGCAGCCTGCGGTGGTCTGGCCAGCGTCAACAGCAGCCGTGGCCTGCTGGGCGTGGCGCTGCTGCTGGCACCCTGTGCCGGGCCGCGCACGCGCTGGCAGGTGCAAAGCACGCTGAGCGCCGGCACGGCGCCCGCCCCGGCGCTGCGCAGCGCGGCGGCGCGGGGACTGCGGGACAATGCGATGGCGCAGGCGCTGCCGCTCTTCGAGGCCCTGGCCACTGGCGCGGCCACCAACTTGTGCCTGCCCTTGTCGGCCGGTACCCGTCTGGAACTGGCGCTGACGCCAGGGCCGGCCGTGAGCACGCCCGCCGCGCCGCCACCCTGAAGCCATCGCGATTCATTCTGACCATGCAAGCCCTAGCCCAAGCCCGAGCCCCAGCCCCAGACCCCCTGCCCAGCCGCCATGACGTCGTCATCATGGGCGGCGGCCTGGCCGGCCTCACGCTGGCGCTGCAACTGCGCCAGCGCCTGCCGAACCTGGACGTGTTGATCGTCGAGCGGCGCCGCCACCCGGTGCCCGAGGCCTGCCACAAGGTGGGTGAGTCGACGGTGGAGATCGGCGCCCATTACTTCGAAAGTCTGCTGGGCCTGCAGCCGCATCTGATGGAGCGCCAGCTGAAGAAGTTCGGCTTCCGTTTCTTCTTCAGCGAAGGCCAGACCGACATCACGAAGGTGATGGAGCTGGGCGCCAGCACCACGCTGCCGGCGGGCAGCTGGCAAATCGACCGTGGCATCTTCGAGAACTTCCTGGGCCACGAGGTGCAGCGCCGCGGCATGCGTTTCGAAGACGGTGCCACCATCCTAAGCGTGGCCTTGTCGGACGGCGCCGGGCAGCCGCACCGCGTGACCTGGCAAGACGCCGACGGCCGCCCGCACGAGTCGTCGGCGCCGTGGGTGGTGGACGCCAGCGGCCGTGCCGGCCTGTTGAAGAAGAAACTCGACCTGGCGCAGGACAACGCGCACCCGGCGCATGCGGTGTGGTTTCGCGTCGGCAAGCACATCAAGGTCGACGACTGGTCGGCCGACCCCGCCTGGGCCGCGCGATGCGTGGCGCCCAAGCGCTGGTTGTCCACCAACCACCTGGTGGGCGCCGGCTACTGGGTGTGGCTGATACCGCTGTCGTCGGGCTCGCATTCGGTGGGCATCGTGGCCGACCCGCGCATCCACCCGCTGGAGCGCATGAACACCTTCGAGCGCGCCATGCAGTGGCTGCGGGAATTTCAACCGCGCCTGTTCCAGGACCTGGACGGCCTGCGCAGCCAGCTGCAGGACTTCGCCTTCTTCAGGCGCTTTTCCTACGACTGCAAGCAGGTGTTTTCAGCGCAGCGCTGGGCGCTGGCGGGCGAGGCCGGTCGCTTTCTCGACCCCTTCTATTCACCCGGCAGCGACTTCATCGCGCTGGGCAACACCTACATCACCGAGCTGGTGGCGCGTGACCATGCCGGCCAGCCGCTGGCAGCGCACACGCAGCTGTACGAACAGATTTTTCGCTCTTTCTACGACAGCACGCTGGCGTTGTACGTCGACCAGTACCCGCTGTTCGGCGACCCCGAGGTGCTGCCGGCGAAGATCATCTGGGACTACACGCTGTACTGGAGCCTGCTGGCGCAGCTGTATTTCCACGGCCGCGCCACCGACCTGAAAGTGCTGTCGCACCTGCGCACCGAACTGGCGATCTGCCAGCGCCTGAACCTGGCGGTGCAGGACTACCTGCGCGCGTGGGGCACGCACAGCGAGAAGCGCAACCTGCCGGTGATGCTGGACCAGGCGGCCATGCCCTGGCTGGTGCAACTCAACGGCAGCCTGCTCGACACGCTGGACGCCGATGGTTTCGTGGTGCGCCTGCGCCAGGCCACGCAGCGGCTGCGCGAACTGGCCACCGAGCTGCTGCAACGCGGCAGCAGCGACTACCCGGCGCTGGACGGCACGGCGCTGCAGGCTGCGCTGGACGGCACCGGGGGCCCGCTGCAGGGGGTGCAAGCGATGCTGTTTCCTTCGGTGGCGGCTTTGCAGTCGGCGCTGCAAACGCGTGAGGACCTGCTGCTCGTGCCGTGAAGCCCAACGCCCGCCACCGACGCCGCCCTTTGGAGCCGTTGCGCACGTGAATCCCGGCGCCGGGCGGGCCGCCGCCGCGGGCCGCAGGGTGTCCAATGCAGGGCCGTGTCACCGTCGTCGGGGAGAGTTGCATTGAAGCTCGGAAAGATCGTGGTCGCGGCCCTGGCGGCCCTGGTGGTGGCCGGCACGGCCGTTTGGTTCAGTCTGGACAAGGAGACGCGCGGGCTGCTCGCGACGCTGCCGACCAACCGTGACCTGCTGTTCTGGAGCGTGCCGCAGCGCGATGCGGCTTTCCGGGCGCTGGACCGCCTGCCCGTGCTGGCCAAGTGGCGCGTCGTGCCGGCCGCGGGCACGCCGCTGCCGCTGCCGCCGGGCCCGCCGCTGAAGCTGGGGCTCGATCTCGATGCCTATCTGGCCGGCCAGCGCATGGCCGGGCTGGTGATCGTGCACGACGGCCGGCTGCGGCTGGAGCGCTACGGCCTGGGTTTCGACGGCGCCGGGCGCTGGACCAGCTTCTCGGTGGCCAAGTCGATGACCTCGGTGCTGGTGGGCGCGGCCCTGCGCGACGGCCACATCCGCAGCATGGACGACAAGGTCAGCGCGTACATCCCGCAGATGAAAGGCTCGGCCTACGACGACGTCAGCATCCGCCAGTTGCTGACCATGACATCGGGTGTGCGCTGGAACGAGGACTATGCCGATCCGAATTCGGACGTGGCCCGGTTCAACAACCACAAGCCCGAGGACGGTGTCGAGGCGCTGGTGAGCTACCTGCGCCGCCTGCCCCGCGAGGTGCCGCCCGG
>JANOZF010000257.1:0-1909 GCA_031429255.1 Rubrivivax sp.
GAACTTGCGGCCGATGCCCGCCTGCGCCACCTCGGGTTCCGTCAGGCGCAGCAGGTCGATGGTGGAGCCGAAAAAAACCTTGCCGGCGTCGGGCCGCGTCTTGCCGGTGATGCAGTCCATCATCGTCGTCTTGCCGGCGCCGTTGGGGCCGATGATGCAGCGCAGCTCGCCGACGTTGATGGTCAGGCTCAAGGCGTTCAGCGCCTTGAAGCCGTCGAAGCTGACGGTCACGTCTTCCAGGTACAGCGCCACGCCTTGCGCAAAGTCGGGCACCCCGGCGCGCACCGCGCGACCGGACGCGTACTTCTGCTGGCCAGCACCGTCGGGGTGCTTGGCATCGTATTCGGCGCGCAGACGCGCACCGGCTTCCATCAGGTCGGGTGTCATGGCGCGTCCTTGCTGTTGGCCCGGCCCGCGCGCAGCTTGCGCAGCAAACCAAGCAGGCCGTCGGGCAGGAACAGCGTCACCGCGATGAACAGCGCGCCCAGGAAGAACAGCCAGAACTCGGGAAACGCGACCGTAAACCAGCTCTTGGCGCCATTGACGAAGAAGGCACCCAGGATGGGGCCGATGAGCGTGCCGCGCCCGCCCACGGCGGCCCAGATGGCGATCTCGATGCTGGCCGCCGGGCTCATCTCGCTGGGGTTGATGATGCCGACCTGCGGCACGTACAGGGCCCCCGCCACCCCGCACATCACCGCGCTCAGCGTCCAGATGCCCAGCTTGTAGGCCACCGGGTTGTAGCCGCTGAACATCACGCGTGTCTCGGCGTCGCGTATGGCCTGCAGCACGCGCCCGGCCTTGCTGTTCACTATTGTCCTGGCCATCAGGTAGAAGCCCAGCAGCGTCAGGCCGCTCAGCACACACAGCCCCACTTTCAGCGTCTGGTCAATGGGCACACCCCCGATGCGCTTGAAGTCGGTGAAGCCGTTGTTGCCGCCAAAGCCGGTCTCATTGCGGAAGAACAGCAGCATCGCGGCATAGGTCAGCGCCTGCGTGATGATGCTGAAGTACACGCCCTTGATGCGCGAGCGAAACGCGAAGAAGCCGAACACGAAGGCCAGCAGCCCAGGCACCAGCACCACCAGAAGCATCTGCCCGACGAAGCTGTCGCTCAACGCCCAGTGCCATGGGAATTCCTTCCAGTTCAGGAACACCATGAAGTCGGGCATGGGGCTCTTGTACTGGCCGTCGCTGCCGATCTGGCGCATCAGGTACATGCCCATCGCGTAGCCGCCGAGCGCAAAGAACAGGCCGTGGCCCAGGCTCAGGATGCCGGTGTAGCCCCAGATGAGGTCCATCGCCAGCGCGCAGATGGCATAACAAAGCATCTTGCCCAGCAGGCTGACGTAGAAATCGCTGAGGTGGAACATGTTGCCGTCAGGCACCCACAGGTTCAGCACCGGCACCACTAGCACGATGGCCAGCGCTGCGGCCGTCACGGCCGTCCAGCCACGCGGGCCCAGCGCCGAGCGTGGGATGACCACCGGGCTTTTGTTCAGGGTTGACGCGGTGTTGCTCATGCTTCTGCGCTTCTGCCCTTGAGCGCAAAGATGCCCTGCGGCCGCTTCTGGATGAAGATGACGATGAAGGCCAGCACCATGATCTTGGCCAGCACGGCGCCCTGCCAGCCTTCCAGCAGCTTGTTCAGCACGCCCAGGCCGAGGCCGGCGTAGACCGTGCCGGCCAGTTGGCCCACGCCGCCCAGCACCACCACCATGAAACTGTCGACGATGTAGCCCTGGCCCAGGTCGGGCCCCACGTTGCCCACCTGGCTGAGCGCACAGCCCGCCAGACCAGCGATACCCGCGCCGAGCGAAAACGCATAGGTGTCTACCCGCGCGGTGTTCACGCCCATGCAGGCGGCCATGCGGCGGTTCTGCGTCACGCCGCGCACGAACAGGCCCAG
>JANOZF010000258.1:0-16406 GCA_031429255.1 Rubrivivax sp.
CTGGGGTGTTGGGTGGGCGGCGGTGTGAAGTAAAGGAGGAGGTCCGGGCGCAGCCCGGGCCGGGGGACATGAACGCAGCCGCCCACCCAACACCCCAGGCCGGCCGCCATGCCTGCACGCGAGAGCACTCGGTGATGGCCAATGGCCCATGCCCATTGGCTGATGACCGATGTCGCCCGGTGCATTCGCCGCGTACCTGGTTCGCCCCGCGCCATTGATGCGCCGGCGCGGCCTCACCCGCAGCGTAGACTGCCGCGGCCATGCGCATCGCCCGTCAAACGCTCTGGGACCAGCTGCTGCAGTTGCCGGACAACCCGGCGATGCCTCTGCAGCTGCGCTTGCGCTCGGCGGTGGTGCGCGAGATCCTTGCCGGCCGTCTGGCCGCTGGTGCGCCGCTGCCGTCGTCACGCGATCTGGCGCGGTTGCTGGGCCTGGGCCGCAACACCGTGACGGCGGCCTATCGTCAACTGGTGGACGAAGGCTATCTGGTGGCGCGGCCGCGCAGCGGCGTCTACGTGGCGGCGCAGGCCAGCCAGGTGGCGGCCGACGCGCCGCCGCTGCTGGCCACGGCACCCACACGCGGGCCCGCTCCGCACTGGGGCCAGCGCGTGCTGCGCTCGCTGAGCCCTTTTCCCACGCTGGCCAAGCCCGAACGCTGGCGTGACTACCGGTACCCGTTCGTCTATGGGGGCCACGACCCGCAACTTTTTCCCACCGAAGACTTTCGCGAGTGCTGCGCGCACAGCCTGACGCGATCACAACTGGCGCATTGGGCTCCTGACTTCGAAAACGACGACGTGCCTGACCTCATCGAGCAGATCCGCCAGCGCCTGCTGCCCAAGCGCGGCGTGTTTCCACTGCCCGAAGAAATCGTCGTCACAGTGGGCGCGCAGCAGGCCTTTCACCTGCTGGCCGACGCGCTGTTCGACCAGCGCACCCGGGTGGCATTTGAAGAGCCGGGCTACCCGCACGCCCGCAACACCTTTGCGCTGCGCCAGCCGCAGTGGCTGCCGCTGCCCGTGGACGCGCAAGGTGCGCTTCTGGACGGCCTGCCCGCTGGGACTGCTGCGCCGGACTACCTGTTCGTCAGCCCGTCACACCAGTGTCCGACCACGGTGTCGATGAGCCTGGAACGCCGGCACGCGCTGCTGCAGCGGGCGCAGCGCGACGATTTCGTGGTCATCGAGGACGACTACGAAAGCGAGAACCTGTATGCCGGCGCACCGATGCCGGCGCTGAAGAGCCTGGACCGCAGCGACCGCGTGGTCTACGTCGGTTCGCTGTCCAAGAGCCTGGCGCCGGCGGTGCGGCTGGGCTACATCGTCGCGCCGCGTGCGCTGGCGGCCGAACTGCGTGGCCTGCGCCATGCGATGGTGCGCCACCCCAGCGCCTTTTTGCAGCACGCCTATGCGCTGTTCGTCTCGCTGGGCCACCACGAGTCGCATGCGCGACGGGTGAACCAGGCCATGCAGGAACGTGTGCAACTGGCGGCGCAGGCGCTGCAAAGGCATCTGCCTTCGTGCAGCTTCACGCTGCCGCAAGGCGGCGCGTCCATCTGGGTGCAGCTTCCGAAAGGGCTGGACGGGGGCGAACTGGCGCTGGCGGCGCGCTCGCAGGGCGTGCTGATCGAGCCGGGCGATGTGTTCTTCCTGCAGCCGGCGCACCCTTGCCCCTACTTTCGGTTGCGCCTGTCGTCGATTGCCCCGGGCCTGATCGACGAAGGGCTGCAGGCGCTGGCGCGGTGTGTGCGCAGTCTGCAGGTTCCATTCGCGGGTTAAGGGAAAGTCCCTGGCTCTTGGCCCTATCGGCGGGGTCGCGCTGGCACCATGCTTGTGCGTTGTGCACAGGCACATTTCGTGCAACATGCTGACGGCCTCTGGACTTCCGGCGCACGGCCGACATACCCCCACCGCACCCACAGGAGAGAACCCGATGATGTTCAAGCGCAGCTTCCTTACCGCAGCCGCAACCACCACGGTCCTGGCGCTGGCCGGACTGGGCCTGGCGGGCTCGGCACTGGCGCAGAAGAAGGAAGTGACCTTCGCCCACCAGGACATGCTGGTGCCGCTGCGCACCGTGATGGAGTCGGGTGAACTTGAAAAGGCCACCGGCTACAAGATCAACTGGCGCATGTTCGGCGGTGGCGGCGACGTCATCAAGGCCATGGCCAGTGGCGATGTGCAGATCGGCGAAGCCGGCTCCAGCCCGATCGTTGCCGCAGCCAGCCAGGGACAGGACATCAAGCTGTTCTGGATCCTGGACGACATTGCCGATGCCGAGGCGCTGATCGTGCGCAACGGCTCGGGCATCAACAGCGTCAAGGACCTGAAGGGCAAGAAGGTGGCCACGCCCTTCGTCAGCACCGCGCACTACCAGCTGATGGCGGTGATGAAGGTCGAGGGCGTGGACGCCAAGGGCGTCAACGTGATGAACATGCGGCCGCCCGAGATCGCCGCCGCCTGGGAACGCGGCGACATCGATGCCGCCTTCATCTGGGACCCGGTGCTGACCAAGATCAAGGGCAACGGCAAGGTCATCGAAAGCTCCAAGACCATCGGCAAGCGCGGCTTTCCCACCTTCGACGGCCTGATCGTCAATGCCAAGTGGGCGGCCGAGAACGAAGCCTTCATGGTTGCGCTGGTGAAGGTGCTGGCCAAGGCCGACGAGCAGTACCGCAGCAACAAGGCCAAGTGGACCGCCGACTCGCCCGAAGTGAAAGCCGTGGCCAAGTGGACCAAGGCCGACGCCAAGGACGTGCCGCCGTCGATGGCCCTGTACACCTTCCCCACCATGGCCGAGCAGCTCGGGCCGAACTGGCTGGGCGGGGCGGCCGTGAAGGCGATGACGAGCACCGCGACCTTCCTGAAGGAGCAGGGCCGCATCCAGGAAATGAAGTCGGACTACAGCAGCTTCGTCACCGACGCCTACATCAAGAAGGCGATGGCCAAGTAGAACGGGCGCAGGCTGCGCCCGGCACCGGGGGCCCGCAGGGCCGCCAGTCATTGCAACGGGCGGCTGCAAGGCCGCCCTCTTTATGCAACGGGCGGCTGCGAGGCCGCCCTCTTTGTGCGACAGGCGGCTGCGAGGCCGCCTTCTTTCTGCAACGGGCGGCTCACGGCCGCCCTTGCTGCTTGCTGTCGACACCACCGGAGCCCCACCCATGCCCACGCTCGACATTCGCGAGCTGACGGTCAACTACGCCGTCAAAGGCGGCACGCTGCAGGCGCTGGCGCCGGTGAACCTGAGCCTGCACGACGGCGACTTCGTGGTCGCGCTGGGCGCTTCGGGCTGCGGCAAGACCACCTTGCTGAACTGCATCGCCGGCTTTCTGCCGCCGTCCACGGGCCAGATTCTGCTCGATGGCCAGCCGGTGCAAGGCCCTGGTGCCGACCGCGGCGTGGTGTTCCAGAAGCACGCGCTGATGCCCTGGCTGAACGTGCGCGACAACGTGGCGCTGGGCCTGCGTCTGCGCGGCGTGGACGCATCCACGCGCCAACGCGTGGCCGAGGAAAAGCTGGCATTGGTGGGGCTGGAAGCGTATGGCGACCGCGCGGTGTACGAACTGTCGGGCGGCATGCAGCAGCGCGTGGGCATCGCGCGCGCGCTGGCCAACGACCCGGCCGTGCTGCTGATGGATGAACCGATGGGCGCGCTGGACGCCTTCACGCGCGAAAGCGTGCAGGAGATCTTGCTGCACGCCTGGGCCAAGACGCACAAGATGGTGTTCTTCATCACGCACTCGGTAGAAGAAGCGCTGTTCCTGGCCACACGCTTGATCGTCATGAGCCCGAGCCCCGGCCGCATCACGCACACCTACGACGACGTACCGTTTTCGCGCGAGTTCCTCAGCCACGGCGATGCGCGGCGTGTGAAGTCCGAGCCCGCCTTCATCCGCTTGCGCGAAGAGGTGCTGGCACTCGTTCACCACCGGGAAGCGGCCCATGCCTGAACAGACCCAGCCGCTGCAGCGTCGACCCGCCGCATCGGGCAGCGGCGCACCGCTGAAGACCAGCCGCTTCAAGGTGCCCGGCGAAGGCTCCAGCGTGGCCATCAGCATCGTCACCATCGTGCTGCTGTTGCTGGTCTGGTATGCCGTCACGGCCTTGAAGCTGATCAAGCCGCTGTTCCTGCCCAGCCCGGCGGCGGTGTGGCAGCAGTTCTATGAATACCTGACCGGTGCGGCCAACGACAAGCCGTTGTGGGAACACTTCATAGCCAGCGTGCTGCGCGTCACCATCGCCTTCTGGGCCGCCTTCCTGACGGCCGTGCCGGTGGGCATCGCGATGGGCATGAGCCGCGTGGCGCGCGGCATCTTCGACCCGCCCATCGAGTTCTACCGCCCGCTGCCACCACTGGCCTACCTGCCGTTGATCATCATCTGGTTCGGCATCGATGAAACGCCCAAGGTGCTGCTCATCTACCTGGCGTGTTTTGCACCTTTGGCGCTGGCTGCACGGTCGGGCATGAAGAGCGCGGCGCCGGAGCAGATCAACGCGGCTTATTCGATGGGGGCCAGTTACGGCCAGGTGATACGCCACGTCATCCTGCCCTCGGCGCTGCCCGAGATCCTGGTGGGCATGCGCATCGCCATCGGCTTTGGCTGGACCACGCTGGTGGCTGCCGAGATGGTGGCGGCCAACGTGGGCCTGGGGCAGATGGTGTTGAATGCGTCGAACTTCCTGCGCACCGACATCGTCATCATGGGCATCATCGTCATCGGTGTCGTGGCCTACCTGTTCGACCTCTTCATGCGCTGGGTCGAGCGCCGGCTGGTGCCCTGGAAAGGCAAGATGTAGCGCAGGCGGTGCGTCCTGTCGAGCGGGTGTTGCGAGCGGTGGCCCGCTGCAGGCTGTGGCCTGTTCACCGTGCCTCTGTGCCGCGCATCCATACCGTACCGGGCCTGGGCTGTCGCTGTCCTCGTCCAGCGATGCGCAGCAAAGCCTGCGTCCGTCAGCGCGTAAAGTGTCGGTCCATGAACACCGTTGACACCGACCTGCCGTTCACAGACCTGCCTTCACTGGTCGCAGAGCATGCGCGCCTGCGGCCCGATGCCCCGGCGCTGGTGCTGGGCGATGAACGCCTGAGCTATCGCATGCTGGACGACGCGGCAGACCGCGTGGCCGCCACGCTGCAGCAGTCGGGGCTGGTAGTTGGCGACGCCGTGGCTGTCTGCGCCGAAACCTCGTGTGCGTATGTGACCTTGTTTCTGGGCGCTTTGCGCGCCGGGCTGGTGGTGGCGCCACTGGCACCCAGCTCGACCGCCGTTCAACTGGCCGACATGGCGCGCGATGCCGACGCGCGCCTGGTGTTCATCGACGCAGCCACCGCCGAGCGTGGCATCACGTGGCCCGCCAGCGCCAAGGCCGTGCTGATACAGGCCGCACAGGCCGGTGCAGCGCTGCAGCACTGGCTGGTGGCGCCGGGCAGCCGGCCCTCGCCGGTGGTCATCGACCCCTATTGGCCGTTCAACATCATCTATTCATCGGGCACCACCGGCACGCCCAAGGGCATCGTGCAGCCGCATGCGATGCGCTGGGCACACATCCAGCGCGCAGGCCTGTCGGGCTACGCCGTCGACACGGTGACACTGATTGCCACGCCGCTGTACAGCAACACCACGCTGGTGTGCGTGATACCCACGCTGGCCTACGGTGGCTGCGTGGTGCTGTGCGCCAAGTTCGACGCCCTGCGCTACCTGCAGCTGGCGCAGCAGCACCGCGCCACGCACACCATGCTGGTGCCGGTGCAGTACCGGCGGCTGATGGCCCACGCCGACTTCGACCGCTTCGACCTGTCGTCGTTCCGCAGCAAGTTCAGCACCAGCGCGCCCTTCCATGCCGAGCTCAAGGCCGATGTGGTGAAGCGCTGGCCCGGCGCGCTGGTGGAGTACTACGGCCTGACCGAAGGCGGAGGCACCTGCGTCCTGCAGGCGCACCTGCACCCGCACAAACTGCACACCGTGGGTCAGCCGGCCGAAGGGCACGACATCCGTCTGATCGACGAGCATGGCGTGCAGTTGGCCCGTCAGCCGGGCGGCGCCAGTGCCGGCAGCGGCGAGGTGGTGGGCCGTTCTCCCGGCATGATGACGGGCTATCACCAGCAGCCGAGCCTCACCGCGGCGGCCGAGTGGTTCGACGAAGAAGGCCGGCGCTACATCCGCACCGGCGACGTGGGCTACTTCGACGAAGAAGGCTTCCTGGTGCTGCAAGACCGCCGCAAGGACATGATCATCAGCGGCGGCTTCAACATCTACCCCAGCGACCTGGAGTCCGTATTGCGCCTGCATCCCGGCGTGGCCGATGTGGCCGTGGTGGGCGTGCCAAGCGCCGAATGGGGTGAAACGCCGGTCGCGTTCTGCGTGCTGCGCGCGGGGGCCCGCGACGACGCCGAATCGCTGCGGGGCTGGGCCAATGCGCAGGTGGGCAAGACGCAGCGCCTGAGTGCGCTGCAGGTGGTGGCCGAGCTGCCGCGCAGCGCCATCGGCAAGGTGCTCAAGCGCGAACTGCGTGACGCCTGGATGGCCGCTCGCTGAGCTGTCCGGCAGCGCCAGTTGGGCGTCAGTCGCCCGCCAGTCGGCTCATCTGCAGGGCGTCGATGTCGATGGTCATGGGCGGCGTATGGGGTCGGCAGGGCACCATGCTAAAGCCCCAGCTCGTGGCGCGCGCCGGCCGAGTGACCGTGAAAAGCTGCTTCGCCGGCGCCGGGCATCGCGGCTGTGCAGCGGCCTGGTCGTTCGGCCCATGCAAAAATCGTGAAGCCCGGGCATGGGTCGCGGAACTGCGCGCTGCAGCCTTGCAGGTGCAGACGACGGCTTGCAGGGCCCTGAGCCCCTGCTCGGCGTGTCGCTTCACCCCTCTCGATCGGCCTCTTCATGACCCCTTATCAGCAACTGCTCGCTGCGCTTCCCCTGGCACCCAAGACCTGGTTGATCACCGGCGTGGCCGGTTTCATCGGCTCCAACCTGCTGGAGACGCTGCTCAAGCTGGACCAGCGCGTGGTGGGGCTGGACAACTTCGCCACCGGGCACCGGAAGAACCTGGCCGAAGTGCAGACATTGGTGCCACCGGCGCAGTGGGCGCGCTTCACCTTCATCGAAGGCGACATCCGCGAGCTGGCTGATTGCCGCCGCGCCTGCGAGGGTGTCGACCATGTGCTGCACCAGGCGGCCCTGGGCAGCGTGCCGCGCAGCATCGAAGACCCGCTGGCCACCAACGCCGCCAACATCACCGGTTTCCTGAACCTGTTGGTGGCGGCGCGCGACGCCCATGTGCAGAGCTTCACTTACGCGGCCAGCAGCAGCACCTATGGCGACCACCCGGGCCTGCCCAAGGTGGAAGACGTGATCGGCAAGCCTTTGTCGCCCTATGCCGTGACCAAGTACGTGAATGAGCTGTACGCCGATGTGTTTGCGCGCAGCTACGGGTTGGAGACCATCGGGCTGCGCTACTTCAACGTGTTCGGCCCGCGCCAGGACCCGGACGGTGCCTATGCCGCGGTGGTGCCGAAATGGGCGGCGTCGTTGCTGAAGGGGCAGACCGTCTACATCAACGGCGACGGCGAAACCAGCCGCGACTTCTGCTTCGTCGACAACGCGGTGCAGGCCAATCTGCTGGCTGCAACGGCCGCGCCCGGCGCAGCCCGCAACCAGGTCTACAACGTGGCCGTGGGCGACCGCACCACGCTCAACACGCTGTTCAAGCTGTTGCGCGACAACCTGGCCGCGCATGGCGTCAAGCCCGGTGTGCAGCCGGTGTACCGTGACTTTCGCAGCGGCGATGTGCGCCACAGCCAGGCCGATGTGGGCAAGGCGCAGCGGCTGCTGGGGTATGCAGCCACGCACCGCATGGCGCAGGGCATTGCAGCGGCGATGCCCTGGTACCTGGCGCACGTGGTCTGACGTAGGCGCGCCGGTTGGACGCGCCAGCCCCGGCCGAACGCCGCTGAACAGGTCCGCCTCGATGTGGCTGGGCCACGGGCCTGGCCTTCGAAGCGGCGAGCGCCGTTCAGAGGACCGTTGTCAGCGCACTTCTTTCAGCAGCTCGAGCAGGTAGCGCACCGGCACCGCGTAGGTGATGCCCGTGGGGTTGGTCAGTGCACTTTCGCGCGTGCTCTTCACCAGCACCTGATTGACGATGCCCAGCACGCGGCCGGTCTCGGCGTCGAACACCGGGCCGCCGCTGTTGCCGGGGTAGGCCGTGGCGTCGAGCTGGATCACTTCCAGGTTGCTGCCATCGCGCAGGCGCCGCACCACCCGCGGGTCGAGTGACTGTGCGCTGGCCGCAGGCAAGGCCGATGTCGTCATCGAGGCCACGATGCCGCGGTGGGTGACGGCCGAAAACCCCAGCGCGCCGCCAATGGGGAAGCCCATCAGCGCGATGGACTGGCCTTCGCGGATGGCGCCTGCCTCTTCCAGCACCAAGGCGGGCAGCGGCGGGCCTTCCAGTTTCAACAGCGCCAGATCGCGTTGGCGGTCGCTGGCCGCCACGCGCGCGCGGCGCAAGTTGCCCTGGTCGCCGCTGCGTGAAACCATCACCATCAGCACCGGGCCGCCTTCCAGATCGGCTGCCGAGGGCAGTACGTGGTAGTTGGTGGCCAGCAAGGTGCCGTCAGCAACGATGAAGCCGGTGCCGCGAAAGGTGAATCGAGGGCTGTCGGTGGCGTTGTACGTGCCCATCGGCAGCACCGACGGCTTGATGGCGGCGATGAACGCCGGCAGTGTCGAGGCCGCTTGAGCTGAAGCCAGCACAGGCATCGCCCCGACCGCGGCAACCAAGCCGCAGCGCAGCAAGCTGCGCCTGCGCTTGCCGCCGGAATCCCGCCCGCCGCAGCCGGCGAAGAAGGGGATCACAAGGTCTTCAGCAGTTCAGCCACTTGGGCCTGACCGCTGTACGTGTCACCCAGCTTGCGCAGGGTTTCGAGCTCGGCCCGAGCAAACGACTTCTCGCCGGCCTTGATGTAGTGCTTGGCCAGCGCCATCCGCATGGCCGGGTCGTTCGGCGCCAGCGCGACGGCGCGCTTCTGTGCGTCTATGGCCTTGCCGATCTGGTTGTCGGCCGCCAGCGCCATGGCCAGGGTGTCCAGCAAGGGCGGTCGGTCGGCCAGCAGCGAGACGGCCTTTTCGGCCAACGGGGTGGCGCCGGGCTTGCCTTGTTTGACCAGCAGCCAGGCGATGTTGTTCATGGCCAGGGCGTTGGTGGGCTGCATCTCCAGAACCTGGCGATACAGGCCCTCGGCGGCACCGCTTTCGTTGCGTGACAGGGCCATGTCGCCCAGGTAGTACAGGAAGCCGGCATCCTTGGCGTTGTCTTTCATCCAGTCAGCAGCCCACCGGTCAGCTTCTGCGCGCTTGCCTGCGACGAGCATCACGTTGTGCAGCTTGATGGCGTATTCCGTGGTCTTGTTCTTCTGCAAAGCGGTACGCCAGGCGGCCACCGCTGCGTCCGGATTCTTGCGTGTCGCCTCGGCTTCGCCCTCCAACTGCCAGCCCAGTGCATCGCTTGGTGACTGTTTCTGGATCTGGCGCGCCGTGCTCACGGCGTCGGCCGGGCGCTTGTCCAGAATGGCCAGCAACACCTGAGCTCGCTTCGCGGGTATGTAGTCCGGTTTCAGTTCCTGGGCCTTCTTGATGGCCTGTGCAGCTCCAGCCACATCTTTCAACAAGACCTGGGCCTCGGCCTGGCGGATCAGCAGTCTTGGGTTGTTAGGCTGCAGTCCGCTGAGTTTTTTGAATGTGCTCAGCGCTTGTTGCCCATCACCGCTGGCAAGCTGGGCGCGGCCCACAGCCTCGCCGATTTCCGGGTTGTTGGGTAACGCCGCCAGCGCCTCCTGTGCCGCTACCAGAGCTGCCTTCGGGTCGCCTGCGTTCATCATCTGCTCGATCAGGACCAGCCTGGCACCTGCGTTGTCCGGGTTGGCTCTGACCGCTTCCTGGGTGAGTCGGGTAACTTCTGCCACTGGTGCACCGGTGCGCGCCGCCAACTCGGCCAGCGCCAAGGCGGCCTGGTGGCTCTTGGGGTTGGCCTTCAAGAACTCTTCAAACCGCTTGCGCGCGACTTCTGGCTTGCCGGCTGCCAGGTCGAGCGAGGAAATGGCCGCCGCGGCGGCGAAGTAGCTCGGCTCCTTGGCCAACGCAGTTTCGAAACTGCGGCGAGCACCTGCGAGATCCTTTTGCGTCATCTGCACATGCCCGCGCAAACCGTAGGGCAAGGCACGGTCAGGCTGTTTCTTTTCCAGCGCGTCGATCGCTTTGAGTGCACCTGCGAAGTCTCCAGCGCGATGGCGGGCTGAGATCAGTGCCAGATCGGCGCGTGGGCTGGCGTCGGCGGCAGCCAGTGTCTCCAGTTCAGCCAGGGCGCCCGGTGCACCGCGGTTGAGCTGCGCCATCGCCACCGCGGTACGCACGCGATTGTTGTCGGGCTCTGCCTTGCCCGCCGCGTTGAAGGCGGCATCGGCACTCTTGCTGTTGCCTTGCTGCAGGTAGGCTTCTCCGGCCAGTGCCAGACTTGCGCCATCCGGTTTTTTGCCGCCAATGATCGGCTGCAGGGTTTCCAGCGCCTTGGCAGGCTGGCCGCTGCGCAGATGCACCTGGGCCAGCATCTGCCGCGCCAGCAGCGCGCCAGGGGCAATCTTGAGTGCACGCGTGAGGAACGACTCGGCGGCCAGGAACTGCCCCTGGCGGAACTCGGCGGCCCCTGCCAGTTCGAGTACGCGCACATTGTTCGGCATGCTCTTGAGCAAACGGTCGGTGATTTCGCGCGAACTTTTGTACTCTTTGTTCGAAAACGCCAACTGTGCTTCGTAGTACAGCGTCTCGGGGTGGTCCGGCAGCACCGCCTTGAGTTTCCCAAACTGAGCTCTGGACTCCTCGGTCTTGCCGTCGGCGGCCAACATGGCAATCAAGGCGGTGTGCGCCCCCAGCGAGTTGGGGTTGTGCTTGAGCACGGAGCGATAACCAATCATCGCCGCGTCCTTGTCTTTCAGGCCGCGCCACAACAAGTCCGCTCGCAGCACACCAGCGCGCTCGTTCGTGGGCTCGATGGTCAAGGCCCGGTCCAGTTCAGAGATGGCTTCGGCAGCCTTGCCATTGGCGGCCAGCAGTTGCGCTGTCATCACCATTGCCGGTACATACCCCGGTTTGGCCAGCAACGCGCCCGCGGCGGTCTCGGTGGCCCTGGCGATGTCGCCACGCAGCGCATAGGCGGTGGCCACGGTGGTCAGCAGATCGGCCCGTGTCGCCGGATCCTCGAGCTTGGTATTGCCGAACTGTTCGATGACTTTGCTGTCTTCGCCCGAGGCCAGCATCGCCCGCGCCAGATGCGGCAGCAACTTGGCCTCGGGCGCCATCAGCTCCTGCGCCTTGCGCAGTTCCAGCAGGGCCGCAGCGGGCTCGTTGTCCATCAGCAGCGCCTGTCCCAGCAGCATCCGGGCTTCAACCGCGTCCGGATTCTGGTTCAGCACGTTCTTCAGCTGAATGATCGCTGCGCGATGGTCCTTTTTTTCCAGGTAGCTGCGGGCCGAAGCCGTGAGATCTGCTTCAGTGCCGCCGCTGCGGCAGCCAACGAGGCCGGCGATCACCAGACTGGTAACGATGATGGAAGTGCGAAACATGGGGGTCCTCGTCGGGCTGACTGGTGGTTGACGGTGCTACAGACTGCTCAGCAGCTTGAGCACTTCATCTCGTGACGGCAGCGCAGCGCCAACGGCATGCAGCGCCTGTAACTCGCTGCGCGCCAATTCCTTGTCGCCGGCCTGCGTGGCGATTTTCGCCAGATTCAAGCGCAAGCTGCTCTCGAACGGAGACAAGTTGACGGCTCTCTTCTGGATGTCAAGTGCCTCCGCAACTTGCTTGTTTGCAGCCAATGCCAAGGCCAAGGTGTTCATCAGCGCGGGCTGTTCTGGCAGGATTTCTACTGCCTTGCGTGCGTAGTGCACCGCGCCAGGTTTGCCGCGCGCTGCGAGCACCCAGGCCATGTCATTCAGCGCCAGCGCATGGTCGGGGCGCCGAACAAGCAGCTGTCGCAGACCTTCTTCGGCCGCTTCCAGGTTGCCCCGGCTGATGGCTGAGGTGGCCACCTGGTACTCGAAAGTCTGGTCCTCCGGTTGGCCCGCCGTCCAGCGTTTGGCGAGTTGGTCTGCCTCTGCCCAGCGGTTGTTGGCGACCAGCGCCTTGTGCAGCGCGGTTGCCAGCTCCGATCCATTGATGACCTTTTCCAGACCCTTGCGATAGCTTTCAATGCTGTCATTGGCCGCCCTGGCGCGGACATGCACGGCTGCTTCCAGCAGATAGCCGGCGCTTTCAGTCGGCCGGCGACGCTGAAACCGTTGCGCCATTTGCAGCGCGTCATTGTGTCTATTGGTAGCCAGCAGCAAATCCAGGAGCCCGCTTTGCGCTGACTGCAGCTCAGGTTCTATGTCCAGCGCCTTCTGCAGGTTCGCTTCAGCCGCAGCCAGATCGCCCGACAGCTTGTGGACGTCGGCCAAGCGGAGATGCGCCAAGCCCGATGTCGGATTCAGTTCGGCCAGGCGTTTGAAGCTGTTGATCGCCTGCAGACGGTCACCTGAGTCGGCTTGAGCACGCCCCAGGGCGTCCAGCACACCGGTGTCGTTTGGAAAAGCAGCCCTGGCCTGCTGTGCCACGACCAGGGCCTCCTTGTATTTTTTGGTCGAAAAGTGATTGCCGACCAACATCAGCCTGGGGCCGACTTCACCGGGGCTTGCACGGATAGCGTCCACCAGGAGGCGATTGACTTCGTCGGTGGGCGCACCCTGCGACAGTCGCAGCTCGGCCAACGACATTCGTGCCAGGTGGTTGCGCGGGTCTAGCTTGATGGCTGCTTCGAAACGCTCGCGAGCCTGATGGATCTTTTTCTGAACCAAGTCCAGTGCAGCGAGGCTGGACGTGGCAGCGAAGTAGTGCGTGTTGAGCATCAGTGCATGCTCAAACGCCAGCCGCGCCGCACCTGAGTCCCGGCGCACCAGTTGCACGCGGCCGATCAGGTACGCTGCGGCGGCACTCTGCGGCTGTTTGCGCAACAGGTCCTGCGCCGCTGCGAGCGCCAGGTCATTTTCCTGCCTTCTCAGCTTCGCGCTGATCAGGGCCAGCTCGGTGGTGCTGACCTGGGCCGCTGCGGGCAGCAGATCGAGTTCGCCGAACAAGCTCGCATCTTCATCGTGTGTCGGCGCAGCAAGCGCAACCGCCGCGCGCGCCGGCCGGTTGTCGGGTACCAACCGTGCCGTGCGCTCAAAGCTGGCCTCTGCGCCAGCGGTGTCGCCGAGCAGCAGTTGGGCCTCGCCGGCCAGTGCATGGTCTTCAGCGCTGGCCTCGCTCTTGCGCAGCGCCGGTTGCAGCGTGGCCAGGGCCCGCACAGGCTGGCCCAGTCGCATTTGCACCTGGGCCAGGCGGCGCCGAGCCAGGACCAGTTCGGGTTTGAGTTGCAGGACTTTGCCGAGGTAGTGCTCGGCCATGGCATGAGAGCCCGATTGCGCCTCGATCGCGCCGGCCAATTGCAGCGCGCCCACGTGGTTGGGTGCGCCCTTGATCACCTGCAGCACCAACTCCCGCGCATGGTCATGGTTACGCTCGAGGAAGGCGATCTGCGCGTCCACGAAAGTGGCATGCGGGTGGTTCGGAAGTGCCTTGCGCAAGGCGCCTACCTGCTCCTTGGCCGCTGCGAAGTCCTTGACGGCCAGGTGCAGCTGCACCAGCGCCAGATGTGATGGCAGGTGCGAAGGCTTGGCCTGCAACGCCTTTTCCAGTGCCAGCATGGCGCCTTCACGGTCACGCTTGACGTGCCAGAGGATGTCGGCTTTGAGGTGCCATGCTTCGGGCAGCCCGGGTTCGCGCGCCAGCAACTGGTCCATCACTGCAGTGGCCTCGGTGTCGTTGCCGCCGCTGGCAAGCAGCCGTGCCCGCAGGACCAGTGCGGGTCCGAAGTCCGGCTTCGCGGCCAGCGCCGCAGCAGCTGCGCTTTCGGCCTTCTGCGCCTGGCCCATGGCGCTCCAGGCACTGGCCAGCGAAGCCTTCAACGAGGCCTGGGCGGCGGCATCCTGCAATGCCGTTTCGGCGTACGAGCTGGTCAGCGTCTTCAAATCGCCAACCTGCAGCAGCGCGCGAGCGTGGTCGGCCAGCCATGAGTCAGGTGCAGGCCTTTGCTCCACGGCCCTGCCGAGTTCAATGGCGGCCTGGGTTGGGTCTCCCAACTCGACAAGCGCATTGCCCAGCAGATTCCGTGTCTCGAGTGATCGACCGTCCTCTTGCAAGGCGGCCTTGAACTGCACCACCGCGCCGCGGAAATCGCGCTTTTGGCTCAGCGCCTTGCCAGATGCGACCAAGCTTTGAGCCGAGTCTGCGCCACAAGCACCCAGCAGCAAGCCCACGCAAAGCACCCACGCTGACAGTCGGCGGTGCCGTGAATGCGGTGCCAGTGGCTGCGGGGCCTCTGGTTGGTGCCGTGGCGTCAAAGTGGCTCGGTTCAGGGTTGCTTGATCGTCAGGCGTCGCATCAAGTCATACAGCGTCGGACGGCTGACGCCAAGAATCTCGGCAGCCCTGACGATGTTGCCATTGCTGCGCGCCAAGGCCGCAACGATGGCCTGTCGCTCGGCTGCTTCGCGCACCGTTCTCAGGTCCAGATCGGAGACCTCGCCGGCGGACGTCTGGTTGACCGGAGATGGCAGGCCCAGGTCTTCGCAGCTGACGCGTTCGCTGTCGGCCATGATGGCGGCGCGCTTGGTGGCGTTGAGCAGCTCGCGCACATTGCCCGGCCAGCCGTGCTGCTCGATGGCGCGCAGCGCGTCATCGCTGAAGGACAGCCCAGCGCGTTTTTGCTCGAGGGCAAAACGCCGCAGAAAGGCATGCGCCAGCAGCACGGCGTCGCCGGTGCGCGCGCGCAGCGGTGGAATATTGACCACGATCTCGGCCAGGCGGTAGTACAGATCTTCGCGAAACCGGCCCTCCTGGATCAAGGTCTTCAGGTCCTGGTGCGTGGCGCAGACCACGCGCACGTCGACCGGGATTTCCTGTCTGCCTCCCAGTCGTTCAACCGTGCGCTCCTGCAGGAAGCGCAACAGCTTGGCCTGCAGGGCATGCGGCAGATCACCGATCTCGTCGAGCATCAGCGTGCCGTTGTGCGCGGTCTCGATCTTGCCCGGTGTCGTCTTGGCGGCACCGGTGAAGGCTCCGCGCTCGTAGCCGAAGAGCTCGCTTTCAAGCAGGTTGTCGGGAATGGCTGCGCAGTTGATGGCCACAAACTTGCCGCTGCGCTTGCTGGCAGCGTGCAGGCCCTGCGTCAGAACCTCTTTTCCTGTGCCGCTTTCGCCCAGCAGCAGCACCGTGGCGCCACTGGTGGCCACGCGTTCGATGAGCCTGGAAATGCGCATCATTTCCGGGTCGCGCGTGATCATGCCGCCCAGCGCGTCGGGCTGGTGCAAGGACTGCAGGCGACGGTTCTCGGCCTGCAGTTCGGCCAGCCGATAGGCGCGCTCGATGGTCAGCTTGAGCACGTCGGGGTCAAACGGCTTGGCGAGGAAGTCGTAGGCGCCGATGGACACAGCGCGCAGGGCATTGGACTGGTCGTCCTGGCCGGTGAGCACGATGACCTTCACGCTGGGGTCCAGGTCCAGCATCTGCTCCAGCAGCTTGAATCCTTCGGACACCGAATCCGGGTCGGGTGGCAGGCCAAGGTCCATGGTCACCACGGCGGGCTGGTGGCGCTTGAACTGCAGCAAGGCGCTTTCGCGATCGCTGGCCGTGACGGACTCGAACCGGTCCAGCGACCACTTGATCTGCTTTTGCAGAGCGAGGTCGTCTTCGACGATCAGCAGCGGCGGGCTGCCGGCAGCGCTCATGGTGTGATGCTCACGAGGCTCTGGCATTCAGCAATTGCGTGCCACGGTCGGCCTCGAACAGGGGCAACAGCACTGTCATGACGGTGCCTTCGCCGGGTGTGCTTTGCACGGTGATGCCGCCTCCCAGTTCGCGGATGTATTGCTGACTCTCGTAGGTGCCAATGCCCATGCCGCTGTGTTTGGTGGTGCTAAAGGGTCTGAACAGGCGTGACTGGATGAAGTCGTCGCTCATGCCGCTGCCGGTGTCGCCCACGTCGACCTTGACCTGGCCGCTGATGCGTTCAACACCAATCCACACTGTGCCCTGTCCTGGCGTGGCGTCCAGTGCGTTTTGCACGAGATGGCCCAGCACACGCTCCAGTCGGTCCTCATGGCCGCGCGTGGCCAGCGGTTCCAGCTTGGTCACCTGGATGTTGCGCCCCTGCGCGGGGGCCACTGCCTGCTGCCGCCCGACGATGGGCTGCAGTTCGACGCCGTGCCCGGTTCCTACCGGCGTGGCGCCTTCGCGAAGCTGCAACATCAGCCGCTTCATCTTCTCGAGTGAACTTTCGACGGTCAGCA
>JANOZF010000259.1:0-4968 GCA_031429255.1 Rubrivivax sp.
ACCACGAAGGGGTACTCGACGCGCCAGTCGGTGGCGTCGGTGACGTGCGAGACGCGCGACAGGCCGTCGAACTTGAGGTTGTCCTTGGCGGTGACGCGACCCAGCACACGCCGGGTGGTCTTGCGCAGGTCCCACACCGACCTGAAGTGCTCGGCGAACTGTTCGACCGCCTGCCGCGCTGCAGCCAGCAGTTCGGCCACCATCAGGTCGCGCTCGGCATCGGCCTGCGGCGTGCGGCGTTTTTCGACCTCGTTCAGGCGATGGTGCAGCGCTTCGATCAGCTGGTTGCGGCGCTTGGGGTTGTCGAGCAGGTCGTCTTCCAGATAGGGGTTGCGCTGCACCACCCAGATGTCGCCCAGTACCTCGTACAACATGCGCGCGCTGCGGCCGGTGCGGCGTTCCTGCCGCAAAAGGTTCAGCAGTTCCCACGGGCGAGCGCCCAACAAGCGGATGACGATCTCGCGGTCGGAGAACGAGGTGTAGTTGTAGGGAATCTCGCGCAGGCGGGCCTGCGGGCTGTCGTCAGCGGCGACAGGGGCCGCCAGCAAGGCGCCCGGGAGGGGAAAGGGTGCATTCATAGGGTTGATCCGGATGCTACCGCAGGGGGCATTCCGCATCTGGGCGCGGGGCTGTCGGGCTTCATGCTGGCAGCCTGGCGCAACGCTGATGCTGCACCGCGGCGGGTTATCCCGCTTGCTGCGCCCTGTCGATCCGTGACAGAACTCGGGTTGTCACAAACGCAGCGGATACTCCCGCGCTGTTGATGTCTACACGACCTTTGGAGATTGCATGATGAACAGAACCGTCGCCCGCACCTGGGCCCTTTGCGGCATGACCGCAGCCTTGCTGAGCGCGCTGCCTGCACACGCACAGGTTGAAGTGCAGTGGTGGCATTCGATGAGCGGCCAGCTGGGCGAATGGGTCAATGGCCTGGCCAAGGACTTCAACGCGTCGCAGAAGGACTACAAGGTCACGCCCACCTTCAAGGGCACCTACCCGGAGTCGTTTGCCGCGGCCATCGCCGCCTTCCGCGCCGGCAACGCGCCGCACATCCTGCAGGTGTTTGAAGTGGGCACCGCCAGCATGATGGCCAGCAAGGGCGCCATCGTGCCGGTGAACGAGGTGATGAAGACCGCCGGCGTGCAGTTCGATGCCGGCGTTTACGTGCCGGCGGTGTCGGGCTACTACACGGCGCCCAACGGGCAGATGCTGAGCCTGCCATTCAACAGCAGCACCACGGTTTTCCACTACAACAAGGACGCCTTCAAGGCCGCCGGCCTGGACCCCGAGAGCCCGCCCAAGACCTGGCCCGAAGTGGCGCTGGCCGCTGCCAAGCTGAAAGCCAGCGGCCACAAGTGCCCGTTCACCACCGCATGGCAAAGCTGGACGCAGCTGGAGAGCTTCAGCGCCTGGCACAACGTTGAATTTGCCACCAAGCGCAACGGCTTCCAGGGCCTGGACACACGACTGGCCATCACCACGCCGCTGCACATCCGCCACATCGAGAACCTGGCCAACATGGCCAAGCAGGGCCTGTTTGTCTACAAGGGCCGCAACAACAGCGCTGACGCCACTTTTCAGTCGGGCGAATGTGCGATGTACACCGGCTCTTCTGCAGCCTACGGCGGCATCAAGCGCAACCTGAAGGCGCAGGCCGGCATTGGCGCCCTGCCCTATTACCCCGACGTGGCCGGCGCACCGCAGAACACCGTGATCGGCGGCGCCAGCCTGTGGGCGATGTCGGGCAAGAAGACCGACGAATACAAGGCCGTGGCCGCCTTCTACAAGTACCTGTCAGACCCGCAGGTGCAGGCCAAGAGCCACCAGGAAACGGGCTACCTGCCCATCACCACGGCAGCGTTTGGCATCACCGAACAGTCGGGCTTCTACAAGAAGAACCCGGGCACCGATGTGTCGGTGACGCAGATGATCCGCAAGACCACCGACAAGTCGCGCGGCATACGACTGGGCAACTTCGTGCAGATCCGCACCATCTTCGATGAAGAGCTGGAACAGGTGTGGGCCGGCAAGAAGACGGCCAAGGAAGGGCTGGAGGCGATGAAGAAGCGGGGCGACGAGCAGCTGGAACGCTTCCAGAAAGACAACAAAGGTTGATTCGAATGGCTCCCTCTCCCTGGCAGGGAGAGGGCTGGGGTGAGGGTCGACTCTTGCCCTCGCCACCATTCGTCTCATCGCCCGCATCTCACCCTCACCCCAACCCTCTCCCTCAAGGGAGAGGGCGTAACACCCACCGCGCGGAGTCTCATCCTTGGCCGTAGAAAAGCGCGTGCGCTTCAAGAGTTGGTGGTTGCCTTGGGTGCTGGTGGCGCCGCAGATGGCCATCGTGCTGGTGTTCTTCTTCTGGCCGGCGGCGCAGGCGCTGTTTCAAAGCGTGCTGAGCGAAGACGCGTTTGGCACCAGCTCTGAATTCGTCGGCCTGCAGAACTTCAAACGCCTGTGGGAAGACGACACCTACCTGGCGTCGTTCAAGACCACGGCGGTTTTTTCGGTGCTGGTGGCAGGCATCGGCCTGACCTTGTCGCTGCTGCTGGCCGTGATGGCCGACCGCATCGTCAAGGGCTCGGGCATCTACCGCACGCTGCTGATCTGGCCCTACGCAGTGGCACCGGCGGTGGCGGGTGTGTTGTGGATGTTCATGTTTGCGCCTTCAATCGGCATCGTCAGCTTCTGGCTGCGCGCGGCGGGCATCGACTGGAACCATCTGCTCAACGGCACGCACGCAATGACGCTGATCGTGATGGCCGCGGTGTGGAAGCAGCTGTCCTACAACTTCCTGTTCTTCCTGGCCGGCTTGCAGTCCATACCCAAGAGCCTGATCGAGGCCGCGGCCATCGACGGTGCCGGGCCGTGGCGTCGTTTCTGGACAGTGCAGTTTCCGCTGCTCACGCCGACCACGTTTTTCCTGCTCGTGATCAACAACATCTATGTGTTCATCGACACCTTTGCCATCGTCGACGCGGCCACTTCGGGCGGGCCGGGCAAGGACACCGCCATCCTCGTCTACAAGGTGTATTTCGACGGCTTCAAGGCGATGGACCTGGGCGGCTCGGCCGCGCAGTCGGTGGTGCTGATGGTGATACTGGTGGCGTTGACGGTGGTGCAGTTCCGCTACGTCGAGAAAAAGGTGAACTACTAGTGGATGCCTGCCTTGGAAAGTTGACTGATGGTTGAGAACCGCCCCATAGCCAATGCGATCTCACACCTGGTGCTGGTGCTGGGCGTGCTGATCGTCGCCTTCCCGGTGTACATCACCTTCATCGCCAGCACGCAGACGGCCGAGCAGATCGTGCAGAACGTGCCGATGTCGTTGCTGCCGGGCAGCAACATCGTCAACAGCTACAAGCTGGCGTTGCTCGGTGGCGTCACCGAATACGGCAGCAAGATTCCGCCGGTGGCGCCGATGATGATGGTCAGCCTGATCACGGCGCTGACCATCGCCATCGGCAAGATCGCCATTTCGCTGCTGTCGGCTTTTGCGGTGGTGTACTTTCGCTTTCCGGGCCGCAGCATCGTGTTCTGGATGATCTTCGTGACGCTGATGCTGCCGGTGGAGGTGCGCATACTGCCCACCTACAAGGTGGTGTCCGACCTGGGCATGCTGAACAGCTACGCCGGGCTGACCATACCGCTGATCGCCAGCGCCACCGCCACCTTCCTGTTCCGGCAGTTCTTTCTGACCGTGCCCGATGAACTGGTCGAAGCCGCGCGCATCGACGGCGCCGGGCCGATGCGGTTCTTCTGGGACGTGCTGCTGCCGCTGTCGCGCACATCCATCGCAGCGCTGTTCGTCATCCAGTTCATCTACGGCTGGAACCAGTACCTGTGGCCGCTGCTGATGACCACCAACGAAAACATGTACCCGGTGGTGCTGGGCATCAAGCAGATGATTTCGGGCGGCGACGCGGCCACCGAATGGAACGCGGTGATGGCCACCGCCATCCTGGCGATGATTCCGCCGGCGCTGGTGGTGATGCTGATGCAGAAATGGTTCGTCAAGGGCCTGGTGGACACTGAAAAATGAAGATCGAGCCAACGTCGAAAGTGTGGGGGCCGCGATGGGCGCGATAGCACTGCGCAACGTCGAGAAGACCTACGGCCGCGGGCCCGGGGCCAACAAGGTGATCCACGGCGTGAACGCCGAGATTCCCGACGGCGAGTTCATCGTCATCGTGGGCCCCAGCGGCTGCGGCAAGAGCACGCTGCTGCGCATGGTGGCGGGGCTGGAAGAGATCTCCGGCGGCGAGATCCACATCGCCGGGCGCATGGTGAACAAGCTGGAGCCGGCCGAACGCGACATTGCGATGGTGTTCCAGAATTACGCGCTGTACCCGCACATGAGCGTGTTCGACAACATGGCCTATGGCTTGAAGATTGCCAAGGTGCCGGCGGCCGAGATCGAGACGCGGGTGAACAAGGCGGCGAAGATCCTGGAGCTGGGTGCGCTGCTGCGGCGCTTGCCGCGTGAACTGTCGGGCGGCCAGCGCCAGCGTGTGGCGATGGGCCGTGCCATCGTGCGCCAGCCGGCGGTGTACCTGTTCGATGAACCGCTGTCGAACCTGGACGCCAAGCTGCGCGCGCAGACGCGGTTGGAGATCCAGAAGCTGCACCACGAGCTGGGCGTGACATCGCTCTTCGTCACCCACGACCAGGTGGAAGCCATGACGCTGGCGCAGCGCATGATCGTGATGAACGCCGGCCGCATCGAGCAGATCGGCACGCCCGAGCAGGTTTACCACACGCCCGCCACCACCTTCGTGGCCAGCTTCATCGGCAGCCCGCCGATGAACCTGATGCAGGGGCAGGCCGACGGCACACGCTTCGTCACCGGCGGCCAGACACTGAGCTTGAATGCACCGGCGCCGCGCAACGGCGCGCTGACGCTGGGTGTGCGCCCCGAGCACGCGGCCATCGGCGAGGGCATGGGTTGGCCCTTGAAGGTGGAGCTGC
>JANOZF010000260.1:0-4646 GCA_031429255.1 Rubrivivax sp.
GGCCTGGGCGACACCGCCTACTTCGGCCCCGAACCCGAGTTCTTTGTCTTCGACGGCGTGCGCTGGAAGAACGACATGTCGGGCTGCTTCGTGAAGATCGAATCCGAAGAAGCCGCGTGGAACACCGACAAGGAATTCGAAGGCGGCAACATGGGCCACCGCCCGGCCGTCAAGGGCGGCTACTTCCCCGTGCCTCCGGTCGACAGCTCGCAAGACATGCGCTCGGAAATGTGCCTGATCCTCGAATCGCTGGGCATTCCCGTCGAAGTGCATCACCATGAAGTCGCCAACGCCGGCCAACTGGAAATCGGCACCAAGTTCAGCACGCTGATCCAGCGCGCCGACTGGGTGCAGCTGCAGAAGTACGTGATCCACAACGTGGCCCACGCCTACGGCAAGACGGCCACCTTCATGCCCAAGCCCATCGTTGGCGACAACGGCAGCGGCATGCACGTGCACCAGTCGGTCTGGAAGGACGGCGTCAACCTGTTCGCTGGCGACGGTTATGCCGGCCTGAGCGAATTCGCCCTGTACTACATCGGCGGCATCATCAAGCATGCCCGTGCATTGAATGCCATCACCAACCCGGGTACCAATTCGTACAAGCGTCTGGTGCCGGGCTTCGAAGCGCCGGTGAAGCTGGCCTACTCGGCCAAGAACCGCTCGGCCTCGATCCGCATTCCGTATGTCGCCAACCCCAAGGGCCGCCGTGTGGAAGCCCGCTTCCCCGACCCCTTGATGAACCCGTACCTGGGTTTCAGCGCTCTGCTGATGGCCGGTCTGGACGGCGTGGAAAACAAGATCCACCCGGGCGAAGCCGCCACCAAGGACCTGTACCACCTGCCGCCGGAAGAAGACGCGAAGATCCCGACCGTGTGCGCCAGCCTTGAACAGGCGCTGGAGTATCTGGACAAGGGCCGCGCGTTCCTGACCAAGGGTGGTGTCTTCACCGACAGCTACATCGACGCCTACATCGACCTGAAGATGCAGGAAGTGACGCGCTTTCGCATGGCCACGCACCCGGTCGAATTCGACATGTACTACTCGCTCTGATCCGCGCGCCGCTGGGTCGCCGTGCACGGTTCACGGCGAGCCGCGTTATAGAAGGAGCAGGCCCGGTCGGGCTTGCTCCTTTTTCATTCAGGAGCGCCTTCAGCGCCGGGCCTCACGGGCTGGGCGGCTGCGCGACAATGCACGTCATGCCTGCTTACAAGTCAGCTCTCCAGCGTGCTGGAGCCCGCGCGCTCGATGTCGGTCTTGGTCTGGGTCTGTGTTGCCTCTGGGGCGTCGCAAGCGCGCAAGACGGCAGCGGGGCTCTCAAACCGGTCTATCGCTGCCCGGGCCCGCCGGTGCTGTACACCGACGCCCTGTCGCCCCAGGAGGCCAAGGAGCAGGGTTGCCGCACCATTGAAGGCGCAGCCATCACCATCATGCAGGCGCCCAGCAAGCCCCGGCCGGCGTCATCTGGTGCGTCCGGTGCCGCCAGCGGTGCGCCAGCCGCCGCACCGGGCGGCCGCCCCGGTGAAAACCGTGTCGACCCCGCCGCCCAGCGCGCGCGCGACACCGATGCGCGGCGCATCCTGGGTGACGAACTGAAGCGCGAGGAAGAGCGCCTGGCCGTTTTGCTCAAGGACTACAACGGCGGCGAACCCGAGCGCCGCGGCGACGAGCGCAACTTCGCCAAGTACCAGGAGCGGGTGACGGAGCTGAAGGCGGCCATGGCGCGCAAGGAAGCCGACATTGCGGCAATCAAGCGCGAGATATCCAAATTGCCACCGTGAGCGGCGGCGCTGACCCAGGAACCGACCTGGAATGGGAGCGGGCCGGCTTCGACGCCTTTGATCAACTTGCCACCATGGTGGCTTTGGTCGACCCCGATGGCCGCTGCCTGATGGCCAACTCGGCGCTCGAAAACACCTTGGGCGTGTCGCGCCGAAACCTGCAGCGCAGCAGCGTCACCGATTGGCTGGCGCAACCCGACCGCTTGCAGGAAACGCTGCGCCTGGTCAGCGGCAATCGCGTCGCCAGCAGCCGTTTCGATGCCCAGCTGCTACGCCCCGCGCATCACCACTCGGCTGGTGTTGGCGACCCGCTGGCGGTGCACGTGATCGTGAGCCAGACCGAGTGGCCTGGCCGGCTGATGCTGGAGATGATCGAGATCGAGCAGCAGACGCGGCTGGACCGCGAAGAGCGCGTGCACGGCCTGGCCCAGGCCAACAAGGAACTGGTGCGCAACCTGGCGCACGAGATCAAGAACCCCTTGGGTGGCATTCGCGGCGCCGCGCAACTGCTGGAAATGGAGATCGACTCGCGCGAGCTGACCGAGTACACGCGCGTCATCATTCAAGAGGCCGACCGGCTGCAGGCGCTGGTCGACCGTCTGCTGGCACCGCACCGGCGCCCGCATGTCGTGGCCGACGTCAACATCCACGAGGTGTGCGAACGGGTGCGCTCGCTGATCCTGGCGGAGTTTCCTCGTGGCCTGACTGTGGTGCGCGACTACGACGTCAGCATTCCGGAGTTCAGGGGCGACAGCGAGCAGCTGATCCAGGCGGTGCTGAACATCGCGCACAACGCCGCGCAGGCGCTGGCCGAGCGCCTGGCCGATGGCCAGGCGCGCCTGGTTCTGCGCACCCGCGTGGCCCGCCAGGCCACATTTGCACGCCAGCGTTTTCGCCTGGCATTGGAATTGCATATCGAAGACAACGGCCCAGGCATACCCGAGGCCATCCGGGAGCGCATCTTCCACCCCTTGGTCACGGGTCGGGATGGCGGTTCCGGTCTCGGGTTGACGCTGGCGCAGACTTTCGTGCAGCAGCATCACGGCACGATCGAATGTGACAGCACACCCGGGCGCACGGTTTTCAAGATATGGATTCCCTTGCCTTGACGATGAACGGATAAGCCTGCATGAAACCCATATGGGTCGTCGACGACGATCACGCCATACGCTTCGTGCTTGAAAAGGCGCTCGCGCGTGAACACTTCGAGGTGCGCAGCTTTGCCAACCCGCGCGAGGTGCTGGCAGCGATGGCCGACCAGGTGCCGCAGGTGCTGGTCAGCGACATCCGCATGCCCGGCGGCAACGGCATCGATCTGCTGGCCGAGGTGAAGCGGCGACACCCCGGCCTGCCGGTGATCATCATGACGGCCTATTCCGACCTGGACAGTGCCGTCTCGGCGCTGCAGGGCGGCGCGTTTGAATACTTGCCGAAACCTTTCGACGTCAACAAGGCCGTTGAACTGGTGCGCCGCGCGGTGCAGGAAAGCCAGCGCGAGGAAGTGGCCGAAACCAGCCAGGCGCAGGCACCCGAGATGCTGGGCCAGGCGCCGGCGATGCAGGACGTCTTTCGCGCCATCGGCCGCCTGAGCCAGAGCAACGTCACGGTGATGGTGACGGGTGAAAGTGGCACCGGCAAGGAACTGGTGGCACGTGCGCTGCACAAGCACAGCCCGCGCGCTGGCGGGCCGTTCGTGGCCATCAACACCGCCGCCATTCCGAAAGACCTGCTGGAAAGCGAACTGTTCGGCCACGAGCGCGGCGCCTTCACGGGCGCACAGACCACGCGGCGCGGCCGCTTCGAGCAGGCCGACGGCGGCACGCTCTTTCTCGACGAGATTGGCGACATGCCGTTCGACCTGCAGACGCGGTTGTTGCGTGTGCTGTCAGATGGTCAGTTCTACCGCGTGGGCGGGCATCAGCCGCTGAAGAGCCAGGTGCGTGTCATCGCCGCCACCCACCAGGACCTGGAAGAGCGTGTGCGCCTGGGTGCCTTTCGCGAAGACCTGTTCCATCGCCTGAACGTCATTCGCCTGCGCCTGCCGCCGCTGCGCGAACGCATCGAAGACATCCCCGGTCTGACGCGGCTGTTTTTGGCCAAGAGCGCACGCGAACTGGGCGTGGACGCCAAGCGCATCACCGAATCAGCCTTGCAACGTCTGCAGGCTTTTCCATTTCCCGGCAATGTGCGCCAGCTGGAAAACCTGTGTCACTGGCTGACGGTGATGGCCCCGGCACAGGTGGTGGAAGTCAAGGACCTGCCGCCAGAGCTGCTGGCCAGCAACCCGCTCACCGCGGCCCTCGCCGACCGCGCGGCGGTGGTGGCGCCGGCGCCACCCCCGCCGGCCGGTGACGCGGGGGTGGCGCCACCAAGCCCTTTGCAGGGCGAAGCAGAAGACGTCAGCGCCCCCGCATTGCCGGGCTGGCTGGTGGACCTGCGTCGCGACGCGCGCGCGCGCCTGGAGTCGCACGACGCGAATGTCTGGGAATCACTGAGCCAGCAGTTCGAGGCCGGCCTGATACAGACCGCGCTGGAGCTGACGCGGGGCCGGCGCATCGAAGCCGCACAACGCCTGGGCATTGGCCGCAACACCATCACGCGCAAGATCCAGGAACTGGGTCTGGACAGCTGAGAGTGGACCGAGCAAGCGCCTGCGCGCTTGCGAGAGCTACTCGAAGGCCCGGACCCTCCGCGGTCCGGGCTGAGCCTGGCCCGGAGGGGGCCGTCAGTTCACATCCAGTTCCAGCACCACCGGTGCATGGTCGCTGGGGCGTTCGTTCTTGCGCGGCGCCTTGTCGATGACGCAGGCCCTGACGGCCGATAGCAGTGGCTGGCTCACCAGGATGTGGTCGATGCGCAAACCCT
>JANOZF010000261.1:0-35939 GCA_031429255.1 Rubrivivax sp.
GCCGAGTAGCTAAGTGCGGAAGAGATAACCGCTGAAAGCATCTAAGCGGGAAACTCGTCTCAAGATGAGTCTTGCCGGGGCCTTGAGCCCCCTGAAGAGTCGTTCGAGACCAGGACGTTGATAGGCTGGGTGTGGAAGCGCAGTAATGCGTTAAGCTGACCAGTACTAATTGCTCGTGAGGCTTGACCCTATAACTTTGACGGTATCAATTAACATTGATACAGGCTTGAAGAATTTCAGGTTATGCTGTGTAACGCAATCTGCTGATTAAGACTCTATGAATTTGCGGCGGCGCCCGTGTGGGCGACGCTGCTACCCGTCAAGCCTGATGACCATAGCAAGGTGGTCCCACTCCTTCCCATCCCGAACAGGACAGTGAAACGCCTTTGCGCCGATGATAGTGCGGGTTCCCGTGTGAAAGTAGGACATTGTCAGGCTATTTATGCAGCGAAGGGCTGGTTCAATATGGAACCAGCCCTTTTCTCTTTTGGGAAATTGAATGCACAGGTTTGCGATGCGCATGCCTGTAAGGCGCCAGCGATATTCGCCAAGGCGACTTCCGCAGCGACGATCCCAACTATGCGCGCTAAGAGCGTAGCTCGCGCCGCAAGATCTTCCCAACATTGCTCTTCGGCAACTCGTCTCTGAACTCGATGTACTTTGGCCGTTTGTAGGCCGTGAAGTTGTCGCGACAGTAACTGGCCAGATCGGACTCTTGAATGGTTGAATCCTGTTTCACCACGAAGAGCTTGACGCTTTCGCCTGACTTCTCGTCAGGAATGCCAACCGCGGCGCACTCCAGCACACCGGGATACTGGTTGATGACTTGTTCTATCTCGGTCGGATAGACGTTGAAACCAGAAACCAGAATCATGTCTTTCTTGCGGTCAACGATGCGGATGTAACCACGTTCGTCCATCACGCCGACATCGCCAGACTTGAAGAAGTTATCGCTGGTCATTACCCGCGCGGTTTCCTCCGGTTGCAGCCAATAGCCTTGCATGACCTGGGGGCCGCGAATGCAGATCTCGCCTGGCAAGCCCACCGCGACATCGTGGCCCTCGTCGTCTCGGATGGCGATCTCGGTTGAAGGAACGGGCAAGCCGATCGTGCCGCTGAACTCGCGCACGTCCAGACGGTTGCTCGTGGCCACCGGAGAAGTCTCGGAAAGGCCATAACCCTCGACAATTGGGCAACCCGTCACTTTCAACCAGCGGTCAGCGGTCGCACGCTGCACGGCCATGCCACCACCGTTGGAGATGACCAAGCCTGAAAAATCGAGGCGGGCGAACTCGGGCTCGTTGCACAGGGCGTTGAACAACGTGTTGACGCCCGGAAACATGTTCACCCGGTGCCTGGACAATGTTCGAATGAAGCCTGAGGTGTCGCGCGGATTGGGAATCAGCAAATTCATGGCGCCGAAGTGCGCTCCCATCAAGGCGCAGATGGTCAGCGCGAAGATGTGATAAAGCGGTAACGCGCACACGATCGTCAATTGATATTGACCGGCCTTGTCCAGCATCGGTCTGAACCAAGCCTCACATTGCATCAAATTGGCGACCACATTGCGATGCAACAGGGTTGCACCTTTCGACAACCCCGTCGTGCCGCCCGTGTATTGCAGGAAGGCCACACTATCGGCCTGCACGTTCGCTCGCCGCAAGCTCAGACGCGATCCGGTGGCCAGCGCCTGCGCAAACCGCGTCACCGTACGGCCGTCTCCGGTGGGCAGGCGAAATTCCGGCACCGCCTTGCGCAGGTGCCGGATGGCAAAGTCAACAAACTTTCTCTTCCAAAAACCCAGCAGTTCACCGATGGATGCCAACACCACGTGCCGAACGTCGGTATGCGGCAGGACTTCTTCAACCGTGGCAGCAAAGTTCTCAAGCACCACCAGACAGGTGGCGCCGGAGTCGCGCAGTTGATGCTCCAATTCCCGAGCGGTGTAGAGCGGGTTCACGTTCACCACCACGTAGCCAGCGCGAAGCACTGCCGCCATCGCTATCAAGTACTGGGGCACGTTGGGCATCATCAGTGCGACACGCGCTCCTTGCGCCAACCCCAAAGACTGCAACCACGCACCCAAAGACTGAGAAAGCTCGTCGATAGCCCGGTAGGTGATGCGCTCTTCCATGCAACACAACGCATCTCGACTGGCATAGCGGCTGAACGCATGTTCAAGCACGTCCACCAGGGTGTCGTATCGAGTCAAGTCGACTGTCGCGGGAACACCGAACGGGTATTGGTCAAGCCAGGGTTTCTGCACGAATTCGACTCGGTTGGTGGCGGCAGCTCAAATGGTGCCAGCGGCTTGATCCACCCGGTAGCGGAGTTGCCCCAGTCGCAGCCTGTGGGTGCGCACACAGCGTTCAATCAGGCGCTGGCACTCCAGCAAACAACGACGCCGCGAGCGCCCGTTCCCGCTGCCCGATGGTGGCCAGGAACTCAGCAGCACCGCGCATCTCACGAAAAGTGTCGAAACCCAGTTCGAGAAACCGTTGCAGCGCGCCCATGCCGGCCGCATTCGCAGGACCACGCATGAGTCGAAGGCTCTGCCGCAGCAAGGATTTTCGTGTGTAGCGGTCGAGATCAGAACCCACCCGCAACATCAGATCGATTTGCCGCTCGCGCTCTGCCACGGCCGTGGTGCACCAGGCGGCCGTGTAGCGTGCGCCTGTGATGTCCACAGTACCCAAAGTCTCCCCCATTGCGGAGTCGAGCTGTTCGGACAACGCGTGCAGCGCCCCCAGATGACGAACCGTGAGCACGATCTCCGCGGGGAAAAGCCGCACCATCGCTGGAACGATGCGCATGAATTGCCGGTCCCGCTCGCTGTAGTCAGCCGGGCCGTACAGGTCGTCCAGGAAAAACCGCGTGGCCGCTGCATAGCGTGGCTGCGCCATCAAGTTGGCATAAGTGACGGCGAAGCGCCGGTGCTGATAGGCCTTTACGGCAGCAACGAAACGACCCAGCGCAGGGTCCAAGGCTCTGCGTTCACGTTCGCGCGCCACGGTCTGCAGGTGTTTCACTATTTCAGTGCCCGCTTCATCCACTGCTCGTTCCCCTTTGGCTCCTGACACAGAGCCTAGTCGACTGCCCCTAGAGGGGGTTGGTGCAATGATGCAACACTGTCCGGATGCAAAGACGTCGTCTATTGAAAGTCGGCTTGGCTTCTGGCGCGCTGCTGACGCTGGCGGGCGGCGTGGCCTGGTGGACAGCCACCGAGCCGGGAAGGGAGCGTGGCCGCTTCCAGCCCGCCACCCGAAGTCTCTTTCTTGGCATCGGATCGGCCGTGCTGGCGGGGGTGCTGCCCGAGACGCCGAGCACCCGCGAGCCCGCCTTGCTGGCGTGGCTTGATCGACTGGAAACCACCGTTGCGGGCATGCCGGCAGCCGTGCAGCGAGAGTTGGATGAAATGGTGACCATCTTGCTTAGCGCGCCGGGACGCTTCGCCCTGACCGGACTTCGTTCGTCCTGGGAGGAGGCCACACCGACTCAGATTCAAGTCGCTTTGCAGGGATTACGTTCCTCCACCTGGTCCGTGCGTCAACAGATCTTTCATGCCTTGCGTGATCTGAGCAACGCAGCCTACTTCGCGGCCCCCGAATCTTGGGCGGTACTGGGCTATCCGGGCCCGCTGAAGGTCTGAATCATGGCTGTAACCGTCAGATCATCGTCCATTGCCGACCCCATCCTGGAGGGTCTGGCCCGGGGCTGGAAAGTGTTTGGCGGCGCACAACCCGCGTCGCCCCCGGTGCTTGATTGCGACGTTGTCGTCGTCGGCACCGGCGCGGGAGGCGGCATCACGGCCGAGCTGCTGACGGCTGCGGGCCTGCGGGTGGTGCTGATCGAAGAGGGCCCGCTCAAATCCAGCACCGACTTCCGCCAGATCGAGGCCGAGGCCTATCCCACGCTCTACCAGGAAAGCGCCGGCCGCAAGACGACCGACAAGGCCATCAACATCTTGCAGGGGCGGTGCGTCGGTGGCTCGACCACCGTGAACTGGACCAGCTCGTTTCGCACACCTGCGAGCACATTGCAGTTCTGGAGACAGCATTTTCAGCTGCCCGGCATGACGGACGATGCCATGTCCCCCTGGTTTGCCCAAGTCGAGCAGCGCTTGAACATCCGCCCCTGGCTGCTGGCGCCCAACGCAAACAATCAGTTGCTGATGCAAGGCGCTGCCCGGCTGGGCATACCGGCGGCGGCCATCATGCGCAACGTGAAAGGCTGCTGGAACCTGGGGTCTTGTGGCATGGGTTGCCCAACCAATGCCAAGCAGTCGATGCTGGTCACCACCCTGCCCCGAGCGCTGGACTCCGGTGCCAGCTTGCTGGTGCAGACACGTGCGCTGCGCGTGGTGCTGGAGCAGGGCCGCGCCGTGGGTGTGGAATGCCAGGCTGTGGGCTTGAACGGCACGCCGCTGTCGGCCGCGACGACGCGGGTCAACGCGCGCCATGTGGTGGTCGCCGGTGGCGCCATCAATTCGCCTGCGCTGCTGATGCGCTCGAACTTGCCTGACCCTCATCAGCGTCTGGGCCGCCGAACGTTTCTGCATCCGGTGGTTGCCAGCACCGCGGTGTTTGCCGATGCGGTCGAGGCTTGGGCCGGCGCGCCACAGACGATCTACACCGATCACTTTCTCAAGGTGACGCCCATAGACGGCCCGATGGGCTACAAACTGGAGTCGCCGCCTCTGCACCCAGTGATGGCCTCCACCGCGCTGACGGGCTTTGGTGAAGAGCAGGCCCAGGCCATGCGCGATTTCCCGCACACACAGGTGGTGCTGGCGCTGATGCGCGATGGCTTCAACGAACAGTCTCCTGGCGGCATGGTGACCTTGCGCGCCGACGGTACACCGTTGCTCGACTACCCCCTGAACGATTACTTGTGGGACGCGGCCCGCAGAGCTTTGTTGAACATGGCTGAAATCCAGTTCGCCGCCGGCGCCCGGCATGTGCAGCCTTTGCACCAGATGGCCCGGCCCTACACCAGCTGGCAGCAGGCCCGCGAGTCCATTGCGCAGTTGCCCATGCGCGCCTATGCGACGCGGCTCTTGAGTGCCCACGTGATGGGCGGCTGTGCGATGGCGGGGCAGCCCGAATGGGGCGTTGTCCGGCCTGACGGTGTGCACTGGCAGGTGCCGGGCCTATCGGTGCATGACGGTTCGGTGTTTCCCACCAGCATCGGCGCCAATCCGCAGTTGTCCGTCTACGGCGTGGCCAATATGCTGGCCACCACCCTCGCGCGATCGCTGACCCATCGCGTGGTGAGTCTGGTGTGAGCAGCGGCGTTTTTGTACCCGGGGCGGTGGCCCGATGACGCTGGCGCGGCTGCAACAGATCATCACGCTAGGGGCCTGGATCACAGCGCTCTTGTGGGCGCTTCTGGCCTGGCGGGCGGGGCATCCCACTTGGGCCCTGGCGGGCGCGGGCTTGCTGGTCGGAGGCCACGCCGTGTTGCTGGCGCTGGAATTCTTGCTGTTGCGCCTGGCCCATGGCGACGACCCCACGCCCAAGGCGTCCATCGCTCAGCTGGCATGGGCCTGGTGGTGCGAGGCGAAGGCGGCGACCGTGGTGTTTTGCTGGCGCCAGCCGTTTTTCAGCCATCGGTGGCCAGACCTGTTGCCATCGGCCGAGCCGTCACATTCATCGACACCCGTGCAGCGCCGAGGCGTGTTGCTGATACACGGCTTTGTCTGCAACCGGGGCATCTGGAATCGCTGGCTGGCGCGATTGCATGCGCAGCAGACACCCGTGGTCGCGGTGAATCTCGAACCCGTGTTTGGCTCAATCGACACCTATCTGCGCATCATTGACGAAGCCGTGCTGCAACTCGAGCAGGCAACCGGTCTGCCGCCGGTGGTGGTGGCGCACAGCATGGGCGGTCTGGTACTGCGCCGCTGGTGGTCAGAACAGCAGGAGCAAGGACGCATTCACCATGCCATCACCATTGGCACGCCGCATGCGGGCACCTGGCTGGCGCGTTTTGCCTTGACACACAACGCCAAGCAGATGCGGCAGCAATCCGGCTGGCTGGCCGTGCTCGCGGAAGGTGAACCGATGCGACGGCGTGTTCAGATGACCTGCTTCTACAGCCACTGCGACAACGTCGTGTTTCCACCATCCACGGCCACGCTGCAAGGCGCCGACAACCGGCATCTGCCTGGCGTGGCCCATGTGCAGATGGCTGACTGTCCCGAGCCGTGGGATGAGCTGCAGCTGCGGCTGCAGCCCGCGCCCGCGGCCAGACCTCAGATCTGAAATTCGCGCTCGCCGGGCAGCAGCTGGCCTGCCGCGATTTCACCTTCGCGGGCGATCTGCTGTCGCACTTCTTCGTACACTGGCGTGAAGTCGGGTGCCGTGGCCTGGAACAACTGGTCGAATGAATCGATGACGAAGTAGCCGGCCTGGTAACTGTCGATGCGGTAGCGGCTGCGCATCAGCCGCTGCAGATCAAATGCCACCCTGCGAGGCCCTTGAGCACGCACGCTGTGCTGCAACTCGCCGGCCGAACTGAGAATGCCCGCGCCATAGGCCCGGAGCCCCCCGGGTGTCTGGATGAGGCCGAACTCCACCGTGTACCAGTACAGCCGGGCCAGCAGTTCGCAGGCCTGCAGGCTGCTGGCTTTCAGGCCACCTGCGCCATAGGCCTGCATGTAGTTGGCAAAGGTGGGGTTGAACAACAGCGGCACATGGCCAAAGAGATCGTGGAAGATGTCGGGCTCGACCACGTAGTCGAACTCCTGCGGCGTGCGGATCCAGTCGGTCACCGGAAAGCGGCGCGCCGCCAACAGTGCAAAAAAGGCCTCTTCGGGAATCAGGCCTGGCACCGCCACCAGCTGCCATCCGCTGGCACGATGCAGAGGTTCCGAGATGTCGTCGAGCTGCGGTATGCGGTCAGCTGCGCCCAAGTGGTCCACTGCGGCAATGAACTCGTCGCAGGCCAAGCCCGGCAGCTGCTGCAACTGGCGCGCGTACAGCCGGCGGTAGGTGTCGTGGTCGTCCGCGCTGTAGCGCGCCGCGTCTTGGGTGCAGGTGTAGTCGCTGTGGGCACGGCCGTAGTCGCCTCGCGGCGGGCGGTCGCCCTGGCCGTAGGTGACCGGTGCCGCTCCGCTGTTGACGTCGCGATGCACGGTGCGGTTCACGGCGCGCGCAAGCCCGGCCGCCTTCATGCGGCTGCTCACTGCTTTTTTTCCAGCACACCGCGTCGCATCTGGTCGAGCTCGATGCTCTCGAACAGCGCCTTGAAATTGCCCTCGCCAAAGCCCTGGTCGCCCTTGCGCTGGATGAACTCGAAGAAGATAGGTCCGAGCTGGTTCTCTGAAAAGATCTGCAGCAGCAAGGCTCCGGCCTTGCCGTCGACCAGGATCTTGCGCGCTTTCAAGGCGGCGACGTCTTCGCCATGGCCCGGGATGCGCTTGTCCACCAGCTCGTAATAGGTGTCGATGGTGTCGAGCAGCTTCACGCCGCGCGCGCGCAGTGCATCCACCGTGGCCGGCAGGTTGATGGACCCCATCGCGATGTGCTGGATGCCTTCGCCGTGGTACTTGTCCAGGTACTCCTGGATCTGCCCGGCCTTTTCGTTGCCTTCTTCGTTGATGGGGATGCGGATCTTGCCGCAGGGGCTGGTCATGGCCTTGCTCTTCACGCCCGTCATCTGGCCTTCGATGTCGAAGTAGCGCACCTCACGAAAGTTGAAGAGCCTCTCGTAGAACTCGGCCCACTCGCCCATGCGGCCGCGATGCACGTTGTGCGTGAGATGGTCAACCACCGTCAGGCCATGTCCGACCGGGCTGAGGTGGTTTCCTGAATCAGCCGCCAGCGGCTCGAAGTCGACGTCGAAGAAGCCGATGTTGCCGATGTCGCCCGGTTGAGCGCCACCCTTGCCGCGCCACTTGTCGACAAAGTAGATCAGGCTGTCGCCGATGCCCTTGATGGCCGGGATGTTCAGCTCGCCAGGGCCTGCAGTGCCGGCGTATGCCCAGGCGCCGAGTGACTTGGCGCGCTCGAAGGCGGCGCGAGCGTCCTGCACGCGGAAGGCGATGGCGCAGATGCTGGGCCCGTGCATGCGCGCAAATCGTTGCGCGAAGGAATCGGGCTCGGAGTTGACGATGAAATTGATGTCGCCTTGGCGGTACAGCGTGACCCGTTTGTGACGGTGCCTGGCCACGGCAGTGAAGCCCATGCGTTCAAACAACGCTCCCATCGCGGCTGGGTCGGGTGCGGCGTATTCGATGAACTCGAAGCCATCGGTGCCCATCGGGTTGTCCCAAGCTGCGTCTGTTTTCATGGTTCGTCGTTCAGCGGCTGAGCTGCAGGTGAAAAGCAGGAACTGTAGGCCGGTGGCCGCGCAGCGTGCATGCAAATGTCAGCGCAGAATCTGGCCCTGACGCGGGTTAGCTGCGAGGGTGTGCCCATGAACAACGAAATCATGCTTGATGCGCTGGACAGGCGCATCCTTCAGGCCTTGCAGGCGCAAGGCCGCATGACCTACGATGAACTCGCTTCTGTCGTGGCACTGTCAGCCAGTGCCGCGCTGCGGCGAGTCAAGCGGCTCGAAGAAGCCGGCGTCATCACCGGCTACAGCGCCCGTGTGGCGCCCGAGAAGCTGGGCCTGTCTTTGACGGCCTACATCAACGTGCGGCTGGCCAAGACCACGGGCGTGGATCATCGCAGCCCGGTGGATGCCTTCGCGGCTGCGGTGCAGGCGTGGCCCGAGGTGGTGGAGTGCTCGGCGCTCACTGGCGAAATGGACTACCTGTTGCGGGTGCTGGTGCGCGACATGCCGCACTACTCGCACTTCATCATGGACAGCCTGCTGAAGCACCCGGCGGTGCAGGACTGCAAGACCAGTTTCATGCTGCGCCAGTTGAAGAGCGCCACCGCGGTGCCGGTCTAGGAGCATGGGCGCCGGCCCAAGGCCAGCAACAAGGACCCCAGTGCACTGGGGTTGATGCCGCTTCGGGAACAATCGTGCCCGATGTGGGACCTGATGATCGGCTGGTTGGCCTTGCTGCAAATCTGGTTGCAGTCCTGGATGAGCGCCGACGCCGGCCTGTGGGGCTTGTGGCTGTCGGCATTCCTGTCGGCCACTGTGCTGCCGGGTTCCAGTGAAGTCGTCATGGCCGCCCTGGTCACCGCCTATCCCCACCTGCTGTGGCAGGCCTTTTTCGTGGCCATGGCCGGCAATATGCTGGGCAGTGCCCTGACGTTTGGCATGGGGTGGGCCGGCAAGCAAGGCTACGAACGCTTTCAGGGCGTGCAGTCACGCGTGCAACAGGCACACCCGCGTGTGCAGCAGCTGCGCCGGCTGGGTCCGCCGGCGCTGGTGCTGTCGTTCTTGCCGCTGGTGGGCGACGCGCTGGTGCTGGCTGCCGGCTGGTTGCGCATGCCGGCGTGGCAGAGCCTGGCCTGGATTGCGCTGGGCAAGGCGGCGCGCTATGCGGTGCTGCTGGCGGGGCTCAAGGGCCTGTTGGCCTTTGTCTGACCGCGGGCCAACCCCAGCAGAGCAGCCTGATCAGACCTGCACGGTCTTCATGATCTGCGTCGGCGTCGGCGTCGGCCAGCCCGCTTCCTTGCACACACGCACGCTGGTTTCATTGGTGTCGAAGCAGACCTGCGGGTAATAGTCGGTGTGGCAGTACGGGCACACCGCGATGACCGAGCACACAAGGTTCATGTCCAGCATGTTGGCCTCGGGTGCCGGGTCGAAGTCATTCCACAGGCGCTGACGCGCTGGACATCTCGACCATGGGTGTGGCCCGCGGCCGCTGAACGGGGCAGGCGGCTGGCGTTCGGCCGGCGCCGGGTGCGCAGAACGCTGCTCAGCTGTCGTCGGCGTCGATTTCAGCCAACAAGCGCGTGGTGGGCTCGGTACCCAGTCGCAGCAGGTCTGCGATGTCGCGCACGTCGTCGGGCAGCGCCGGGTTGTCCCAGCCCTGTGCGCTGTGTCGCGCCACACGAATGGCGAGCTGCACGTTGCGCGCCTGCGACGTGAGCTGCTGGGCATGGTCGTCGGTGATCTGCACCAGCAGCGAGGGCAGCCGCCAGGCCAGCATCAACGCATGCTGAACGTCGGCGAGTTCCACGTTGAGCAGTTCACGCTGCACGGTGGCCGTGCGCAAATCCGGGGCGGCGGCTTGCCGCTGTTCGATCTGCAGTGCCAGCTGAGGTGCGCGCAACCACAGCAGCATCTCGGCAAAGTCGTGCAGCAGCGCGGCCTCGTGCAGCACGGGCGCATCATGGTCCATGCGGTGCACTGCAAAGCCGATGGCAAAGCGCGCGGCGCGGTGGCTGCGCTGCAACACATGCTGAAAACCCTGCAGGGCACGCGGCTCCAGTGCCAGCCGTGCTTCCACTGTGGGCAACAGCGCAAATGCGCGAAAGAACGGTGGGATGCCGAGCATCACCAGGGCCTCGGTCACCGTCTCGACCTCGCTGCCGTCGCGGCCGCGGCGCAGCGCTGCCACGTGGGCCAGCAGTTTCAGTGTCATCAGTGGGTCGCTGGCCACGGTTTGTGCCAGCAGATGGGCGTCGACCTCGTCTTCGACGTCGCGCAACTCCTCCAGCGCCAGCGCCGTGGCGGCCAGCACCGGCAGGCTGCGGTGGTCGAACAAAGCCACCCAACCGGCCACGTCACGGGGTGCGCGGTTGATGAATGGCAAGGTCTGCGTCATGAGGCTTGGTTCGGTTGCTTGGCCATGTCGTGCTTGACGGCACTATCGGCCTTTTGTGCCACCGGCTTGAGTCGAAGCGTCCGCCCATCGGCCGCGGCCGGGCGCCAGAAGGCCGGATTCGTGGCCGCTGGTGGCCTACGGCAGACTGAGCATCAGACCCTGGCGCGGATCGGCCTGGCCATTCAACAGCGCGCGGTATCCCGCCTCCAGGGCCTGGGCGCCGTGCCGCTGCGTGATTTCCACCCAAGGTTGCGGCCCGGCCGATACCTGGCTGATAAACCCTTGCCAGGCCTGGGCCATGCGTTGCTCCAGCACATCGCGCCCCCAGCCCGCGGGCGGTGCTGCACTGCGCTGGGCCGCCTGGCTGGGCGCGAAGAACAAGCTCGGCCGCGGGCCTGGCAGGCTGCCGCTGCCTTCCAGGTCGGTCCAGTGCGTGCCACCGATGGCACTGCTGAATCTCAGTCGATCGCCAAAGTGCGTGTGCACCGCGCGGCGCACGCTCGCACTGCCGGCAAAGTCCACGTAGACCGTGGGGGTCTGGGCGTCGAGTTGCGTCACATCGGCGTACGCCAGCGTCTGGTCGTAACAGTCCAGGCCCTGGACGAACTCCCGGTTGCCGGCCGAGGTGAGCCCGATCACCGCGGGGTGCCCTGCCGTGCCGCGCCGTTGGCCCAAGCCATGGGCCGTGGCCATGGCGGTCTTGCTGGACGCGCTGGACAGCAGCAGTTGCCGCGCGCCGAAAAATCCGTTCTCGGCGAAGAAGTCGTCGAGCAAGAACGCCGTCATGAACAGCGGCTGCAATACCGCGCGCATGCCTTCCTGCGTGGCATTGCTGGCGTCGGCGAGGCCGTCGCAACGGCTGTACTGGTTGTAGATGGCGGCCAGCGGCTGGCGGTGTGCGGCCGCGTCGGCGAAACCCCTGCCCGACACGCGCGCGGGCTGCACCACCAGGTGCGTGCCGGCGGGCAGGTAGCCATAGACACGCTGGCCGGGCTCGACGCCTTCGGCGCACGACTCCACCACCTGCGCGAAGCCCCACACGGGCAGGCAGCCCCAGGCCGCGTCAGGGGCTGGAAAGAACTGCCAGTACTTCATCGCCTGGCCGAACGCGGCGTAGGTGATGTTGTTGGCGGTGAGCGCAAAGTGCTGCACTTCCAGACGTACTTCGCCCAGCTGAAGAGGGCGGCTGGCGGGTGCATCGGGGTCCGGGCCGATCTGCACGCTGTGCAGATCGGTGCGGTGGATGAAGAGGCGTTGGCCGATGGCGAGGGTCATGGTGCGTCCTGAGGAGTGCTGGCGCAGCATGATTGCAGGGTCGGCCGTCGGCTGTCACCCCGGTGACTTGCGAGCAAGTCACCGGGGTGCGAAGGGCTGCGCCCACGCGGCCTCGGTTTACAACCGGGTCACGCCCAGCACGTGGCCGACGAGTTGGCCGTCGACATACAGCGCGCCTTCAGGTGCGCCGGCATCGCCGTGAAACTCGAGCACGCGCTCGGTGGCGGCCGGTGCCTCCACCAGGGCCAGGCGCTCGGCCAGGGTGTCCAGCGAGCGGCTGGCCGCGCGCAGGACCGCAGCCGCCCAGGAACGCGCACGGCGCTGCTCGGGGGCCACATCTTCGTAGGAATAGTCATGGAACGTCATGATCGGTCTCCGGGGGGCCGTGGCGTTCCCGCTTTCGGGTCGGCAGGCCAGGATGGTTGTTCAGGGGCTGTGTTTCAGGTGTTGCAGCTCGCGCCGCAGTTCACGGGTGGCTCGTTGGCGGACGGCGCTGGTGCACTTGCGGTGTGAACCGGCGGCGCGACGCAGGCTGGCAGCCACGAACGGGTTGCGCGGCTTGATGTTCTTGATGGTCATCTTCATGGCGATCTCCTTCTTGGCAGGGGTGGTGCGGATGCCGCCAAAGGCGGCGGGTGAACTCGACAGCGGCCGGCGAAGCGGCGTAAAAAGCAAACGGCCCGGGTTGCTGGTGCAACCCGGGCCGTGATGAACTGGTGGCCCTGCGCGCTGGCGGCGTAGGTCTCAGCTCATCGGCACCCCGGGCGGAGCACCATCATTGAAAACACTTGCGACAGCACCGTGGTGGGCGGGTGCCTGTTCAGCGCGGAATGCCAAGCCTTCCGCGCGTGGGCGGCGGCTGTGCATGTCAGCGGTGGGCAGGTACAGGTCCATGGTGCTCTCGGTGGGGTTGATCGGCTGTGTTCTCGAAGTGCTGGCTTCGTGTTCACAGGCTTGCGCAAATGATAAACATGCAGTTATCACTGCGCAAGGGCCTGCAGCGCGGAAAAACCCTGGTTTTGTCATTCAAACTGGGGATGCCGCGGTGCGCCATCCCCGCTTGACAGCAACTTTCAGGAGGCCCGACGCATCCGGACTGGCCTTCGGCCGGCAGAAGGGAGTGGCTACTTTTTGCGCTTCAGCGGCGCCACGCCTGTCTGCGTGCGCAGCCACAGGGCCTGTGCGTCTTCGGCCGCGGCACTGAGCGGCGTCTGCATGAAAGGCGGTGGCTGCAGCGGCGCCGGGCTGGGCGTGAGCACCTCGCCCAGCAGGTCCAGCAGGCGGGTGCGCGCACGCTGGGGGTGGCGCCGGTAGTAGGTCAGGACCAGTCCGATGATGAAACGCTCGTCGTCGTCCTGGGGCTGCAAGTCGTCGACCGTGCCGGGCGTGCCTGCCTTCGGTGTGCGCAACGAAAACGGCGCCGTCGAAGCCGCAGCGGCAGCCGCCTCGGGGCCGATGTGTGGCACATCCATCCAGCCCGCGGGTTTGTGGCAGCGCTGCTCGAACTGCCGCGCCAGTCGCTCGCCGATCTGGCGTGCGCGGCTCTTGATCTGGCTCCAGTAGCTGGGCTGGATGTCCACCCGCTCGGCGAAGCGCCTTTCCAGGCCGCGCAAGGTGGCGGCATCAGCATGGCGGGCGGTAGCGCGGACGAATTCTTCGAAAAGGGCCAGCGCGTTGTCCAGACGGATCTGGGCGAGGTCCCGCGCGGGGTCGTGGGGAGTGCTTGACATCGGCCGCAATGATAAATCTTCCTTTACACCGCAGGGCCCGCGGGGCGCGTGGGCCGTGCCCGCGTTGGGTACATTCGGGGCACCAGCGGTGCCGGTGCTGCTGCCTGGAGAAACCATGTCATACGCAAGGCACAGCGCTGCCGCACTGGCGATCGCGATGTTGTCGATCACCGCTGCGGCACAGGCCGCAGAAAAGGCCATCGACAAGGAAGTGCTGGTCAACGCCACGCTCGAAGAGGTCTGGCAGGTCTGGACCACCCGCGAGGGCATCGTCAGCTTCTTCGCCCCCGATGCGAAGATCGAACCGCGTGTCGGCGGAGCGTTCCAGGTCTACTTCGATCCGGGTGCGGCGCCCGGCGCCAAGGGCGCAGACGACATGCGCTACATGGCGCTGCAACCGTACAAGATGATCAGCTTCGACTGGAACGCGCCGCCGTCGTTGCCCGAAGTACGCATGCAGCGCACCTTCGTCGTCGTGCGTTTTGCGCCGGTTGACGACAAGACAACGCGCGTGACCCTGCACCACACGGGCTGGGGTGACGGGGGCGAGTGGGACAAGAACTACGCCTACTTCGACCGTGCCTGGGGCAACGTGTTGGGCGGCTTGAAGACGCGGTTCGAGAAGGGGCCGACGGACTGGGGGCCCTGGTTGAAGCAACTGGAAGCCTATCGGGCCCAGGCGGCGCAGCGAGCAGCTTCGCAGCCGACGCGCTGAGCGTGAACCCGGCCGCACCCAGGCTCAAGCAGTTCTCAGCCGGCCTTGGGCGACAGCTTCATGCTCCGCAGCATCGTGACGGCCCGCATGGCCATCACCACGCCCAGCGACACCAGCACAGCGAAGATGTTGCTCGTCAGCACGACGAACGGGTCTAAGGCGATGGCGAAGCTGGCCCGCCCACCAGAACAGGCCGTTGAAGGCGTAGCTCAAGCCCATCCAGACGAGCAAACAGTTCAGCGCCTCCCAGCCCATTGAGCCGGTCCACCTGGCAAGGATGAACTCCGTCAGCACCCGCCGGCCTGAAAGCTTGCAGGGCGCGGTGTGGCTGCCGCCACCGTTTTGAAAGCGGCGGCGGGACTTCCCTCCACTAATCTTCTTCGTTCGGCCTGAACTGCGCCATCAGTTCCTTCTGCATAGATGGCGGCACCGGTTCATGGTGCGACAGCTCCACGGTGTAGCGGCCCTGGCCGCTGGTCATCGCGTTCAGCCGCGCCTGGTAGCTGGCCAGTTCTGACAGCGGCGCCTGGCCTCGCACCACCATGGTTCCCGGGGCTCCCTGCGAGGTGCCGCTGATGAGGCCGCGACGGCTGGACAGGTCGCCGGTGATATCGCCCACCGCGGCTTCGGGCGCGGTGATCTCGATGTGCACGATGGGTTCCAGCACGATGGGCTTGGCATCGCGCAGCGCGGCCAGGAAGGCCTTGCGGCCGGCAGTGACGAATGCGATTTCCTTGCTGTCCACGCTGTGGTGCTTGCCGTCGTACACCTCCACGCGCACGTCCACCACCGCATGGCCCGAAATGGCGCCGCTGGCCAGCACTTCACGCACGCCTTTCTCGACGGCCGGGATGAACTGGCCGGGGATGGTGCCGCCCTTGACCTGGTCGACAAACTCGAAACCCGCGCCGCGCGCCAGCGGGTGCACGCGCAGGAAGACTTCGCCAAACTGGCCCGCACCGCCGCTTTGTTTCTTGTGCCGGTGGTGGCCCGGTGCTGGCGCGGTGATGGTCTCGCGGTAGGCGATGCGCGGCGGCCGCGTGTTGACCTCGAATTTGTAGACCTCGCGCATCCGCTCCAGCAGCACCCGCAGGTGCAACTCACCCAGGCCGTACAGGATGGTCTCGTTGGTGGCGGACACATGCTCCAGCCGCAGGCAGGGGTCTTCGTCGACGAGCTTGGTGACGATTTCCCACATGCGCTGTTCGTCGCCGTGGCGCTTGGGCTCGATGGCCAGCCCGTGCACGGGCTTGGGGAAGGGCAGCGGCAAGAGGTGGATGTGCTCGTCTTCGGCGGCGTCGTGCAGCACGGCGTCGAAATGGATGTCGTCCACCTTGGCCACGGCCACGATGTCACCCGGCACCGCGCGCTGCACTTCCACCGTCTGCTTGCCCTGCAGCATGTACAGGTGCGCCACCTTGAACGGCTTGCGTGCGTGGCCGATGAACAGCGCACTGCCCGGCGTGATGGTGCCCTGGTGCACACGCAACAGGCCCATGCGGCCGACAAAGGGGTCGTTGGTGACCTTGAACACATGCGCCAGCACATGCTGCGCCGGGTCGGGCTGCGCGTGCATCGGAACGCCGGCTGCGCCTTCGCCGTTGATGAAGTCTGGCGGGTTGGCCTCGGTCGGGTTGGGCAGCAGCTTGACGATGATGTCCAGCAGTTCGGCCACGCCGGCACCGCTGCGCGCCGAGACGAAGCACACGGGTATCAGGTGACCTTCGCGCAGCGCCTGTTCCAGCGGCGCGTGCAGTTCGGTGGCATCGACGTCACCGTCGTTCAGGTAACGCTCGACCAGTTCGGTGTCCACCTCCACCACCTGTTCCACCAGCGCCCGGTGGGCATCGTCGACGCTGCCGAAATCGCTGTGGCCCTGGCGGTTGAAGAAGCAGTCGACCACGCGCGTGCTTTGTGCATCGGGCAGGTTGACGGGCAGGCATTCCTTGCCAAAGGTAGCCTGGATCTGCAGCAACAGCGCCGCCAGCTTTTCGGGCGCCGCATCGATGCGGTTGACGATGATCAGCCGATCGAGATGGCGCTCGGCTGCATGGTTCATCATGCGCACCGCCATCGGCTCGATGCCGACGGCGGCGTTGATCACCACCGCGACGGTTTCCACGGCTTCCAGCGCCGGCAGGCTCTGGCCCAGGAAATCGCTGGCCCCCGGGGTGTCGATCAGGTGGATGCGCGCGCCCGCGTGCTGCAGGTGCACGACAGCGGCATTCAGCGAGTGCTGCATGCGCCGTTCCAGCAGGTCATGGTCGCTCACCGTGGTGCCTCGCTCCACGCTGCCGGCGGCCGGCACGGCGCCGGCCTTGGCCAGAAGCGCTTCGGTCAGGGTGGTCTTGCCGGCTGCTGCCGGGCCGACGAAGGCGATCGTCCGGATACCGGTGACGCTGGCGGAACCTGCAGCGCCAGTGGCGGTACCGGACAGGCTTGGGCTTGACATGGAGGTCGCTCCTCAATGCCGCCCAGTCGAGTGGCGGGAATCGCTTCCCGCAGCATCCGCCGAGGCGGCCGGTTATGGGTTTGGATTCGCCCCAGGGTAAGCCATACGACTGTCGGGCACAAGCCTGGAAGTCATGTCGAAGCGCGGTGCCGGCCCCTATTGGACGACCACCTGCAACAAGGGTTGGTCCCGAGGGTGCGGGGGATTAACGTTCGCGGGTCTGTCGTTTCCGTCCAGCCCATCATGCCCGCTGATCCCCAGCCTGTCGCCGCCCCGCCGCCTCGTCATGTGTTGCCCGTCATCGTGCTGGCGCAGTTGCTGGGTACATCGCCATGGTTTGCCGTCAACGCCGTGATGCCCGACCTGCAGCGGTTGGCGGGCTGGGAGGCGCAGGCGGTGGGCTCACTCAGTGCCGCACTGCAGCTGGGCTTCGTGGCGGGCACGCTGCTGTTTGCGTTGCTGGCGGTGGCCGACCGTTTTTCCGCGCGCCGGGTGTTCTTTGCCTGCGCCTGTGGCGCGGCGCTGTGCACCGTGGCCGCCTCTTTGAGCCAGGGCTCGTTGTCGGCGCTGCTGTTGTGGCGCGTGCTGACCGGCCTGTGCCTGGCCGGCATCTACCCTGTGGGCATGAAGCTGGCCGCACAGTGGTTTCCCAAAGGGCTGGGGGCTGCGCTGGGCTGGCTGGTGGGCGCGCTGGTGCTGGGCAGCGCCAGCGCGCATGCCCTGCGCGCGCTGGGCGTTGACGCGGCGGCCGCTGCTGGATCCGGCTCTGGTGCTGCAGCCAAGGAGGCGGTGACGCTGGTGTTCTGGGCCATTGCGACGCTGTGCGCGACGGCCGGCTTCGCCGTGCTGACGCTGGTGCCTGAACCACCCCGGCGCAAGGGATCGGCCGGCGGCCTGCGCCTGGATGCCCTGGCCAGCCTGTGGCGTGACCGCCGCGTGCGCGCTTCGGCCGGCGGCTACTTCGGCCACATGTGGGAGCTGTACACGGTGTGGGTGCTGATGCCGGCCGTTCTGGCCACCCGGCTGACCGACACGGTGGCGGTGTCGTGGGCCGCGTTTCTGGTGCTGGGCGCCGAGGCACTGGGTTGCATCGGCGGCGGGTTGCTGGTGGCGCGCTGGGGCGGCGCGCGAGTGGCGTCGGTGCAGCTGGCCATCAGCGGCCTGTGTTGCCTGGCCGCGCCGTGGATGCTGCACGCGCCGGTGCCGATGTTCATGGCCTGGCTGCTGTTGTGGGGCATCACGGTGGTGGGTGATTCGCCGCAGTTCAGCGCCTTGACCGCCACCTACGCGCCGCCATCGGCGGTGGGCAGTCTGCTGACGTTGGTCAACTGCATCGGATTTGCCATTTCCGCGCTGAGCATCGAGCTCTTCGTGCGCCTGGCCGCAGCGTTGCCGTTGGCCTCGGTGCTGCCTTGGCTGGCAGCGGGCCCGCTGTTGGGGCTGTGGTCGATGAGGCCCTTGTTGGGGCGCGCTGCACAAGCCTGAAGCTGCCTGGAAGCTTGTGCCTCGTGCTACAGGTCTTTTGCCTTGTGCCTTGTGCCTTGTGCCTTGTGCCTTGTGCCCGAGTGACCGGGCGTGCGCGCCGCCGCTGGCGCTGTTACTGAAACGCCACCTCGGCAAAGCTGCGCAGCTTGCGGCTGTGCAGGCTGCCGGGCCGTTCACGGCGCAGCAGTTCTACCGCGCGCATGCCAATGCGCAGGTGCTGGTCGACCCGTTCGCGGTAGAACGTGTTGGCCATGCCGGGCAGCTTGATCTCGCCGTGCAGCGGCTTGTCGCTGACGCACAGCAAAGTGCCGTAGGGCACGCGGAAGCGGAACCCGTTGGCGGCAATGGTGGCGCTTTCCATGTCCAGCGCCACTGCGCGGCTCTGGCTGAAGCGGCGCTCGGGGCCTGCATTGGGCAGCAGTTCCCAATTGCGGTTGTCGGTGCTGGCCACGGTGCCGGTACGCAGGATGCGCTTGAGCTCATAACCTTGCAACTGCGTGACGTCGGCCACGGCCTGTTCCAGTGCCACTTGAACTTCGGCCAGCGCGGGGATCGGCACCCACAGCGGCAGTTCCTCGTCCAGCACATGGTCTTCGCGCATGTAGGCGTGCGCCAGCACGTAGTCGCCCAGCTGCTGGCTGTTGCGCAGGCCGGCGCAGTGGCCCAGCATCAGCCAGGCGTGCGGCCGCAACACGGCCACGTGGTCGGTGATGGTCTTGGCATTGGCCGGGCCGACACCGATGTTGACCATGGTGATGCCGGCGCTGCCCGGGCGCACCAGGTGGTAGGCCGGCATCTGCGGCTGCCGCGGCGGTGGCGCGCCCAGGCTGTCGCCGGGCTGGGCTGCGTGGCCCATGCGCCGCGTGATGACGTTGCCGGGCTCGACAAAGGCGTCGTAGTCGCCGTTGGCGTCGGCCATCAGCGTGTGCCCGAGCTTGATGAACTCGTCGATGTAGAACTGGTAGTTCGTGAAGAGCACGAAGTTCTGGAAGTGCTCGGGCACCGTGCCGGTGTAGTGGCGCAGGCGGTGCAATGAATAGTCCACGCGCGGCGCATTGAACAGCGCCAGCGGTTGTGCCGCACCTGGCGCGGTGTGATGGGTGCCGTTGGCGATGCTGTCGTCCATGGCCGCCAGGTCGGGCAGATCAAACAGGTCGCGCAGCAGCAGCCGCCGCTCGGGCGTCATGCTGCCTTCGAGGTGGTCGTTTTCGGCCAGCGAGAAGTGCACCGGTATCGGCGATGAACTGGTGCCCACCTCCAGGCTGACGCTGTGGTTCTTCAGCAGCAGCCGAAACTGCTCGGCGTAGTAGCTGGAGAACAGGTCGGGCCGGGTCAGCGTGGTCTCGAACGTGCCCGGGCCGGCGACGAAACCGTAGCTCAGCCGCGAATCGGCCCGCGCCACGGTGCTGGTGGTGACCCGCACGAAGGGATAGAAGGCGCGCACGCGGCCCATGTCTTCGCCGGCGACGAAGCGCTGCAGCGCGCTGCGCAGATGCTCTGTGCTGTTGCGGTAAATGGTCTGCACCTGGGCGAGTGCGCCCTCGGCGGTATCGAAACGGGCGGGGGCGGTGAACAGGGGCAGGGCAGGCATGTTGCTGGCAGCTGGGCCGCAGGATGGATCGTGGTCGATTATGCGCAGGCTCTGGTGTTGCCTGGGCTGAAGGCAGACACCCTGCGGTGGCCTCGCTCGGTCCCAACTCAGCTCGGACCACGGAGGGTCCAGGCCTTCGCCGAGCACTCGCAAGTCCGCAGGGCCTTGCTAGGTCCCGGCTCAGCCCCAGGGCTTGTATCGCCCTGGGGCCTTCGGCTGGCACACGCCCCTTCCGGGGCTTGAGTCCCGCCTCAGAGGATGTAGCGCGACAGGTCTTCGTTGAGCGCCAGTTCACCCAGCCGGGCGTTCACCTCGTCGGCGCCCAGCACCACCTTCTGGCCGCTGCGGTTGGGGGCGTCGAAGCTGATCTCGTCGAGCAGCCGCTCCATCACGGTGGCCAGCCGGCGGGCACCGATGTTTTCGGTGCGCTCGTTCACGTCGAAGGCGGTCTGCGCCAGCGTGCGCACGCCTTCCGGGGTGATGTGCAGGTCCACGCCTTCGGTCGCCAGCAAGGCCTGGTACTGCTTGACCAGGCTGGCGTGGGTGCTGGTGAGGATGGCCTCGAAGTCATCGACGCTGAGCGACGAGAGTTCGACGCGAATCGGAAAGCGCCCCTGCAGTTCAGGGATCAGGTCGCTGGGTTTGGCCAGGTGAAAGGCGCCGCTGGCGATGAACAGCATGTGGTCGGTCTTCACGATGCCGTACTTCGTGTTGACGGAGGTGCCTTCCACCAGTGGCAGCAGGTCGCGCTGAACACCCTGGCGTGAAACCTCGGCGCCGCCGTGTTCACCACGCGAAGCCACCTTGTCGATTTCGTCGATGAAGACGATGCCGTTGCCTTCGGCGTTGGCCACGGCCGCGGCGCGCACGTCGTCTTCGTTCAGCAGCTTGCCCGCCTCTTCGTCCACCAGCAGCGGCAGCGCTTGTGCAATGCTCATGCGCCGGCTCTTGCGCTTGCCGGCGTGGGCCTGCGCAAACAGACCCTTGAGCTGCTCGGCCATCTCTTCCATGCCCGGCAGGCCGTTCATGCCCGCCGGCCCCAGCACTTCCAGCGTGGCCTTGGGCTCGGCCAGGTCGATGTCGATTTCCTTTTCGTTCAGCGTGCCTTCGCGCAAGCGCTTGCGCATCACCTGCCGCGCCGTGCTCTCGGCCGCAGGTGCCTGCTCGACACCGAAGCCCATGTTGGCGCCGCGTGCCTGGGGTACCAGCACGTCGAGCACGCGTTCTTCGGCAGCGTCTTGTGCGGCGGCGCGCTTGCTGCGCATCCGGCGGTCGCGCTCTTGTTTCACGGCCACTTCCATCAAGTCGCGCACGATGGTGTCGACGTCGCGGCCGACATAGCCCACTTCGGTGAACTTGGTGGCCTCGACCTTTATGAAGGGCGCATCGGCCAGCTTGGCCAGGCGGCGTGCAATTTCTGTCTTGCCCACGCCGGTGGGCCCGATCATCAGGATGTTCTTGGGCGTGATCTCGCCGCGCAGCGGCTCAACGACCTGCTGGCGTCGCCAGCGGTTGCGCAGGGCAATGGCGACGGCCCGCTTGGCCGCTTGCTGGCCCACGATGTGGCGGTCGAGTTCGCTGACGATCTCCTGCGGGGTCATGGACATGGTGGTGTCGACAGCGGGCACTAACCCAGCGTCTCGATGATGTGGTTCTGGTTGGTGTAGATGCACAGGTCGCCGGCGATCTCCAGCGAGCGCTTGACGATGTCGGCAGGGGCCATCTCGGTGTGCTGCAGCAGCGCACTGGCGGCGGCCTGCGCATAGGCACCGCCTGAGCCGATGGCGACGATGCCGCGCTCGGGCTCCAGCACATCGCCATTGCCGGTGATGATCAGCGAGCAACTGGCGTCGGCCACGGCCAGCATGGCCTCCAGACGGCGCAGCACGCGGTCGGTGCGCCAGTCCTTGGTCAGCTCGATGGCGGCACGCTGCAGGTGGCCCTGGTGCTTTTCCAGCTTCGCCTCGAAGCGTTCAAAGAGCGTGAAGGCATCGGCCGTGGCGCCGGCAAAACCGGCCAGAACCTGGTCACGGTGCAGGCGCCGCACCTTGCGCGCACTGGCCTTGACGATGATGTTGCCGAGTGTTACCTGGCCGTCGCCACCCAGTGCGACCTGTGCGCCTCGGCGCACGCTCAGGATGGTGGTGCCGTGATAGGAATCCATAGGTCCCTTGGAAATGGGGTTGAGGGCAGGGATTGCAAGCACTGGGTCGGTGCAGGCGCCCCGGTGGCCAGCCGTGGCCCGCTATCTGGACACCCGCGCGCCGACGGCTTCAGCGTGGCGGTGCGCGTGGACACGCGCACGCCAGGCTTCAAACCTTGCGCACCTGCACCTTGGCATGTTCGTTGATGCCCATGGCACCAAAGAACAGGGCCACCAGGCGGTGCGTGTCGACCAGATGTACATCGCGGCTCTCCTGCCTGCGCGACAGCACCCAGTTCAGCAGGTCGCCGGCGGCGATGAAGTCCACGCGTATCAGGCGCAGACAGGAGACCCGGACCACCTGCGAATTGCCCAGCGCCTTTTCCATCTTGCCAAGCGTACCGCTGATGTCGCCCACCAGCTGGCCCGACAACTCGACACTGGCCGTCTCGACACCCGTGGCGGCGTCTTCGGACAGTGCGCTCTCCATGAAGTTGCTCGACATCTCGCTCACGGGCGCGAAGGATGGCGAGCGCGTGTTCGATCCGTCTTCACTCACCTGCACTTTGCAGCGCACGGCTTCCCAGGACGGCGGGCTCACTTCGTAGGTGATGCAGTAGTCGATGGCCACTTCGTCGAACTGGTCGGGGCGGTTCACCAGGCGCAGCGCGTCCATGCGCGTGAGCCAGAACACCGGGTCGGCGTCGCGCATGCCGGTGGGCGCGGCTTCCTGCAGCAGGCGAAACAGGCGTTCGCCGCTGTTCCAGCGCATCTCCAGCAGCTGGCCCGACCACAACCGAAACAGCGTTGACAGTTGCATCGCCGCCTCGGGGTCTATCGACTGCAGCGCGCTCCAGTCCAGCACCCAGGGCAGCGGCATCTGCAGCGTCTGTGAACGCAGCCGCGCCACCGCCTCGATGTCCAGTTGCTGCGGACAAACCCAGCCCACACCTGCGCCAGGCGTTGTCGAAAACTTGCTGGTGATGTCCGGCTCATCGGTTGCCGCGGCATCGGCCACCATCTGCGGCAGCGAGTACCACTGCGGTGCCGACCAGCCGAACTGCTGCGCATAGTCCACGGCCAGGCTTTCGAAGTTCTGCTGTTGCGCGGTGGCGCGGTACAGGTCGAACAGCACCAGCCAGGTCTCGGCGTGCTGGCTGCGGGCGCCGCCCAGGGCTGTGATGCGCCGCAACGACTCTTCGCAATGGCCGAAGTCGGCGTTGGCAAACGCGATCACGGCTTCGTCGAGCTCTGGGTCGTGCACCACCTCGCTGACTTCGACGGCTGCATCGCGGTCCGGCGAGGCTCCGCTGCCACTGCCAGCCCGCGCGCCTTCAAAAGAAATGGTGGCCATTGGCGCCAACGGTGGCAGTCCGGCGCCCATTTGCACCGGCGCAGACGACAGCAGTGATGCTGGCGCCACCCTTCGTTCCATCAAGGGCGGCAACGACGGCTGGACCGGGTCTTCGTCAAACCCACTGAAACCGGGCCCAGTGGGGCTGCCGGGCTTGGGCACTTCGCGACTGAGCACGGCCGGTGCGGTGGGCTGTGCTGCCCTGGACTGGTAGCTCGCGCCGTAGCCGCTGACGTGCGGGCCCACCTGCGGCGAAGGGCGGCCGCGCTGGCCGCTGAAGCCTGGCTCGCCGACCATCTGTTGCTCGATCTCGTCGATCTTGGCCTTCACGCCAGTGGGGCTGGGTACCGGCCCATCGGGCAGGCGCGGTTCCGAGTCGTCCAGCCTGGAAGAGGTGCCCAGTGCCGCCAGCTGATCGGGCGACAGGCCTTCGCGGCGCACACGCCGCAGCACATCGAATTCGCGCTTGCGCACGAAGTCGTTGCGCCGCTTGCGCTCGATCATGGCCTTGAGCTCGGATTTCTCGAGCTCCAGTTCCTTGTTGTCTTCGGGCCTTGTGCTGAGCTCGTTCCAGTCGGTGGCGGGGTTCGCAACGAACCTCACCACCTTCTTGAAAAAGCTTTCGTTTTCGGCCATGGGTGGAATGGTAAACGCCGGTCCTGCCGTGATGCCGGCCCTTTTGAGAGGGGCGGCTGCGACTGGAATGGTCAGTTACCGAACATCTTCTGCTTGAGCTCGCGACGTTGCTGCGCTTCGAGCGACAGCGTGGCCGTGGGCCGTGCCAGCAGGCGGGGCAGGCCGATGGGCTCGCCCGTTTCGTCACAGTAGCCGTATTCGCCCGTGTCCAGCAGCGCGATGGCCTGAGCCACTTTCTTCAATAGCTTGCGCTCCCGGTCGCGTGTGCGCAGCTCCAGCGCGTGCTCTTCTTCGATCGTGGCGCGGTCGGCCGGGTCGGGCACGATGGTGGTGTCTTCGCGCAGATGCTCGGTGGTCTCGCCGGCATTGGACAGCAGGTCGTCACGGTGCTGCTGCAGACGCGCGCGGAAGAAGTCGAGCTGCTTCTCGTTCATGTACTCCGACTCGGGCATCGCCAGCAGTTCAGACTCGGTCAGTTCGCGACCCGCCTTGGTCTTCCACGCGTTGGCCAGCTTGGGGTCGATCTTCTGCGCAGGTTTGGGGAGTTCGGCCGTTTCTGTCATGGATCTTGATGCGGGTTTCGCGGCAGGCGCGAAGCGGTCCGTGAATCGGTTGTTGATGGGCAGTGGGGCGGGGATGGGCTGCACCATGGCTGCTGGCGGCGTCTTGGACTTGGAGCTTGACTTGGGGGCCGGCGCAGCAGCGGCCGGGGTTGCAATGGACTTGGCCACGACGGCCGGGGCGGGAATCTCGACCTTGGCCGGCACGGCGGTCGCGCCTGCTGGCAGCTTAGAAGCTGACTTCTTATCGGCAATGACGGGGGCAACTGCAGCGGCAGCGACGACGGATTTGGAATTCACTGTGGGTTTGGAGCCGGTCAAAGGCTTGGCAGCCGGTTTTGCTGATGATGGGACAGCAGACTTGGCCGCCGCAGTTGCAACGGGCTTGGAGTTGGGTTTCGCAACAGGTTTTGCGGCTGCTTTTGGCGCCGGCTTGGCTGCTGCCTTCTTGGCGACCGGCTTCGCAACCGGCTTGGGTGGTGCTGCTTTCGCGGGCACCTTTTTTGCCGCCGCAACGGGGGGGGTCTTGACCGTCTTCGCCGGTGGCGCCTTCTTGGCGGCCGCACTCTTGGCCGATGGCTTGCTCACTGAAAGACCTCCTCCCCGGCAGGGGACACGGGTTTGTGACTGCGAGCCCTGGCCACGAGCTCCGAGGTCTTGAAACGATCGGATCGGGTGGCGCCAGGCTCAGGTTTGTCGGTGCATGCTTTTCGGTCGGCCGCACAGGCCAAACCTCGAAAGCGCGCGGATTGTAGCCATGGCTTGCTGCACCGTTTGTGTTGCAGCCTGCCCGGGCTTCAAACCAGACACTGTTCCAGACCTTGTAGCAGGATTTCCTTGGGCAGGTCGATGCCAATGAACACCATCTTGCTGCCTTTTTCTTCGCCAGCAGCCCATTTCGGGCCCAGATCGCTGCCCATCAGTTGGTGCACGCCCTGGAAGATCACCTTGCGGTCGCTGCCCTTCATGTGCAGCACACCCTTGTAGCGCAGCAGCTTGGGCCCGTACACCTGCACGATGGCACCGAGAAAGTCTTCCAGCTTGGCCGGGTTGAAGGCCTTCTTGCTGCGAAAGACGAACGACTTCACGTCGTCGTCGTGGGCATGGTGGTGCGGGTGGTCGCAGTGTTCGCCGTCGCTATGGTCGTGATCATGGTGGTGGTCATGGCCGTGGCTGCCATCGGTGGTCAGAAACTCCGGGTCGACCTCGAGCTTGGCGTTCAGGTTGAAGCCCTTCAGGTCGAACACCTCGGAAATCGGCACTTCGCCGAAGTGCACCTTGCGCTGCGGCGCGCGCGGGTTCATGTGCTTGATGCGGTGCATCAGCGCTTGCACGTCGGCGTCGGACACCAGGTCGGTCTTGCTGATGAAGATCTGGTCGGCAAAGCCGATCTGGCGGCGTGCCTCCTGGCGTTCGTCCAGCGTCGCCTCGGCGTGTTTGGCGTCCACCAGCGTCAGCACGCTGTCCAGCAGATAGCTCTCGGCGATCTCGTCGTCCATGAAGAAAGTCTGCGCGACCGGGCCAGGGTCGGCCACGCCCGTGGTCTCGATGACGACACGGTCGAAGTGCAGTTCGCCCTTGCGGCGCCGGGCCGCCAGGTCCGACAGCGTGGTGCGCAGGTCTTCACGGATGGTGCAGCACACGCAGCCGTTGTTCATCTGGATGATCTGCTCGCTGGTGTCGGACACCAGGATCTCGTTGTCGATGTTTTCTTCACCGAACTCGTTTTCGATCACCGCGATCCTCTGGCCATGGGCTTCGGACAGCACGCGCTTGAGCAGCGTGGTCTTGCCCGCACCCAGGAAGCCAGTGAGGATGGTGGCGGGGATCAGCCCGCCGGTGGTCGAGGTCACGGGTGTGGCAGGTTTCACGGCAGTGTTCATGGAGCAGCCCAGGTTTGCAGGCGCGGCAGCAACGCGCGGTAAGGTGCCAACAGCACAGTGGCCATCGCGGCCTTGACGGCCAGGTCGCCAGCGGCCAGCGTCAACCAGTTCATGTCTGAACCGGCAAAGGCCAGGAAAAAGAAGATGGCGGTGTCCACCGTGCTGGCCACCAGCGAGCCGATCAGGGGCGCTTTCCACCAGCTGCCAGCGCGCCACCGGTTGAACACCGCCACGTCCATCAGCTGCGAAAACAGGAACGCCGTGCCCGAGGCCACGGCGATGCGCCAGGGTGCGAGCAGCAGCGACACCAGCACCGCGATGGCAAAACCGACCCAGGCCACACGCCGCGCGGCCACCGGGCCCAGTGCCCGGTTGGTCAGGTCGCTGACGAGGAACACCAGCGGGTAGCTGAAGGCGCCCCAGGTGAGCCAGTCGTTGATGGGGTGCTGCACGAGCACGTTGGACAGCACGATGACCGCCGCCATGGCGGCAATGGGTACGGACAGCGTGCGCCAGGCAAAGTGTTTCGTTGACATGGATTTGGGCGGTGTAGGGGCCGCGCACCTGCTCGGCGCGACCCTGAAGGGGTGGTGGAAGGGTGGTTGGATCGGTCCCAGGGCCGGCACGGCGACGCGTCCCAAGGACCGGAGGGGCGTGATTGTCGCTGTTTGTGACCGCCCGCGGGTGGCTCGGTTATTCTTGACTTCCTTCCACTGCCGGCACCGCCCACGTGTCTGAACCCGCGTCTCACAGGCCTGCGCGCGCTGCGTCGAGCGCCAGCGTCGACCGCCGCAGCCTCTTCGAGCGTCTGGTCGAATTCATCTCTCCGGGCCCGGACAGCAAGGCCGAACTGATACGAACACTGGCCGACGCCGAACTGCGCGAACTGATCGAGCCCGAGTCGCGGCTGATGCTGGAGGGTGTGCTGCGCATGGCCGACATGTCGGCCGGCGACGTGATGGTGCCGGCCACGCGCATGGACCTGCTGGACATCGAGGCCGAGTACGACACGCTGCTGGGCCTGGTGATCGACACCGCGCACTCGCGCTTCCCGGTCTACGAGGGCAAGCGTGAAAACGTGATCGGCATCCTGATGGCCAAGGACCTGCTGAAGCTGCAGCGCTCGCCCGAACTGAACCTGCGCACCTTGCTGCGGCCGGCGGTGTTCGTGCCCGAGAGCAAGCGGCTGAACGAGTTGCTGCGCGACTTTCGGTCCAACCGCAACCACCTGGCCATCGTCATCGATGAGTTCGGCAACACCGCCGGGCTGATCACGATCGAGGATGTGCTGGAAGAGATCGTCGGCGAGATCGAAGACGAGTTCGACGAGCAGGAGCAGGAAAACGGCATCTACACGCTGGCCGATGGCAGCCAGCGTGTGGCCGGCGACGTGTCGATCGGAGCCGTCAACGAAGCATTCGCAACGCGCTTCTCCGAAGACGACTTCGAAACCATCGGCGGTCTGCTGGCCCACGAACTGGGACGCGTGCCGCGCCGCGGTGAGGCCGTCACGCTCGGCGGCCTGGTCTTCACGGTGATGATCACCCGTGGTGGCGCCGTGCGCTGGTTTCGCGTCGTGCGCGACACCTCGCCACCGGCGCCGGTTGAAGGCGATGTGGACTGATGAAGACGGGGCCGGACGGCGCCAGCGCCGGGTGGTCTGCCCGCGGCGCCGGCCCGGCTGAGTCTTGCGCCGCCCGTTGAGCCCGGTTCCGTCGGGGTCTGCGGTGCAGCGCTGGCTGGCACCGTTGGCGGGGCCGACGCCGCTGGGGCAAGGGCAAGGTTCGATGCTGCTGGGGTGGTGGGTGCTGGCCGCCGCGCTGCTGGGCGCCGTGCAGACCTGGGCCTACGTGCACACGGCCTGGTGGCCGCTGCCGCTGCTGACGATGGCGCTGCTGGTCGTGGCACTGAACCAGGCCACCCCGGCCCGCGCGGCGGTGCTGGGCTGGGCCTATGGCGTGGGCTGGCTGGCGGCCGGCGTGTGGTGGCTCTTCATCAGCATGCACCGCTATGGCGGGCTGCCGGCGCCGCTGGCTGCAGCGGCGGTGCTGCTGCTGTCGGCGGTCTTGTCGCTGTACGTGGCCGCCGCCGCGGCGGCCTATGCGCGCTGGCGACGCGGGCGCGCCGCCGACGTGCTCCTGTGGGCTGCCCTGTGGCTGCTGGCCGAGTGGTGCCGCGGCGTGCTGTTCACGGGCTTTCCTTGGCTGGCGCTGGGCTATTCGCAGCTTGACGGGCCGCTCGCAGCGCTGGCGCCCTGGCTGGGCGTGTACGGCATGGGCGCAGCGGCGGCAGCGATGGCGGCTGCTGGGGCGGGCGTGCTCGGCCGGCCGCGCACCTGGCCTGTGTTCGCGTTGCTCGCCGGGCTCTTTGTGGCGCTGGCTGCAGCGCCGCCGGCCCGGTTTACGCGCGCGGCTGGCGAGATGTCGGTGTCGCTGCTGCAGACCAATGTCAAGCAGGACGAGAAATTCGTCGTGCAGCACCTGCCGCGCACGCTGGCCTGGGTGGCCGACCAGCTGCGCGCCAGCAGCGCCGATCTGGTGCTCAGCCCGGAAACAGCGGTGCCCTTGCTGCCCTTTCAGCTGGAAGACATCGCGCCCGGCCTGTGGCCGGCGCTGCAGCTGCATTTCTCGGCCCCGGGCCGGGCCGCGCTGGTGGGCGTGCCGCTGGGTGACGCCCAGCTGGGGTACACCAATTCGGTGGTCGGCATGAGCGCCGGCGCGCCTTACCGCTACGACAAGTCGCACCTGGTGCCTTTTGGCGAATTCATCCCCGCCGGCTTTCGCTGGTTCACCGAGCTGATGAACATACCGCTGGGCGACTTTGCGCGCGGCGTGGCCAACCCGCCGTCCATGCCCGTCAAGGGCCAGCGCGTGGCGCCCAACATCTGCTACGAAGACCTGTTCGGTGAAGAGCTGGCGCGGCGTTTCGCCAATCCGGCAACCGCCCCCACGGTGATGGCCAACATCAGCAACATCGGCTGGTTTGGCGACACCGTGGCGGTGGCGCAGCACCTGAACATCTCGCGCCTGCGCACGCTGGAGTTCCAGCTGCCCATGGTGCGCGCCACCAACACCGGTGCCACGGCCGTGATCGACCACCAGGCGAAGGTGGTGGCCGCGCTGCTGCCGCACACCACCGGCGTGCTGAACGCGCAGGTGCAGGGCCGCAGCGGCGTGACACCCTTTGCGTGGTGGGCCGCACGGTGGGGCTTGTGGCCGCTGGCCGGCGCGGCAGGGCTGGCCGTCGTGATGCTGGCCGCCGACGCTGAACGAGCCCGGCGGCGGCGTCTGGTGCAGCGTCCGGGCCCGCGACCGTAAACTCGTAGGTCTTCTTCAGCCCCGTGCCGCTGCAACCGCAGGAGCACCGACCGCCCGCCATGCTGACCTTCCAGCAAATCATCCTCAAGCTGCAGTCCTACTGGGATGCCCAGGGCTGTGCGCTGCTGCAGCCCTACGACATGGAAGTCGGCGCCGGCACCAGCCACACCGCCACCTTTTTGCGCGCGCTGGGCCCCGAGCCCTGGAAAGCGGCCTACGTGCAGTCCAGCCGCCGCCCCAAGGACGGCCGCTACGGCAACAACCCCAACCGGTTGCAGCACTACTACCAGTACCAGGTGGTGCTCAAACCCGCGCCGGCCAACATCCTGGAGCTGTACCTGGGCTCACTGGAAGCACTGGGTTTTGATCTCAAGGTCAACGACGTGCGTTTTGTCGAAGACGATTGGGAGAACCCGACGCTGGGTGCCTGGGGCCTGGGCTGGGAGGTGTGGTTGAACGGCATGGAGGTCACGCAGTTCACCTACTTTCAGCAGGTGGGTGGCATCGACTGCAAGCCCATCACGGGCGAGATCACCTACGGCCTGGAGCGCCTGGCGATGTACCTGCAGGGCGTGGAAAACGTCTACGACCTGGTTTGGACCGAGACCGCGTCGGCGCCGGGCCGCTCCCAAGGCGACGCATCCCCCTCGGGGGGTGGCGAGCCGCGCAGCGGTAAGCCTGGGGGTCGCCTTTACTACCGCGACGTCTACCACCAAAACGAGGTGGAGCAGAGCACCTACAACTTCGAGCACAGCGATGTCGATTTTCTGTTGCAGGCCTTCGGTGCGCATGAAAAGCAGGCCAAATACCTGATGGAACAGCAACTGGCGCTGCCGGCCTATGAACAGGTGCTGAAGGCGGCGCACACCTTCAACCTGCTGGACGCACGCGGCGCCATCAGCGTCACCGAGCGTGCTGCCTACATCGGCCGCATCCGCAACCTGGCGCGCAGCGTGGCGGCCAGCTACCTGGACAGCCGCGCGCGGCTGTCCTTCCCGATGGCGCCCCGGGCGTGGGCAGAAGAAGTGCTGGCCCAGATGGCCAAGACGGCGCAGTCGGCACCGGCCGCAAAGAAGGCGGCATGAACATGACGGCCAAGAACCTGCTGGTTGAACTGTTTGTCGAGGAACTGCCACCCAAGGCACTGAAGAAGCTGGGCGAAGCCTTTGGCAGCCTGATGCTGCACAGCCTGCGTGCATCGGGCCTGGCAGCGGACGCATCGGCGCTGAACGTCTTCGCCAGCCCGCGCCGGCTGGCGGCGCACATCAGTCATGTGCTGCCGGTGGCGGCCGACAAGGCGCAGTCGGTGAAACTGATGCCGGTGGCCGTGGGCCTGGCGGCCGACGGCTCCGCCACCCCGGCGCTGCTGAAGAAGCTGGCCAGCCTGGGCGCCGATGCGTCCGTGGTGCCGCAACTGAAGCAGCAGCCCGACGGCAAGGCCAACGCCCTGTTTTTCGACAGCCTGGTGCCTGGCGCCACGCTGGCCGAAGGCCTGCAGAAGGCGCTGGACGAAACGCTGTCGAAGCTGCCCATCCCGAAGGTCATGCAGTACCAGCTGGAAAGTGGCGACGGGCCCGACTTCCAGCCCGGCTGGACCAGCGTGCATTTCGTGCGCCCCGCGCACGGCCTGGTGGCGCTGCACGGCGCCGACGTGGTGCCCATCCAGGCCCTGGGGTTGAAGGCCGGCCGCCAGACGCGCGGCCACCGCTTCGAGGCGCCGATGGACCCGGTGATGCTGCAGGACGCCGACCACTATGAACGCCAATTGGCCGATCAGGGCGCGGTGATGGCCAGCTTCGCCGCCCGCCGCGCCGAGATCGTGCGCCAGCTGGCGGCCGCCGCTGCCGTCTGCGGTGGCACGCCGATCGAAGACGAGGCGCTGCTGGACGAGGTGACGGCGCTGGTGGAACGCCCGCACGTGCTGAGCTGCCAGTTCGAGCCCGAGTTCCTGAGCGTGCCGCAGGAATGCCTGATCCTCACGATGAAGGCCAACCAGAAGTACTTCCCGCTGCTGGATGACCACGGCCGGCTGACCAACCGCTTCCTGATCGTCAGCAACATCAGCCCGGCCGACTCGAGCCGCGTGGTGCAGGGCAACGAACGTGTGGTGCGCCCGCGCCTGGCCGACGCCAAGTTCTTCTTCGACCAGGACCGCAAGAAGACGCTGCAAAGCCGCGTGCCGCAGCTGTCCAAGGTGGTCTACCACGGCAAGCTGGGCAGCCAGGGCGACCGCGCCGAGCGCGTGCGCGCCATCGGCCATGCCGTCGTGCAGCAGCTCAGCGCGGCCACGCTGCCGTTCACCGTGGATGCCCGCGATAAATTCGAGGTGCTGGACAGCAAGGTGCAGCAGGCCGCGACGCTGGCCAAGACCGACCTGCTCACCGACATGGTGGGCGAGTTCCCGGAACTGCAGGGCATCATGGGCGGCTACTACGCGCGCTCCGAGGGCCTGCGCGACGGTGTGGCCATCGCCATCGAAGACCACTACAAGCCCCGCTTTGCCGGCGACGCGCTGCCTCGCAACCACACCGGCACGGTGTTGGCGCTGGCCGACAAGCTGGAAACGCTGGTGGGCCTGTTTGGCATCGGCCAGTTGCCCACCGGCGACAAGGACCCGTTTGCGCTGCGCCGCCACGCGCTGGGCATCATCCGCATCCTGATCGAGAAGAACCTGCCGCTGTCGTATCCGGCGATGGTCGAAGCCGCGCTCGGCGTCTTCCCGCCCGGCATGCTGAGCCACGGCACGGCGCGCGACGATCTGATCGCCTTCACTCACGACAGGTTGACCGGCCTGCTCCGCGAACAGGGCTTCACCGCCCAGGAAGTGGATGCCGTGGTGGCCCTGCGTCCGGCCTGGGGCGACATTCCCAAGCGCCTGGCGGCCGTGCGAGCCTTTGCCGCCTTGCCCGAAGCCGCTTCGCTGGCGGCTGCCAACAAGCGGGTGGGCAACATCCTGAAAAAGGCTGAGGGCACGGTGGATGCGCAGGTGAACCAAGAGTTGCTCAAGGCGCCCGCGGAACAGGTTCTGGCGGCCGCGCTGGCGCAGGTGGCGCCGCAGGCTGAAGCGGCTTTCGACCAGCGCGACTACACCGCATCGCTCAGCACGCTGGCCGCACTGAAGGCGCCGGTGGACGCGTTCTTCGACGCGGTGATGGTCAATGCCGACGACCCGGCGCTGCGCAGCAACCGGCTGGCGTTGCTGGCGTCCCTGCACCGTGCGATGAACCGCGTCGCCGACCTGTCGCGCCTGGCGGCCTGACGCGCACCTGTTCCGGGCCACCACCATGCACACCACCAAGCTTGTGATTCTCGGCCGCGACGGCATCCTCAACGAGTACCGCGAAGGCCACGTCACCGCACCCGAAGAGTGGGTGCCGGTGCCCGGTGCGCTGGAAGCCGTGGCGCGGCTGAACCATGCCGGCTGGCATGTGGTGGTGGCCACCAACCAGAGCGGCATCGGCCGCGGCATGATCGACATGAGCTCGGTGAATGCGGTGCATGCCCACATGCACCAGTTGCTGCAAGAGCAGGGTGCGCGGCTGGATGCGGTGTTCTTCTGCCCGCACACGCCCGAGGACGACTGCGACTGCCGCAAGCCCAAGCCGGGGCTGATGCTGGACATCGGTCGGCGTTACGGCGTCGACCTGGCGCTGGTGCCGATGGTGGCAGACACGACGCGCGACCTGTTGGCCGCGCATGTGGCCGGTTGCCAGCCCCATCTGGTGCAAAGCGGACGCGCCGCCGGCCTGCGGCCCGATCAGTTGCAGGAGTTGCTGTCAGTGGCGCCGGCCGCTCGCGCGCATGTCGACCTGGGGGCCTTTGTCGATTTCCTTTTGCAGAACCACGAGAACGGCGACTCCACACACGGGCGGGTGGCATCATGAAGTTGTTGTGGGCGGTTCGCTCGGCACTGTTCGTGTTGTGGATGGCAGCCACCGTGGTGCCCTGGGCCTTGATGAGCCTGGTGCTGTCGATCTTCATGCGCGGCACGGCCTTGTACTGGCCCACCATGTTCTGGCTGCGCATCGCCATCTGGGGCGCACGCGTGATCTGCGGTGTGCGTTACCGCGTGCACGGGCTGGAGCACTTGCCCACGGCCAGCAACGAGAAGGGCGCCGTGGTGTTGGCCGCCAAACACCAGAGCACCTGGGAGACCTTTGCGCTGCCAGGCTTCATGCCGCACCCGCTGGCCTATGTGTTCAAGCGCGAATTGCTGTACGTGCCGTTCTTCGGTTGGGCCATGGGCCGGCTGGACATGATCCACATCGATCGCAGCAAGCGCGCCGAGGCCTGGAGCAAGGTGGCGGTGCAGGGCAAGCGGCTGGCGGAACAGGGCATCTGGGTGATCATGTTTCCCGAAGGCACGCGCGCGCCACGCGGCGGGCAGGGCGTGTACAAGACCGGCGCGTCGCGCCTGGCCATCGCCAGCGGTGTGCCCATCGTGCCCATTGCCGCCAGCAGCGCCAAATGCTGGCCGCGCAAGAGCTTCCTGCTGCGCCCGGGTGTGGTTGACGTGTCGATCGGCAAGCCGATCAGCAGCGAAGGCCGCCAGCCCGAGGAATTGATGCGCGACGTGGAAACCTGGATCGAGGCCGAGATGCGGCGCCTCGACCCCGAGGCTTATCCGGCGGCCGAAACAGCCACTGTGTCGGCATCGGCGGCCAGGGCGGCTTGAACGGCCGCGGCGGCGGTTCCAACCCGCCTTGCCGCGCCCGGCGTCTGCTGCGCCCGCAGCGTGCCACAGGGGTTGCGGTTCGCGTCAACAACCCGCCGCACGCAAGGACGAGCTTGCACAGGAGATGACGAGCGATCGTGGCTTCGGATCCCCCGGCGACGCAACGGAGTAGGCCGCGTCCTACGTTCGAATCGGAGCCCTCCCGTTGCGGCTGCGGTGCGGACATTCGACCATCGCGACTCTCCCGCAAGGGGATCCTCAATCTTCCATGACCTGAAGGAGTGACTCATGAATGACGATGTCGAGTCCGTGCTGAATGACCTCATCGAGACCTCGATCGACGGCGAGAAAGGATTCTTGAAAGCCGCCGAAGACGCGCACGATGCCGAGCTGAAGTCGCTCTTCACCGACGGCGCGCACCGGTGCCGCGAAGGCGCTGCGGAGTTGCAGTCGAAAATGCGATCCCAGGGATTGCGCCCCGATACGTCGGGAAGCGCTGCAGGCGCTCTACACCGCGGATGGATCAGTGTCCGGGAGGCGCTGGCCAGCCGCGATGACAAGGCGATCCTGGAGGAGTGCGAGCGCGGCGAAGACTATGCGAAGGCGGCCTACAAGAAGGCCTTGGGGCAGGATCTGCCGCAAGACATTCGCGTGCTCATCGAGCGGCAGTATCTGGGAGTGATCGCCAACCACGATCGCGTGCGAGATCTCCGTGATCGCTACCGTGCCACCGCGGCCTAGGCTGCAGTTGCCAAACGGCTGACCGACGGCCGGGGCATGGGCGTCATGCCCGCCGTCGGGTTGAGGTCTTGACAGCGGACTTTGTCGCGGCGACCGCGTGAACGCGGTCTCGCTGGCCTTGACGAAGGGCTCGATACGGCCCGGGGCTTCATCGTCGCAACGAGCTCCAGCCTGATGTCGTCATGCAAGCTGCTTGCCCAATGCTTCTGAACGACAAAGCTCAAATGACCGGCGACCGACGGGCCGCCCGCCTCGGGCTCCGGCGTCAGCGCGAAGTCACGCTTCGATCGTGAAACGTGCAGAGAGGACCCGGCGCCGCGTCGAGCGAGGGCTTTGAAGGCCGCTTCATGCCGCGCCCTTGGGCTCGTCGTTGCGGATCAGGCTCATCTCGCCGTCAGCTTCGAGGTACATGCGCTTGACGGTGGCGAGGTCTTCGACCCCCTCCTGTCGGATCTTCGCATTCAATTCCTCGTCGGTGATGAGCTCCCGGCGCATGTTTCTGCGCATCAGCTTTCCATCGCGCACCAGGCACAGGCGCGGGGCCGCAGTGAAGCGCTGTATGGCCGGGAACTGGAAGCTCATGAAGTCGAGCATGTAGCTCCAGAAGACGAGCGTGGCGATCAGCACCATGCCGTCGGTGGCCGAAGTGGCGCTGCCGATCATGCCGTTCTGCGCCGCATCGCCGAGGATCACGACGAACAGGA
>JANOZF010000262.1:0-20650 GCA_031429255.1 Rubrivivax sp.
GTCTGGTAGGCCGGTCAGCCGCATTTTGTACAGTCCACGCACTTTGAGCATCGACCACTACGAAAACTTCCCCGTCGCCTCGGTGCTGTGCCCTCCTCGCATTCGGCCGGCGGTCATGGCCATCTACCACTTCGCACGCACCGCAGACGACCTGGCCGACGAAGGCACGGCCAGTGCAAGTGAACGCCTGGCAGACCTGCGGGACTACCGCGGCGACCTGGACGCCGTGTTCGCCGGCCGGCCGGCTGGCCCACGCTGGTCGGGTGTCTTCACCGCCCTCGCCGCACGGGCCAGGGAATTTGCGCTGCCTGCCCAGTATCTGCATGCCCTGCTCGACGCCTTCGAGCAAGACGTGCACAACCCACCCTATGCCGACCGCGCGGCATTGTTGAGCTATTGCGAGCGCTCAGCGAACCCTGTGGGCCGGCTGCTGCTGCATCTTTACGGCATGCTCGACGCCCGGCCCATGCAACAGGCGGACGCTGTCTGCAGCGCGCTGCAACTGATCAACTTCTGGCAGGACCTGAGTGTGGACGGCCCTCGCGGCAGGCTGTACGTGCCGCATGCGGATTTGTTGCGGCACGGTCTGGACGCGCACGCCGTGCAGCGATGCGACGACAGCCCCGAGGCCAGGGCCTTGGTGGCTGACTTGTGCCGGTGGGCGCAGGGGCTGATGCTGTCGGGCGCGCCCCTGGTGCACCAGATCCCGGGCCGGGCCGGCTGGGAACTGCGCCTGGTCGTTCAGGGAGGCCTGCGTATTCTTGAGAAAATAGGGCGCATGAATCATGCCGTGATGTCACAGCGCCCCACGCTGTCAGCCGTCGATTTCCCTGTGCTGGTCTGGCGCGCCTGGCGCATGCGAGCCGCGACAAAATGACGCCGCAACAGTACGTGCAAGACAAGGCTGCCGGAAGCGGCTCGTCTTTCTACTACGCATTCCTCTTCCTTCCTGCTCAACGTCGCGCAGCGATCACCGCTTTCTACGCCTTCTGCCGCGAAGTCGACGACGTGGTCGACGAAACGGCCGACGTCGGTGTGGCCGCCACCAAGCTGCAATGGTGGCTCAAAGAGGTACAACAAGCCTTTGCCGGCACACCTACGCACCCGGTCATGAAGGCCCTGATGCCGCTGGCGGCCACCTACGGCATCACGCAGGACCACCTGCAGGCGGTGATCGAAGGCTGTCAGATCGACCTCGAGCAGACCCGGTTTCTCGACCTCGCCGGGCTGCAGCGCTACTGCCACCTGGTGGCCGGCGTGGTGGGCGAGGTGGCAGCCAGCATCTTCGGTCAGACCCAGCAAGCCACCACGGCCTATGCCCACAAACTGGGGCTCGCGCTGCAGCTGACCAACATCATTCGCGACGTGGGCGACGACGCGAGGCGGGGCCGCATCTACCTGCCAGTCTCCGAGCTGCAGCGCTTTGACGTCAAGGCGCATGAACTGCTCAAGCGCGAAGCGCCATGGGGCTACAGCGACCGTTTCCAGGTCTTGATGCGTTTCCAGGCCGAACGCGCGCATGCCAGCTACGACGCCGCGATGGATCTACTGCCCGAAGCCGACCGCGTGGCACAGAAGCCAGGCCTGATGATGGCCAACATCTACCGCGCCTTGCTGAGGGACATCGAGGCCCAAGGCTTCCAGGTGCTACACCAGCGCACCTCCGTGACGCCGCTGCGCAAGCTGTGGATCGCCACGCGCACACACCTGACGGGCCATTGATGGCCTGCTGCGCCCATCACGATACAGGCCGCGTGGCGTGGCGCTGAATCTGGCGGTGGTGGGCGCGGGTTGGGCCGGCCTGGCCGCCGCCGTACGGGCCTTGCAGGCCGGCCACCAGGTCACGGTCTTCGAATCGGCACGCCACGTGGGCGGACGCGCGCGCAGCCTGGAACCCACGGTCGACAGCCTGGACAACGGCCAGCACATCCTGATTGGCGCCTACACACGCACGTTGGACCTGATGCGCAGCGTGGGCGTTGATCCGGAACGGGTGTTGCAGCGCCAACCGCTGCGGCTGGCGTTTGCCGATGGACGCCAGTTTTCGCTGCCCGTGGGGCCGCAGGCCCTGGCCTTCGTGCGCGGCGTCTGGGCCTGCAAGGCCTGGACTGCGGCCGAGCGCTGGGCGCTGCTGCGCTGGGCCGCTGGTCTGGGTCTGCGCGGCTTCGATTGCCCGGCCGATCTGAGCGTCGATGACCTGTGTGCCTCGCTTCCAGCAGCGGTGCGCACGATGTTGATCGACCCCTTGTGCGTGGCCGCGCTGAATACGCCGGCAAGCCAGGCCAGCGCACAGGTGCTGCTCAGGGTGCTGAAAGACGCACTGCTGGGTGGGCGCGGGTCGGCCGACCTGCTGCTGCCCTGCGTGGGGCTGGATCAGTTGCTGCCGCAACCCGCCTTGCGCTGGCTGGAATCGCACGGTGCCCATGTGTTGCTGGGGACGACCGTGCATGAACTGCAGGCCAGCGATGAGTCGTGCCGGGTCAATGGCCGGCACTTCGACGGCGTCGTGCTGGCGTGCTCCGCAGCCAGCGCAGCCCGACTGACGACCACCGCGAATGCAGGCTGGGCGGCGACGGCCGCGGCACTGCCTTACGAACCAATCATCACCGTCGTGCTGCTTTGCCCAGGCTCCCGTCTGCCTTCGGCGATGACGGCCTTGGTCGAAAGCGCTGATGCACCGGCTCAGTTCGTTTTCGACCACGGTGCCCTGGGCTGGGTGCCTGGCCGCTTTGCTTTCGTCATCAGCGGGGCGGCGGGATGGGTGCAAAAAGGCCTTGCGGCCACCGAACACGCCGTGCTTCGTCAGGCGATCAGTGCCTTTCCTGCCGGCACCTGGGCCGCTACACCTACCGTGCTGCAGACGGTGGCCGAAAAGCGCGCCACCTTTCGTTGCCTGCCCGGCCTGCAACGACCTGGACTGCGTGTTCACGACCGGATTGCCGCTGCCGGCGACCACGTGGCGGGCCCCTACCCTGCCACGCTGGAAGGCGCAGTGCGCTCCGGGGAAGCTGCCGTGCATCGTCTGACCCGGACCATCGCTGCTCGGGTCTGAGCACTCGCCGGCTGAGCCCTTGACTGCGGACTGCTGCGCGCGCGGCTCTCTTGGGCGCCAGAACCGCAAAAGGCCTCGCTAGCAGGGTTGCCCTGCAAGCTCGACTTCCCAACATGCAATAGCTGTTCCCGCGATGCAAAATGACGTATCCTGCCGCGGCACCATGGCACCCACCGAAAAAGCCCACGTCGCTCCCACCATCCAGGTGCTGGAACGCTGCTTTGCGTTGCTGGATGTGCTGGCAGCGCAGCAAGACCCGGTGACGCTGAAGGAGATCAGTGCGCGCACGGGGCTGCACCCATCCACGGCCCACCGCATTCTCAACGACCTGACCATCGGCCGTTATGTCGACCGTCCGCAGGCCGGCAGCTACCGGCTGGGCATGCGTTTGCTGGAGATGGGCAACCTGGTCAAGGCGCGCCTGGATGTGCGCGAAGCGGCGCTGGGGCCCATGCGCGAGTTGCACCGAGTCACCAGCCAACCCGTCAACCTGAGCATGCGCCAGGGCGACGAAATCATCTATGTCGAGCGCAGCTACAGCGAGCGCTCAGGCATGCAGGTGGTGCGCTCTGTGGGAGGGCGAGCCCCCTTGCATCTGACGTCGGTGGGCAAGCTGTTCCTGGCGCACGACGATCCGCAGCGCGTGCGGGCGTACGCCACGCGCACGGGCCTGACCGGCCACACCCGCAACAGCATCACCGACCTGGGCGCGCTGGAGCGCGAACTGGCCACCGTGCGCAGCAGCGGCGTGGCGCGGGACAACGAAGAACTGGAACTGGGCGTGCGCTGCATGGCCGCCGGCATCTTCGACGACCAGGGTGTGCTGGTGGCGGGGCTGTCGGTGTCGGCGCCCGCCGATCGGCTCGAGGAGTCGTGGCTCGACCGCGTCAAGTCCACGGCCGCGCAGATCTCGGCTGCGCTGGGCTACCGCGCCTGAAGCACTGAAGCGGCGCCATCGGCGCCCACCAACCAGTGGCGCAGGCGTTCGGCATCACCGATGCGAGAGTACTTGCCGGTCGAGTCGAGCAGCACCATGATGAGCTTCCTGCCGGTCATCTGCGCCTGCATCACCAGACAGCGCCCGGCGGCCGAGATGTAGCCGGTCTTCTGCAGACCGATTTCCCACTCGGGGTTGCGCACCAACCCATTGGTGTTTCGGAACTGCACCGACTTCTCACCCATCGGCACCATCATCTCGAGCGACGTGGACAGCTGGCGAATCAGCGGGTGCAGGGAAGCAGCCTTCACCAGGCGCGTCAGGTCTTGCGCGCTCGACTGGTTGCTCTCCGACAGCCCCGTGGGCTCGACGTAGCGCGTGTGGCTCATGCCCAGCTTGCGCGCGGTGCCGTTCATCTCGCTCACGAACTGCTTCATGCCGCCGGGGTAGGTTCGCCCCAGCACATGGGCAGCGCGGTTTTCCGATGCCATCAGCGACAGATGCATCATTTCGCCGCGCGTCAGTTGCGTGCCTTCGCGCAGACGCGACTTGCTGCCAATGGTGGCCTGCACATCGTCCTGCCCCACCGTGAGCAATTCGTCCATGGGCAGGGCCGCCTGGGTGACCACTAGAGCCGTCATCAGCTTGGTAATGGATGCGATGGGCAATACGGCGCCAGGATTCTTGCTGAACAAGACTTCATCCGTGTCCTGGTCGATGACCAAGGCCACGCTGCTGCGCAGATCGAGTTCGTCGCCAGTGGCGCGCAGGCCGTACAACTGGCCGAACGAAGGACGCGGCGGCTCGATGCGCACCAGCGAACGCTTGCCGTTGCGCTTGACCACGCGCAGGCCCGGGCCCTGAATCTTTCGGTTCTGGATGGGGCCGACACCCTTGACTGCTGTACGGCCCGCCACCGACGAGGTTCCGCCGACACGGAGCTTTGAGGCCTTCATGCCGTTCTTCAGCCGCGGGCCCGCTTTGACCTGCGAAGCAGCCCGCAGGGATTTGCCCGCCTTGGCGTGCACCTTGCCTTTGGCGGCCACAGACGCCGTTGCCTGGCGCGCCTTCGCTTGGGCCGGCTGGGCGAACAAGATAACGATGAGCGCGGCCATCAAGGCGAATGCCAGTCCCCTGGAGGCCACGCCGAGCCGGGTTCCGGAGTCAGGCCTCACGTTCGCGATGCGGATCTGGGGCACGGGCATCTTTCTGGTGCATGTTGGTTTAAGAGTGTAGGTCACGCCTGAAAATCACACAAGATCAAGCGCTTGCGTGAATTTCCTCAAGTGACTCCCTCAAATGAGTGGAGCCACTGATTTGAGGTGCAGGTTAACCCTGGGCCGCAACGCGGTCGGCTTTGCTGTGCAACTTGTTCAAGGCTGCCAGATAAGCCTTCGCCGACGCCACCACGATGTCAGGGTCTGCACCCACGCCGTTGACAATGCGCCCGCCCAATTGCAGCCGCACAGTCACCTCCCCTTGTGATTCTGTGCTGCCGGAGGTGATGGCATTCACCGAATAAAGCATCAACTCCGCACCACTGTTGAGCTTGCTCTCGATGGCCTTCAGGCTGGCGTCGACCGGGCCGTTGCCATCGCTTTCGGCATGGTGCTCTACATCACCGGCAGCAAACGCCACCTTGGAGTGCGGGCGTTCGCCGGTTTCGCTGTGCTGTGCCAGTGCCAGCAGCCGGTAGTGCTCGTGTTCCGGCGTCACGCTCTCGTCGGCCACCAGCGCCAGGATGTCTTCGTCATAGATCTCGCTCTTGCGATCGGCCAGGTCCTTGAATCGCGCAAACGCGGCGTTGATCTCGCCCTCTGACTCGAGCACGGCACCCAGGTCCTGCAGCCGCTGCTTGAAGGCGTTTCGCCCCGACAGCTTGCCCAGCACGATCTTGTTGGCGGCCCAGCCCACGTCTTCGGCGCGCATGATCTCGTAGGTGTCGCGCGCCTTGAGCACTCCGTCCTGGTGGATGCCGCTGGCGTGCGCGAAGGCGTTGGCACCGACGACCGCCTTGTTGGGCTGCACGACAAAGCCCGTGGTCTGGCTGACCATGCGCGAGGCCGGCACGATCTGCGTCGCGTCGATGCCCAGATCAAGGCCGAAGTAGTCGCGCCGCGTGCGCAGCGCCATCACCACCTCTTCGAGCGAACAGTTGCCGGCGCGCTCGCCCAAACCATTGATGGTGCACTCGATCTGACGCGCACCGCCGATCTTCACGCCGGCCAGCGAATTGGCCACCGCCATGCCCAGGTCGTTGTGGCAATGCACGCTCCACACTGCCTTGTCGCTGTTGGGCACGCGTTGCCGCAGGTTGCGGATGAACTCACCGTAAAGCTCGGGTATGGCGTAGCCCACCGTGTCGGGGATGTTGATGGTGGTCGCACCTTCCTTGATCACCGACTCCAGCACCTGGCACAGAAAGTCGGGGTCGGAGCGGTAACCGTCCTCGGGCGAGAACTCGACGTCGCCACACAGATTGCGCGCAAAGCGCACTGCCTGCGTGGCCTGCTCCAGCACCTGGTCGCGGGTCATGCGCAGCTTCTTTTCCATGTGCAGTTCGCTGGTGGCGATGAAGGTGTGGATGCGCGCGTGTGCCGCCCCTTCCAGCGCCTGGGCCGCACGGGTGATGTCGCGGTCGTTGGCGCGTGCCAGCGAACACACGGTGGACTCCCGGATCGCCAGCGCAATGGCGTGCACGGCATCGAAGTCGCCATTGCTGGAAGCTGCAAAGCCCGCTTCGATGACGTCGACGCGCAGGCGCTCGAGCTGGCGCGCAATGCGCAGCTTCTCGTCCTTGGTCATCGACGCCCCGGGTGACTGCTCGCCGTCACGCAAGGTGGTGTCGAAGATGATGAGCTTGTCGGTCATGGTCGGTGTTCCTTGGGTGAGAGCTTCAGATCGATCTGAGATGTTGCACGCATCAGGCGGTGACTGCGTCGAGCGTCGTGATGGCATGGCCAGCGCGTCGCAGGCCACTCAGCACCGCCTTCATCGAGGCGCTGACGATGTTGGTGTCGATACCGACGCCATACAGGCTGGCCTGATCGTCAACACGCAGCTCGAGGTAAGCCACGGCACGGGCTTCGGCACCAGAGCCGATGGCATGCTCATGGTAGTCCAGCACACGCAGCCGCCGTCCGGTGCGCCGGCCCAACGCCGCCAAAAAGGCGTCCACGGGGCCGTTGCCTGCGCCATCGACGGGCACAGACTGGCCCGCCTCATGCACAGTGCCTTGCAGGTGCACCCGTCCGTCGGCTTGCTCGGTGATGAGCACCCGGTCGATCTGCAGCGGCACCGTCAGGCCATACGTGTCCTCGAAGATGGCCCAGAGGTCGGCTGCGGTAAGCTCTTGGCCGTCGGCGTCCATCACCCCTTGCACCACCGCAGCCAACTCGATCTGCAGGCGCCGCGGAAGTTCCAGCCCATAGCCGGTTTCCAGCAGGTGCGAGATGCCGCCCTTGCCCGACTGGCTGTTGACTCGGATGACGGCGTCGTAACTTCGGCCCAGGTCGCGCGGGTCGATAGGCAGGTAGGGCATCTGCCAGCAGTCGGTGTCGCGGCGGGCGGCCAGGGCCTTCTTGATGGCGTCCTGGTGCGAGCCCGAAAACGACGTGAAGACCAGGTCACCCACATACGGGTGGCGCGGGTGCACGGGCAACTGCGTGCAGGCTTCGGCACAGCGCTTGACCTCGTCGATGTCCGAAAAGTCCAGGCCCGGCGCGACCCCCTGTGTGTACAGATTCAGCGCGATGTTCACCAAGTCGACATTGCCGGTTCGTTCACCGTTGCCAAAGAGACAGCCCTCGATGCGGTCACAGCCGGCCATCAGGGCCAATTCGCCAGCTGCCGTGCCGGTGCCGCGGTCGTTGTGCGGGTGCACCGACAGCACGATGCCGTCGCGCCGCTCCATGTGTCGGTGCATCCACTCCACCATGTCGGCAAACACGTTGGGCGTGCTGTGTTCCACGGTGGCGGGCAGGTTGATGATGCAGCGCTGTTGCGCCGTCGGCTGCCAGACCGCCGTCACGGCGTCCACCACGCGCTTGGCAAACGGCAGTTCGGTGCCAGAGAACATTTCAGGCGAGTACTGAAAAGTCCAGGCGGTAGCAGGCTGCAGCCGCGCTTGCTCTTGCACCATCCTTGCATGGTTCACCGCCAGCTCGACGATGCCGTCTTCGTCCAGACCCAGCACCACCTGGCGCATGACGGGTGCCGTGGCGTTGTACAGATGGACGATGGCGCGGGGCGCACCACGCAGCGCGTCGAAGGTGCGCTCGATCAGCGGTGCCCGGGCCTGCGTCAACACCTGGATCGTCACGTCGTCGGGGATCATCTGCTCTTCGATAAGCAGCCGAACGAAGTCGAAGTCAGCCTGCGACGCGGCCGGGAATCCCACTTCGATTTCCTTGAAACCGATGCGCACCAGCATCTCGAACATGCGACGCTTGCGCGCGGGGTCCATCGGCTCGATCAGCGCCTGGTTGCCATCACGCAGGTCGACGCTGCACCACTGCGGCGCCTGTGTCAGCAGTGCATCGGGCCACGTGCGGTCAAGCAGTTCCACCGCGGCGAAGGGCCGGTACTTCTTGCTGGGGTCTTTGATCATGGGCATTTAGGGAACTCCTGGGTGGTGGATAGGTTCACGAAGCAGCCCGGATTTCTTGCTTGCAAAGAGAAACGGCCCGCTGCTTCACGCTGGCGGGCCGTTGATCGGAAAGTGGTCAGGACAAGATCGATCAGCGCACCCGCAGGTCTCCTAGCAGCGCTAGCAGCAGGTTGAGCGAATTGAGCTTGTCCACGAGCGGAATGTAGCACGGCCCTTCAGGGGTGCAGGCCCTTCTCGTCGGGTTCGTCGGTGGACGTGGCGATCACGCTGACGGGTTTGCCATGGGTCTTGCGCCAGGCATAGACAGCGTAGCCCGACAGTCCATACAGGCAGAAGATGGCGAACAGAACCCTTGGCGGGTCGAGCGCAATGAAGGCAATGGCCAGCATCACGGCCACCAGCACCACAAAAGGCACCGTGCGCTTGCTCCCCACCACCTTGAAGCTGTAGAACGGCGCGTTGGTGACCATCGACAAGCCTGCAAACAGGGTCACGGCAAACGCCGTCCAGCTCAGCCAGGGGATATGCGAAACCCCTCTGAAGCCCGCGTCGTCCATCACCCAGATGAAACTCATCACGATGGCGGCCGCGGCCGGGCTGGGCAGGCCCTGGAAGAAGCGCTTGTCCACCACGGCAATGTTGACGTTGAAGCGCGCCAGTCGCAGCGCGGCGCCAGCGATGTAGACAAAAGCCGGTATCCAGCCCGGTTTGCCCATGTCCTTCAGCGCCCAGATGTAGACGATGAGTGCAGGAGCGGCGCCAAAGCTCACCATATCGCTCAGGCTGTCCATCTGCTCGCCAAAGGCGCTTTGCGCGTTCGTCATGCGCGCCACCCTGCCGTCCAGGCTGTCCAGCACGGCGGCACAGAAGATGGCAATGCAGGCGATCTCGAATCGGCCGTTCATCGCCATCACGATGCCGTAGAAGCCCGAGAACAGGGCCGCCAGCGTGATGGCGTTGGGCAGCACGTAAATGCCCTTGCGCCTGGCAACCGCGGGCACGGATCCTTCTGAGGGTTCTTCGTTCATGATCAACAAAGCATAACCCCGACCAGCCCCTGGGCCGGCCGGTATCGGATTACAAGGTGCCTGACTTCGATCATCAGTTGCGGCTGCGATCAACCAGCTTGTTGGCCTTGATCCAAGGCATCATCGCGCGCAGCTTTTCGCCAACGACCTCAATGGAGTGCTCGCTGTTCAAGCGGCGCCGGCTGATCAAGGTCGGGGCTCCAGCGCGGTTTTCCAGAATGAAGCTCTTGGCATATTCGCCAGTCTGGATGTCGGCCAACACCTGCTTCATCACCTTCTTCGTCTCGCTGGTGACGATGCGCGGGCCGGTGACGTACTCGCCATATTCGGCGTTGTTGCTGATCGAGTAGTTCATGTTGGCGATGCCGCCTTCATAGATCAGGTCGACGATGAGCTTGAGCTCGTGCAGGCACTCGAAATAGGCCATCTCGGGCGCGTAACCGGCTTCCACCAGCGTCTCGTAGCCGGCCTTGATGAGCTCGACCGTGCCGCCACACAACACCGCTTGTTCGCCGAACAGATCGGTTTCGGTTTCTTCGCGAAAATTGGTTTCGATGATGCCGGCCTTGCCGCCACCATTGGCTGCGGCGTAGCTCAAGGCCAGATCACGCGCCTTGCCGCTCTTGTCGGCGTGCACGGCAATCAGGTGCGGCACGCCGCCACCCTGGGTGTAGGTGTTGCGCACGGTGTGGCCGGGGGCCTTGGGAGCCACCATCCACACGTCCAGATCTTCGCGCGGCACGACCTGGCCATAGTGCACGTTGAAACCGTGGGCAAAAGCCAGCGACGCGCCCTGCTTGATGTGCGGCTCGACGTCGTTCTTGTAGACCGCAGCGATCTGCTCGTCGGGCAAGAGGATCATCACCACGTCGGCCACCTTCACCGCGTCGGCCACCTCGGCAACCTTCAGGCCGGCCTTCTCGACCTTGCTCCAGCTGGCGCCACCCTTGCGCAGGCCAACCGTGACCTTGACGCCACTGTCATTCAGGTTTTGCGCATGTGCGTGGCCTTGTGAGCCATAGCCGATGATGGTGACGTTCTTGCCCTTGATGAGGCTGAGGTCGGCGTCTTTGTCGTAATAGACCTTCATGGTGTGTTCTCCGTTGCGAAGGGGTCGAGTGAAAAGGGTCGTGTGAAAGAGGTGGCGGTGGGCGCGCCGGAAAGAGGGGATGCGCTCGTCAGACGCGCAGGATGCGCTCGCCACGGCCGATTCCGCTGGCGCCGGTGCGCACGGTCTCGAGGATGGCGGCGCGGTCGATCGCCAGCAGAAAGGCATCGAGCTTGGAGGAGTCACCGGTGAGCTCGATGGTGTAGCTCTTGTCGGTGACGTCGATGATGCGGCCGCGGAAGATCTCTGCCATGCGGGTCATCTCTTCACGCTCCTTGCCCACGGCGCGCACCTTGATGAGCATCAACTCACGCTCGGTGTACGCACCTTCGGTCAGGTCCACAACCTTCACCACTTCAATCAACCGGTTCAGATGCTTGGTGATCTGCTCGATGACCTCGTCGCTGCCGGTGGTGACGATGGTCATGCGCGACAAGGACGCGTCTTCGGTGGGCGCCACCGTCAAGCTCTCGATGTTGTAGCCACGTGCAGAGAAAAGTGCTACCACGCGAGAAAGGGCTCCGGGCTCGTTTTCCAGCAGCACGGCGATGATGTGTTTCATGGTCTTTTCCTGCGCGCTCTTCAAACCACGGGGTGGTAACCCCGGGGCCCTTGGCCACGCCTTGCGTTCAATTGATCAACAGATGGTTCCGAAAGCTGAAGCTGCCGGCAGTGGCACCGCGCAGGCCGCGCGGTAACGCGGCGTCGCAGCCAACCCGGCCGGGCGTCTTCAGAGATCCTCGGAACCCAGCAGCATCTCGCTGATGCCCTTGCCGGCCTGCACCATGGGCCAGACGTTTTCCGTCGGGTCGGTGCGGATGTCCAGGAACACGGTGCGGTCGCGCAGGCTGATGGCCTCGCGCAAGGCGCCTTCGACGTCACCCGGCTTTTCCACCAGCAACCCCACGTGACCGTAGGCCTCGGCCAACTTCACGAAGTCGGGCAAGGCGTCCATGTAGCTGTGCGAGTAGCGGCCGCCATAGTCCAGCTGCTGCCATTGCCGCACCATGCCCAGGTACCGGTTGTTCAGTGAAACGATTTTCACCGGCGTCTTGTATTGCAGGCAGGTCGACAGTTCCTGGATGCACATCTGGATCGAGCCTTCGCCGGTGATGCAGAAGACATCACTGTCGGGCTTGGCCAGCTTGATGCCCATGGCATAGGGCAAGCCCACGCCCATGGTGCCCAAACCGCCTGAATTGATCCACCGCCGCGGCTCTTCAAAGCGGTAGAACTGGGCCGCCCACATCTGGTGCTGGCCCACGTCGGACGTGATGTAGGTGTCGCGGCCGCGGGTCAGCTCCCACAACTTTTCCACCACCATCTGCGGCTTGATGACGTCGGTGCTGTGCTTGTAGGCCAGGCAGTCGCGTTTGCGCCACTCGTTGATCTGGCTCCACCAACTGGACAGCGCAGCTGCTTCGGGCTTCACGGAGGCGTCCTTGATCTGCACGATCAGTTCCTGCAGCACGTCTTTCACGTCGCCCACGATGGGGATGTCCACCTTCACGCGCTTGGAGATCGATGACGGGTCGATGTCGACATGGATGATCTTGCGCTGCACCGAAGCAAAGTGCTTCGGGTTGCCGATCACGCGGTCGTCGAAACGCGCGCCCACCGCCAGCAGGACGTCGCAGTTCTGCATCGTCATGTTGGCTTCGTAGGTGCCGTGCATGCCCAGCATGCCCAAAAACTTGGGGTCGCTGGAGGCTATGGCGCCCAAGCCCATCAGCGTGTTGGTGCAGGGATAGCCCAGCATGTCGGCCAGCTGGCGAAGTTCGGCTGAGGCATTGCCCAGAATGACGCCGCCACCGGTGTAGATGTAGGGGCGCTTGGCCTGCAACAGCAACTGCACGGCCTTGCGAATCTGCCCGCCATGCCCCTTGCGCACCGGGTTGTAAGACCGCATCTCCACGGTCTCGGGATAGACAAAGGGCGCCGTCTTCAACGACACGTCCTTGGGCACGTCCACCACCACCGGCCCGGGACGTCCGGTGCGGGCGATGTGGAAGGCTTTCTTCATGGTCAACGCGAGGTCGCGCACGTCCTTGACCAGGAAGTTGTGCTTGACGATGGGGCGTGTGATGCCCACGGTGTCGCATTCCTGAAAGGCATCCAGACCGATGGCGGGTGTTGGCACCTGCCCGGTAATGATGACCATCGGAATCGAGTCCATGTAGGCCGTCGCGATGCCGGTGACGGCATTCGTAACACCGGGGCCGGATGTGACCAGGGCGACCCCGACATCGCCAGTGGCGCGCGCGTAGCCGTCTGCGGCGTGCACGGCGGCCTGCTCATGACGCACCAGCACGTGTTCGATGCTGTCCTGTTTGTACAGCGCGTCGTAGATGTACAGCACCGCGCCACCTGGATAACCCCAGAGATACTTGACCCCTTCGGCCTGCAGGCAGCGAACCAGGATTTCCGACCCATTGGGCTCGGGAGCAATAGAGGTATTGGGGGGAGAAGACGGCTGTGCCGAGACGGCACGCAAGACTCCCGCAGCAGACATTTCCATTTCGAACCTTTGTGAATTTCTCTGACGAAAAACCATTGGTGCCCTTCCTCGCGCCCTTGTGAGGCGGACTCAGAGCCTGCGCGGTCAGAAATCCGCCGTCCAGGTCGAACGTGCGGCTCAAGGACCCTGTAGCAAGTTGGTGCAGGGCAGCATTATAGACCGTCGCGCCTTGGATCTGACCCCTGGAATGCACGCCCGAGGGGCGGTGCCATAATCCGCGCCGCCCGAACCGGGCCCTACGGAGCGCCCGCGCTCCTCAACAGCGTTGGCTTCCGACAAAGAACTGTCAGATTTCCTCAAGAGCGTCGAAAAACGTGCTTTCAAGCGCGCCGTCTACGCTGTCAGGAACGAAGAATCGGCCCTCGACATCGTTCAGGAGGCCATGATCCGCTTGTCGGAGAAGTACGCCGACCGCCCCGCTGCCGAGTTGCCGCTGGTGTTTCAGCGCATCCTGTCCAACGCCACTATGGACTGGTTTCGGCGCGAGCGCGTGCGCAGCGTGGTGCAGAACTTCTCTGAGTTCAGCCCGGCCGACGACGACGGCGACTTCGACCTGCTGGAAGCCTTGCACGCCGTAGATGGTTCCCTTGGCACCGAAAGTGCTTACGACGTCGTGTCGAGAACCCAGATTCTGGGGGCGATCGAAGAAGCCGTGGCCGATCTGCCTGGGCGTCAACGAGAAGCCTTCCTGCTGCGTTACTGGGAGGAGTTTGACGTCGAAGAAACCGCCACCGTGATGGGCTGCTCGCAAGGAAGTGTGAAGACACACTGCTCGCGCGCCGTTCATGCATTGGCCAAGGCGCTGAAAGCCAAGGGAATTTCGCTATGACATCACACAGCCTGCACGTCACCCACGAGGCCCTTGAAGCCCGCATGGCCGGCCGCTTGGCCAATGCGTTGACGGAGTCCAGCGCCGCACTGCCACACGAGGTGAATGAACGCCTGCGTGTGGGCAGAGATCAGGCCCTTGCCCGGGCGCGCCAATCACGCTTGGCTGTGGCTGGTTCTGCGGTTGCGGCCGCCGGTGGCGGCAGCGCGGTGCTGCGCGGAGGCCCGGCCACGGGCTCCGGGCTGCCCAAGTGGCTGTCGGCGCTGATGCCACTGGCCCTGCTGCTGGCGGGTCTGATGTTGATTGGCCAGTTGAACGTGCGCGAGCAGATCCAGGTGACCGCCGATATCGACACGCAGTTGCTGTCCGACGATCTGCCCCCTGCGGCCTATGCCGATCCCGGATTCGTCCAGTTTCTGCGCCGGGGACCGACCCCGTGACCAGCGGCCGGGCATTGCTGGCAGCAGGTTTGTGCCTGGCCCTGTCGGCCATGGTAGCCGTTGCAACCGCTGCTGACCGCACGTCGCCTGCAGCCGCCAACGCCACCTCCCGGTTGCCTGCACCAAGCGCCACGCCATGGTCCGCGCTCACCAGCGATCAGAAAGTGGCGCTGGCGCCGCTGGAGCGCGACTGGGCTGCCATCGAAGGTGTGCGCCAACGCAAGTGGGTAGAACTGGCCGGTCGCATGCCATCCATGCCTGCCGATGAACGCGCCCGCATTCAGCAGCGCATGGCCCAGTGGGCGAGCCTCACGCCTGCCAAGCGAACTCAGGTGCGGCTGCAGTTCCTGGAAGCCAAACAACTGCCCGCCGCGCAACGACAGGCGCGCTGGCAGGAGTACCAGGCGCTCAGCACAGACGAGAAACAGGCCTTGGCCCGCCAGGCGCGCGCTCCGGCGGCCAGCGCCTCGGCGCCTGAACGAACGGCGGTTCGACCCGCAACCAAGATTGATTCCAGGCCCGAGAACCGACTGGTGGCGGGCAAGCAGAACGAAGTGCAAGCGCCGGCGCCCGCCGCCAACCGGTCGGTCACCGCCATCGCGATGCAGGCCAAACCCGGTGCCACCACGCGCCCGCTGACGACCCCCGCGTCGCCACCGGCGCATCATCAGACTGGCTTGCCCAAGATCGTGGCCACGGAAGGCTTCGTCGATCCCGCCACCCTGCTGCCCAAGCGCGGGCCGCAAGGTGCCGCGGTTCGGGCGGCGCTGACGGACGAGCCCGCGGCAAAACCGTGACCGCGGATGTCGCGGACAGCCACGCGCCAGCAGGCGGTGTGCCCAGCGTGACGCGGCGGCTGCTCTGCCTGCTGTACGAAGGCGTGCTGCTTTTTGGCGTGGTGATGGCAGCCGGCCTGCTGTACGGCGTGGCCACGAAGCAAAGGCACGCGCTGGTCGGGTCCACCGGACTGAAGGTTTTTCTGTTCCTGGTGCTGGGGCTTTATTTCCTTCACTTCTGGACCCGCTCCGGGCAGACGCTGGCCATGCTGACCTGGCACATCAAGCTGGTAGGCCCTGACGGCGTGCGCGTATCAGCCGCCCGCGCCCTTGTGCGATACGTCTTGAGCTGGCTCTGGTTCTTGCCCGCATTGGCAGCGGTGCACTTCTCGGGCTTGAAGGGAGCCGGCCCTACGCTCGCCGTCCTCGTGGCAGGTGTCTTGGCCTATGCCCTGCTGGCCCGCATGCGCCAGGACAAGCAGTTTTGGCACGACGCCGTATGCCAAACTCGACTCGTGTCGACGCCACCACCACCGACCAAACGCGCCAAACGATGACGCTGCCGCCTTTCACCGTGTGCGTTTATTGCGGCGCTCGCCATGGCGCACACCCGGCCTACACCGCAGCTGCGCAGTCCCTCGGAACGGCCATTGGCCAGCGAGGTTGGCAGTTGGTCTATGGCGGCGGCAAGGTGGGGCTGATGGGCGAGGTGGCCGATGCCACGCTGGCTGCCGGCGGCCGTGTGGTGGGCGTGATTCCCGAATCGCTGCAGAAAGCCGAGGTGGGCCACCAGGGGCTGCACGAATTGCATGTGGTTCGCACCATGCATGTGCGCAAGCAGATGATGGCCGAACGTGCGCAGGCCTTCATCGCGCTGCCCGGTGGCATCGGCACGCTCGAGGAGTTGTACGAGGTCTGGACCTGGCGCCAACTGGGGTACCACGACCAGCCCATCGGGCTGCTGAATGTCCGCGGTTACTACGACAGCCTGCTGCAGTTCATGCAGCACAGCGAGCGCGAAGGCTTCGTCTCGGCACCCACGGTGGCCATGGTGCAAGTGCACCACGACCCTGAAGCGCTGCTGCTCGAGTTGGCGCGTAAATCCGGCAACGCGACGGGGCCGGACAACTACTCGAAGGTTTGACGCGCGCCTTCGCGGCGGCTCGGGTCAGACCGCAGCTTCGTCCGTCTCGCCTGTACGGATGCGAACCACCTGCTCGACCGAGGTGATGAAAATCTTGCCGTCGCCGATCTTGCCAGTCTTGGCGGCCTTGACGATGGCTTCCACGCAGCGGTCGACGTCGACGTCCTTCACGACCACCTCCACCTTCACCTTGGGCAGGAAATCGACCACGTATTCGGCACCCCGGTAGAGCTCGGTGTGGCCCTTCTGGCGGCCGAAACCCTTGACCTCGGTGACGGTGAGGCCTGAGACGCCCACTTCACCCAGGGCCTCGCGGACCTCCTCGAGCTTGAAGGGCTTGATGACGGCGGTGATCTGTTTCATGGCAGGACTCCTGAGGCGCTTGCGGCCGGCTTCGGCGATGACACAGATTTAAGCACGGAACTTGGACGTGATGGGGTAGCGCCAGTCGCGCCCAAAGGCACGGTGCGTGATGCGGATGCCCACGGGCGCCTGTCGGCGCTTGTACTCGTTGAGTTTGATCAGCCGCGTCACACGTTCGACGTCGGCCCTTGGGTAGCCGGCAGCGATGATCTCTTCAGCACCCTGGTCTTCTTCCATGTAGCGCGCCAGGATGGCGTCCAGCACCTCGTAGGGCGGCAGACTGTCCTGGTCGGTCTGGTCGGGTCTCAGTTCTGCCGACGGTGGCCGGGTGATGATGCGCTCGGGGATCACGGGGCCGACGCTGCCATCGGCGCGCCGCGTCGGCTGCCGATTTTTCCACTCGGCCAGCCGGTACACCAGCGTCTTGGCGACATCCTTGATGACGGCAAAGCCACCCGCCATGTCGCCATAAAGCGTGCAGTAGCCGGTGGCCATCTCGCTCTTGTTGCCGGTGGTCAGCACGATGGACCCGGTCTTGTTCGACAGCGCCATCAGCAGCGTGCCCCGGATGCGCGCCTGCAGGTTTTCTTCGGTGGTGTCTTCAGCCAGGCCGGCGAACTGTTCGGCCAGACTGCCGCGGAAAGCGTCGAACATCGGTGCGATGGCGATTTCATCGTAGCGCACGCCCAGGCGCGCCGCCATGTCGCGCGCATCGATCCATGAGATCTCGGCCGTGTAGGGCGAGGGCATCATCACGGTGCGCACGCGGTCGGCGCCCAGCGCGTCTACCGCCAGGGCCAGCACCAGCGCCGAGTCGATACCCCCGGACAAGCCGATGATCGCGCCCGGAAAGCCGTTTTTCCCCAGGTAGTCGCGCACCCCCACCACCAACGCGTGCCAGGCCTGGGCCTCGAGCTCGGGCTCGGCCGCGCAGGCCCCACTGGGCTGCCCGCGGTCGTCAAAGTCGACGATCAGCAGGTCCTCGGAAAACGATGCAGCGCGGGCCTGCACGACCCCGCTGGAGTCGACGGCAAAAGAAGCGCCGTCGAACACCACCTCGTCCTGCCCGCCCACGAGGTGGGCATACAGCAAGGGGCATCCAGTGGCGCGCGCGCGCTCGGCCATGCGGGCTTCGCGCTCGTCGGCCTTGTCCAGATGAAAGGGCGACGCGTTGAGCACGCACAATACCTGCGCGCCGGCAGCGCAGGCGGCGGCGGCAGGCTCTTCAAACCAGGCGTCTTCACAGACCAGCAACCCGAGCTTCAGGCCGGCCACCTCCAACACCACGGCCGGCAGGCCGGCATCGCGGCCCGACGCGAAGTAGCGCCGCTCGTCGAACACCTGATAGTTGGGCAGTTCGCGCTTGCAGTACGTGGCAAGCACCCGCCCGTCGGCCAGCACTGATGCAGCATTGAACCGCCTGGGCACGGCCAGAGACTTCGACCTAAGATCGGCCACGCCGGCCATTTGGTGCGGGTGGCCGATCACCACATGCAGGCCCGGGCAGTCGGCGAGTTCAAGCGCCAACTTGCCCAGTTCGTCGGCGCAGGCGCGCAGGAAAGCAGGCCGCAGCAGCAAATCCTCGGGCGGGTAGCCGGTGAGTGCCAGTTCCGGGGCAATCACCACGCGGGCCCCTTGCGCATAGGCGCTGCGTGCGGCGTTGAAGACCAGGCGCGCATTGCCGGCCAGGTCGCCCACCGTTGCATTGATCTGCGCCAGAGCCACTTTCAACATGCTGTTTCCCGAATGACGCAGACCGAAGCAAACACCGCAAAAGATTATGTCATCCGGGTGCTGGGAGACCCCGGCGCTATCGCAGCCGAGCGCTGGAACGAGCTGCTTGCCCAGCAGCTCGCGCCCACGCCCTTCATGCGCCATGAATACCTGGCTGCCATGCACGCTTCGGGCAGCGCCGTGCGCGCCACTGGATGGCAAGCCCAGATCCTGCTGCTCGAGTCCAACGGCCTGCTGCAGGCCGGCTGCGCGCTGTATCTGAAGAGCCATTCGTACGGCGAATATGTCTTCGACTGGGCCTGGGCCGACGCCTACCGTCGCCATGGACTGAGCTACTACCCCAAGCTGCTGGGCGCGGTGCCGTTCACGCCGGTGCCCGGCACGCGGCTGCTGGCACGCAGCGCGCTGTGGCGCACGCGTCTGGTGCAGGCGCTGGGGGCGCTGGCGAACCAGCGCCAGTGTTCATCGGCACATGTGCTTTTCATTGACGACCACGATCGCCAGGCTTTCGCCGAGGCTGGCTGGATGCTGCGCGATGGTGTGCAGTTCCACTGGGAACAGGATGCAGCCAACCCTGTGGTCGACTTCACCGATCTGCTGTCAAGACTGCAGCGCGACAAGCGCAAGAAGATTCAGCAAGAACAGCGCCGCGTGGCCGACCAGGGCGTGCGTTTCACGGTGCACGAAGGCAGCGCCATCACGCCCGGCTTGTGGGACTTCTTCCACCGCTGCTACACGCTGACCTACCAGGCGCACCACAGCACGCCCTACCTGACGCGCGACTTCTTCGTTCGCATGGAGCAGACCATGCCAGAGCACTGGGTGATGTTCGTGGCGCGGCGTGGCGACGAGCCGGTGGCGGTGTCGCTGATCGTGGTCGATGCCGAGCGCCGCGCGGCCTGGGGCCGGTACTGGGGCTGCGTGCAGCCCCTGCCCTGTGTGCACTTCGATGCCTGCTACTACCAGCCGCTGGCCTGGTGCCTGGCCCATGGCTACCAGCGCTTCGAGGGCGGAGCGCAGGGCGAACACAAGATGGCGCGTGGCCTGTTGCCGGTGGCCACGCATTCGGCACACTGGCTGCACGACCAGCGCTTCGCTGCTGCGGTAGCCGACTTCCTGAGCGCCGAAGGCCAGGGGGTTGAGCAATACGTCGACGAGCTGCGCGAACGCAGCCCGTTCAAGAAGGGGCCAGAGCCAAGCGCCTGAACGCGTCAGGCCTTCCTGTGGGCCTCGAAGCGCTCGATGCCGCTGGTGATCTCGACGCGCGCGGAATCAGGTCCTTCCCAGCCCAGCACCTTGACCCACTTGCCCTCTTCCAGGTCCTTGTAGTGCTCGAAGAAATGCTGGATGGTCTTCAGGCGCAGCGGGTTCAGGTCTTCGGGTTTCTTCCACTGCGTGTAGATCGACAGAATCTTGTCGATGGGCACGGCCAGCAACTTGTTGTCGCCACCCGCTTCGTCGTCCATGCGCAGCATGCCCAGCGGGCGGCAGGTGACCACCACGCCCGGAATCAGCGGCACCGGGGTGACCACCAGCACGTCCACCGGGTCGCCGTCGTCGGCCAGGGTGTTCGGGATATAGCCATAGTTGCACGGGTAGTGCATGGCCGTGCTCATGAAGCGGTCGACGAAGATGGCCCCGGTATCGTGGTCGACCTCGTATTTGATGGGGTCGGCGTTCATCGGGATTTCGATGATGACGTTGAACTCTTCTGGCGCCTTGGCGCCCGGGGTCACGTTGTGCAGGCTCATGGTCTCTCTCGGTTGCGGTCGGACCTGTCAGGGGTCTGCCCTATTCTAGTTTTTCAGCTTGCCGTGCCCTGACTGCGCGTCCGCCACCCGCTGGCAAACCCCGGAAAGCCCACCGTTTTCCATCAGTTAGCATCGCCCGGCGCCGAAGACGGCTCGCCTTGGCCGCTGAAGCAGATCCTGTCGCAGCGGCGCCAACATCAAAAGTCCCTAAAGAGGAAGGAGCACTCCCCATGTCCACCACCATGGCGCTTTACATAGCGCTGGCCTGCGGTCTGGCCGCAGTCATTTACGGCGTCGTGCAACGAAGCTGGATCCTGAGCCAGGATGCCGGCAACGCGCGCATGCAAGAAATCGCCGGGGC
>JANOZF010000263.1:0-23874 GCA_031429255.1 Rubrivivax sp.
GGCCCGACCGCGACCGCTTCGTGCTCAGCAACGGCCACGCCAGCATGCTGCTGTACGCGTTGCTGCACTTGACCGGCTACGACCTGGCGATGAGCGAGCTGCGCAACTTCCGGCAGCTGCACAGCAAGACGCCCGGCCACCCCGAAGTCGACGTCACGCCCGGCGTGGAAACCACCACCGGCCCGCTGGGCCAGGGGCTGGCCAACGCGGTGGGCATGGCGCTGGCCGAAAAACTGCTCGCGGCGGAGTTCAACCGCCCCGATCACGCGCTGGTGGACCACCGCACGTACTGCTTTGTTGGCGACGGCTGCCTGATGGAAGGCATCAGCCACGAAGCGGTGGCGCTGGCGGGGGCCTGGAAGCTGAACAAGCTGGTGGTGCTGTACGACGACAACGGCATCAGCATCGACGGCAAGGTGCAGCCCTGGTTCATCGACAACGTGGCGCAGCGCTTCGAGGCCTGCGGCTGGAACGTGATCGGCCCGCTGGACGGGCAGGACGTGGCTGCAGTCGACGCCGCGCTGACGCAGGCCAAGACCAGCGCCACGCGGCCCACCATCGTCATCTGCCGCACCACCATCGGCAAGGGTTCGCCCAACCGTGGCGGCACCGCGAAGGCCCACGGCGAAGCGCTGGGTGCTGACGAAATCAAGCTCACGCGCGACGCGCTGGGCTGGGCGCACGAAGCTTTCGTGATTCCTGAAGCCGCCTACACCGCGTGGGACGCCAAGGCTGCGGGCGCCAAGGCGCAGGCCGAGTGGGCCGCGCGCATGGGCGCCTACGCCACCGCGCATCCCGAGCAGGCCGCGGAGTTCACGCGCCGCATGGCCGGCGAGCTGCCCGCCAACTTTGCGCAGACCGCCGTCGACGCCGTGCTCGCCGCGCACACCAAGGCCGAAACGGTGGCCAGCCGCAAGGCCAGCCAGCAAGCGCTGGAAGTCTTCACCAAGGCCTTGCCCGAACTGTTGGGCGGCAGCGCCGACCTGACGGGCAGCAACCTGACCAACACGTCGTCCACACCGGCGCTGCGCTTTGACGACGCTGGCGCCCCCAACGGCGGCCGTCACATCAACTACGGTGTGCGCGAATTCGGCATGGCCGCCATCATGAACGGCGTGACGCTGCACGGCGGCTACATCCCCTACGGCGGCACGTTCCTGACCTTCAGCGACTACAGCCGCAACGCCATCCGCATGGCCGCGCTGATGAGAAAGCGCGTCATCCACGTCTTCACGCACGACAGCATCGGTCTGGGCGAAGACGGGCCTACCCACCAGAGTGTGGAGCATGCTGCTGCGCTGCGTCTCATCCCCAACCTGGACGTCTGGCGCACGGCGGACAGTGCCGAAACGGCGGTCGCCTGGACCATGGCCATCGGCAACGCCACGCGCCCCAGCGCGCTGCTGCTGAGCCGCCAGAACCTGAACTACCTGCCCAAGGCAGGCCTGGACGAAATCAGCAAGGGCGCCTACGTGCTGGCCGAGCCGGGCGAAGTAGGCCTGAAGAAGAAGGCGCAGGCCGTCATCATCGCCACCGGCAGCGAGGTGCAGTTGGCGCTGCACGCGCAGGCCGAGCTGGCAGCGCGCAAGATCGCCGTGCGTGTGGTCAGCATGCCCAGCACCACGGTGTTCGACCGCCAGGACGTCAAATACAAGCGCAGCGTGCTGCCCGCCGGCGTGCCGCGTGTGGCCATCGAAGCGGGTGTCACCGACGGTTGGTGGAAGTACGGCTGCGCCGCCGTGGTGGGTATCGACAGCTACGGCGAAAGCGCACCGGCGCCGGCGCTGTTCAAGCACTTCAAGCTGACGGCGGAAAACCTGGCCGACACGGTGCGCAAGGTGCTGGGGCGCTGAGCTGCCTAGGCCGCACCCGCAGATCCGCATCCAAGTTCAGTTTGCCTTTTCTCTAACCATGGAGTTCCTGTCATGACCATCAAAGTAGGCATCAACGGCTTCGGCCGCATCGGTCGCATGGTGTTCCGCGCCGCCGTGCAGAACTTTCCCAACATCGAGATTGTCGGCATCAACGACTTGCTGGAACCCGACTACTTGGCCTACATGCTGAAGTACGACAGCGTGCACGGCCGCTTCAAGGGCGATATCGCGGTGGACGGCAGCACGTTGATCGTCAACGGCAAGCGCATCCGGCTCACGGCCGAGAGGGATCCGGCCGCGCTGAAGTGGGGTGATGTGGGCGCCGACGTGGTGGTGGAAGCCACCGGCCTGTTCCTGACCAAGGACACCTGCCAGAAGCACATCGACGCCGGCGCCAGGAAGGTCATCCAGAGCGCGCCTTCGAAGGACGACACGCCGATGTTCGTCTACGGCGTGAATGACAAGACCTACGCCGGCCAGACCATCATCAGCAACGCCAGCTGCACCACCAATTGCCTGGCGCCGGTTGCCAAGGTGCTGCACGACAGCTTCGGCATCAAGCGCGGCCTGATGACCACCGTGCACGCCGCCACCGCCACGCAGAAGACCGTGGACGGCCCCAGCAACAAGGACTGGCGCGGCGGCCGCGGCATCCTGGAAAACATCATCCCCAGCAGCACCGGCGCTGCCAAGGCGGTGGGCGTGGTGATTCCCGAGCTGAACAAGAAGCTCACCGGCATGGCCTTCCGCGTGCCCACCAGCGACGTCAGCGTGGTCGACCTGACGGCCGAGTTGATCAAGGAAGCCAGCTTCGAAGACATCTGCGCCGCGATGAAGGCGGCCGCTGACGGCCCGATGAAGGGTGTGCTGGCCTACACCGAAGACAAGGTGGTGGCCACCGACTTCCGCGGCGAGCCGTGCACCAGCGTGTTCGACGCCGACGCGTCGATTGCGCTGGACAAGACTTTCGTGAAGATCGTCGCCTGGTACGACAACGAGTGGGGCTACTCCAACAAGGTGCTGGAGATGGTGCAGGTGATGGCGCGCTGATGGCGGCTGCCAGGCGACGCTGACACGCGTCGCCCGGACTGTGCGCTTGACGAATTGCGAAAACCGACGCGGTTTGATGCAGGTTTACATCCCCATCTGTGTGGCAGCCCAGGGTGGCAGGCCGGTCAGCCGCCTAAACTGGGAACAATGAACATTCAGCGTATCGCCCGGGCTCGGTCTGCAACATGGCTGTTGGCTTTTTTTGTTGCTTTGATGGGCGCTGTCGGGCTCGCTTCAGCCGGGCCGCTGCACGGAGGCGGGCCGAGGGCCGCGCTGCCGCCGGTTGAAGGCGAAGTCATCGTCGGCTTCAAGCCGTCGGCCGACACCGTGCGCAAGCATGCGCTGGCCGCGCGTGCCGCCAACGCCGATATCCAAGCCGTGCTGGGGCAGCGCGCGGCTGCGTTGGGCGGCCGGGTCAAGCGCTCGCTGCAGGCCGGCAACGCCGTGGGCGCTCATGCCCAGGTGGTGCGCGCTGCCGGCGTGGACGCGCAGACGCTGGCGCGCCTGCTGGCGGCAGACCCGGATGTGGCCTACGCCGTGCCCAACGGGCGCAAGCGCATCGCTGCCGCCCCCAACGACCCGCTGTATGCCCAAGCCGCACCGGGCGTGCGCGTGCGCGGGCCCGACAGCGGGCAGTGGTATCTGCGGGCACCCACGGCTTCGGTGGTGTCGGCCATCAATGTCGAAGCAGCCTGGGCACGAACGATGGGCAGCCCCCAGGTGGTGGTGGCGGTGCTCGACACCGGCGTGCGCTTCGATCACCCCGACCTGGGCCGCGTGGCCAATGGCGGTGTGCTGCTGCCGGGTTATGACTTCGTCAGCAACAGCGTAGTGGCCAACGACGGCAATGGCCGTGATGCCGACCCCAGTGACCCCGGTGACTGGGTCAGCAGCGCCGAGTCGCGCACCCAGACCTTCAGCGGCTGCAGTCCGTCCGACAGCTCTTGGCACGGCACCTCCACCGCCAGCCTGGTGGCCGCGATGGCCAACAACGGGCTGGGCATGGCCGGCACTGCGCCGGGCGTGCGCGTCTTGCCGGTCCGGGTCCTGGGCAAGTGTTTCGGCACCGACGCCGACATCCAGGCGGGCATGCTGTGGGCGGGTGGCATTTCGCAGGCCGGTGTGCCCGACAACCCGACCCCTGCGCGCGTCATCAACATGAGCCTGGGCGGGTCGGGTGGCTGCGACGCCGCTTACCAGAATGTGGTCAATCAACTGGTGGCGCGAGGCGTGGTCATCGTCGCTGCCGGGGGCAACGGCGCCGGCGGCGCGGTGGGTGTCCCCGCCAACTGCGACGGCGTCATCGGCGTCACCGCGTTGCGCCATGTCGGCACCAAGGTCGGGTTTTCCGACCTCGGGCCGCAGATTTCGATCTCCGCCCCCGGGGGCAACTGCATCAACACCAGTGCCGGCTCGCCTTGCCTGTACCCCATCCTGGCCGCCACCGACGCTGGCAGCCAGGGGCCATCTGGCGCTGACTGGAGCGACAGTTACAACATCACCGTGGGCACCAGCTTTGCATCGCCGCTGGTGGCCGGGGTGGCCGGTCTGATGGTGTCGCAGCGCCCCTCGTTGACGGCCGCCGAGGTTCGATCGGTGATGCAGTCCACCGCCAGGCCCTTTCCGCAAACCGGTGGCGACAACGGGCCTGGCGACCCGACAGTCGTTACGCAATGCCGGGCACCACAGACCGGTGTTGACCAGCTGCAGTGCTACTGCACCACGGCCCTGTGCGGCGCCGGCATGCTGGACGCCGGCGCGGCGGTGTCTGCCGTCAGCGGTCCTCTGGCTCGCCTGCAAGTGAGCACCGCCGCGCCTGTTGCTGGCCAGCCGGTCGCGCTTTCTGGAGCCGACAGCCAAGGCACGGCGGGCGCTGCGGTGCTGCGCTACGAGTGGGTGCTGGTCAGCGGCAGCGGCATCGTGAGTGGCTTCGACAGCGCCACCAATGCCGCGACGGCTTCGCTCACGCCGACGGCGGCAGGCAGCTTCACGGTTCGTTTGACGGTCACCGATGCCAGCGGCGCCAGCGACACCGCCAGCACGCTGGTCACGGTCGCCGCGGTGCCGGTGACGCCGCCTGTCACCCCGCCAATCTCCAGTGGCGGCGGCGGCGGCGCTGCCTCGCTGCTGTGGGTGCTCGGCGTGTTGCTGGCGGTTGCACTTCTGCACACCTGCCACCTGCTGGAGGCGCGCGCGCGGCGGCTTGCCCTTCAATAATCCCTCGGGTTGGCCTGCAAGCGGCCGATATGGTTGCATCCGCTTGTTGTGTGTCGTTTGCCGTTGAGGGTGTTGTGTGCTGCGCCTGACTGCCCGAGCCTGCCGTTTCAAGTCTGCCCTGGCCCCCCTGTTGATCGGTGGGGCTGGCTTGGCACTGGGCGTGCTGGCGGTTGCGCAAACACAGGCGCCCACCTCGTCGCCGGCAACGGTGGCAGCAACACCCTTGCCGGGGCAGTTGACCGTGGGCCTGACCCGCATGCCGCAAGGGGCGCATCCGGGTCAGCCCAGCAACGGCTTGATCGTGCGATTGAAGGAAGCGGCGCCTCACATCACCATCAATCCCGGCCTGCTGGCGCTGGGCGACCAGATGCGCCGCCGCGACAGCGAACGCTGGCGCAGCGTGCTGCGCGGCTCGGGGCTGACGGCCACCTCGGGCGCGCGTGAACCGGTGATGCGTCCGTCTGGCCGCGACACCTACGTGCTCGACTTTGGCCGCCTGCTGTCAGCCGAAGAGACCGAACGCGTGGCCGCACGGTTGCGCGCGCGGCCCGAAGTGGAATGGGTGTCGCCCAACTCGCTGGAGCAACGACTGCAAGTCAGTAACGACCCACTTGCGTCAGAACAGTGGTGGTTGAAGTCGGTGGCAGGCCTCAACGCCAATGCCCAGGCCGACCGGATGCGCGGCGTGCCGGGTTTCTTTCCGGCTTGGCAGAGTGGGCTGGCGGGCACCGGCGCGGCCGCCGGCAGCGGCGTCTCCGCCGTGGTGGCGGTGCTGGACACCGGCATCACCACCCACCCCGACCTGGTGGGTCGCGTGCTGCCGGGTTACGACTTCGTCAGCGACCCACAACTGGCCAACGACGGCAACGGCCGTGACGCCGACCCCAGCGACCCCGGCGACTGGGTGTCGGCGGCCGACCGCAAGGAAGCACGGTTTTCAGGTTGCGCCGAGCAGCGCAGTTCCTGGCACGGCACCGTGATAGCCGGCCTGGTGGCAGCCAACACCGACAACAGCGTGGGTGTGGCTGGCATCGACCGCCAAGCCCGCATCCTGCCCGTGCGCGTGGCCGGCAAGTGCGGTGCGGCGGTGGCCGACATCGTGGACGGCATGCGCTGGGCCGCCGGTTTGCCGGTGGCGGGGGTACCGATCAACCCCAACCCGGCACGCATCATCAACATCAGCTTTGGCGGCGCGGCGGCCTGCGGCAACGAATACCAGGCGGCCGTGGACGAACTGCGCGCCCATGGCGTGGTGGTGGTGGCCGCCGCCGGCAACGACCATGGCGCCGTGGCCCGCCCGGCCAATTGCAACGGCGTGGTGGGCGTAGCGGCTTTGAACCGCGACGGCTTCAAGACCCACTACTCCAGTTTCGGTGACGGTTTGGCCAGCACCGGGCTGGCCACCGTGGGCGGCGACGACGGCCGCTCGGGTGCCTGGCGCGAACTGCTCGCCGACGGCGGTCTGGTAACGGTCTGGAACGCGGGCGCCACGGGCGTGGGTGAAGCCGGCTACGCCAAGCTGTTTGGCACCAGTTTTGCCGCGCCACTGGTCTCGGGCACCATCAGCCTGATGCTGGGTGTGAACCCGGCGCTCACCGTCGAGCAGTTGATTGAAGGCCTGCGCAAGTCCGCTCGGCCCCATGTCGGCTCGACCTTGATCGGCGCTTGCAGCAACAGCAACCCCGGTCGATGCATCTGCACGACGCAGACCTGTGGCGCCGGCATGCTGGATGCCGAGCAGGCGCTGCGCTACGCCGCCCATCCGGGCAGCTATGTGGCGCCGGCGCGCCAGTCCCAGCAACTCGACACTGCCGAGATCCGACAGGCCGTGGCACTGGGGCAGGACCTGCCGGCCAACAGTGGCGGCACGGCCAGTGCGCTGACGGCAGCGGCGGGTGAGAGTGGCGGCACCGGCACGGCTGCGGTCAGCGGCGGCACCAGCGGCGCGGCGACGTCCGGCGCAGGCGGCGGCGGTGGCGGGGGTTGCGCTGGTTGGCTGCCGACACTGCTGTTGCTGGTGGCCAGCGCGGTGCTGCGGGCTGGCGGTGGCGCATCGGCGCTGCGGCGCGCCTGAAACTCAGGGCACCGCGCAGCGCATGAAGCGTTCTTGTTGCGTGACGGCAGGGTCGGCAAGCTGCTGAGCCAGCGCCGGGTTGGCCGACGTGGCCCGCAACAGCGACAGGCGGGGCGAGCCGTCTGGCGCCTGCACCACACGCGCCACGTTGGCCAAGGCCGGATGGCGTGACGCCAGCGCCTTCAAAGCCGCATCGGCGTTGGCGCGGCCGATATGGCGCGAAAAGACAAGACCGGGTGCCAGCTCGCGAGGCTCTTCCAGCAGGTTGGGTACGGGCACGCCCTGTCGCTGCCAGGCCTGCAGCCGGGTGCGGCGCGCGGCAGCGTCGGCGAAGCGGCCGGCAAAAACCATCCACGCCGGCGTGGTCACTGGCACTTCGGTCAGCGTCGCAGTGTCCACCCCCACGCGGGTCAAGGTCTTGTTGATGGCGGCCAGCTGCTCAGCCGTGAGCGGACCGGTTTCCAGGCAGGCCAGGGCGGCTGCATCGGCGGCTGCTGCGCCGTTGCCGCTTGCAGCGGAGGCGGTGGCCGCGGGCGCCGCCACCGGCGCGGGGGCCGGGCGCGGCTGGGCCGGCGCGCGCGCCGCATCGGGGCCGAGCAGCACAAAGCGTTCCGGCCGCACCTGCGCAGCCATGCGTTCGGGCTCGCGCTGGCTGTCGCCGGGTGGCGGCCAGGCGCTGCCGAGCCAGCCCCGCGCCCAGCCAAAAAACAGCGCATTGGCCAGCAGCAACACGATCAGCAGCGTGCGCAGCATCAGTGCGCCGCCTGGGTGGGTGATTGCTCGCCGATGCGGGCTTGCAGCCGAACGCTGACCTCGCCGCTGTGCACGCGGTGGACCACGCCATCCGCCGCCTGCACGCGAAGTGCGCCGTCGTCATCGACGCCTTGTGCCACGCCCTGCAGCACGGGCGCCGTGGTGGTGGTCACCCCACGGTCGCGCAGCAGGTCGCGTGCGGCGTAGTCTTGCTGCAGTTCCGCAAAGCCCGCGCGTTCAAAGCGGCGCAGCGCCAGCGCCAGGGGCTGTGCGATGCGGGCCAGCGCACGCGGCGCATCGATGCCGGGGCACAGCTCCTGCAGGCTGGCGTAGCCGTGGGCCAGCAAGCTGTCGGCCGCCGTGTCGGCGTTGGCCTGAGGCGGCAGCGCCTGCACATTCAAGCCCACGCCCACCACGCAGTACCGCTGGCCACCCCGCTGCGTGGTTTCGATCAGCACACCACCCAGCTTGCGCCCGGTGTGGGCGTCGGCCAGCCACAGGTCGTTGGGCCACTTCAGCAGCAGGCGCGGTGCCTGGCCGGGCAGCAGCGGGTCCAGCGCCTGGGCCAGCGCCAGGCCCACGGCCAGCGACAGCCCTTCCCAGCGCTGCGGCGCCAACGGCAGCGCCAGCGAGAAGGTCAGCGACGCGCCCGGCGCGCTGATCCAGTGCCGGCCCATGCGGCCCCGGCCCTGCGTCTGATGCGCGGCCACCAGCAGGCAGGGCAGCGGGTCTGCCGTGCGTTGCAACAGCTGCGTGTTGGTGGAAGCCACCTCGGGCAGGACTTCGACGCTGATGCCGGGCAGCACGGGCACCAGGTCTTGCCAAAGCTGTTCTGCGTCCCAGCCTGAGGGGGTGGCCATGGGCGGCGAATGGGCTTGTGGGGCTTGTGGGGCTGCGGGGAGTTTCAGCGTTTGGGCGCCAGCATCGTGCCGCGGCAGCTGAAGTGACCGCAGCGGCATTCGTATTCTTTCTTCAACTTGGGCGTGTAGCGCTCGTTAATGATCAGTCCGTAGTCGTAGAACAACTCGTCGCCTGCTTTCAGATTCTTCAGCGCGCGGATGTGCACGCGGCCGTCATCAGCCTGGTCGGCCTTGCAGTTGGGCCGGCAGGCGTGGTTGATCCAGCGCGACGCATTGCCACCCACGTTGGCGTCGATGACGCGCTTGTCGTCGACATGGAAGTAGAAGGTGTGGTTGGGCTCGGCCGGGTTGTGCGGGTGGCGCTTCAGCGCCTCGGGCCAGCTGATGATCTCGCCCACGTATTCGATGATGCGCTCGCCGCGCTTGATGGCCTGCACCGCAAACACGCCCTTGCCGTGCACGCCGCTCTTGCGCACCTGGATGCGCCGGCCCGTGGCTGGCGGCGCTGGACGAAGGGGCGGCGGCGTTGTTTTGCGGGCGGAAGATTTTTTCGGGGCGGCTTGCAAGGGATTGGCCATTCGGTACATTGAATTCGTACGAGCGCGCGTGTGTGCGTGCGCGCGTGAGACGGCGGATTGTAGGCACGGCCCAGGGCAGCTCATTGCAGCCCCGGGCATCAGACCAAAACCCGTGGCAGCGTTGTGCTGTGCAGGGCCCCAGAAGGAACCATGAGCAAGACCATCATCATTGCCGAGAAGCCCAGCGTGGCGCAGGACATCGTGCGCGCGCTCACCCCCACCTCCGGAAAGGGCGCTAGCAAGTTCGAAAAATTCGCTGACCACTTCGAGAACGACGACACCATCGTCACCTCGGCCGTGGGCCACCTGGTGGAGATCACCGCGCCCGAGGAATACGACGTCAAGCGCGGCAAGTGGAGCTTTGCCAACCTGCCGGTGGTGCCGCCGCACTTCGACGTGGCACCCATCGACAAGGCCAAGACGCGGCTGAACGCGGTGGTCAAGCTGGTCAAGCGCAAGGACGTGAGCGCCATCGTCAACGCCTGCGACGCCGGTCGCGAGGGCGAGCTGATCTTCCGCCTGATCGTGCAATACGCCTTCGGCGACAAGGCGCATGGCAAACCGATCACGCGGCTGTGGCTGCAAAGCATGACGCCGCAGGCCATACGCGACGGCTTCGACCATCTGCGCAGCGACAAGCAGATGCTCGGCCTGGCCGACGCGGCGCGCAGCCGCAGCGAAGCCGACTGGCTGGTGGGCATCAACGGCACGCGTGCGATGACGGCCTTCAACAGCCGCGACGGTGGCTTCTTCCTCACCACCGTGGGCCGCGTGCAGACGCCCACGCTGAGCATCGTGGTCGAGCGTGAAGAGAAGATTCGCAAGCACGTGTCGCGCCCTTACTGGGAAGTGGTGGCCACCTTCGACGCTGCGGCCGGCACCTACGACGGCAAGTGGCTCAATGCGGCATGGAAGCGCAACCCCGACGACGCTGAGGCGCGCGCCGACCGCCTGTGGGACGAAGCCAGCGCGCGCGCCATCGCCGCCGCGGTGCATGGACTGCCGGCCACAGTGGTGGACGAAGCCAAGCCCAGCACGCAGAGCAGCCCGCTGCTGTACGACCTGACCACCTTGCAGCGCGAGGCCAACGGCCGCTTCGGCTACAGCGCCAAGACCACGCTGAGCATCGCGCAAAGCCTGTACGAAAAGCACAAGGTGCTGACCTATCCGCGTACCGACTCGCGCAACCTGCCCGAGGACTACCTGGCCACGGTGAAGGAAACGGCCACCATGCTGGCCACCGAAGACCTGCCCGGCCCGCTGCGCGAGCTGAACGCACATGCGCGCAAGGCGCTGAAGGAGGGCTACATCAAGCCGATGAAGCGCGTGTTCGACAACACCAAGGTGTCGGACCACTTCGCCATCATCCCCACGCTGCAGGCGCCCAGGAGCCTGTCCGAGACCGAGCTGAAGATCTACGACCTGGTGGTCAAGCGCTTCCTGGCCGTGTTCTATCCGGCGGCCGAGTTCATGGTCACCACGCGCACCAGCACGGTGAAACACGCCGGTGTGGACTACCCGTTCCAGACCAACGGCAAGGTGCTGGTCAACGCCGGCTGGCTGGCGGTGTACGGCAAGGAGGCGCAAGACGACGATGCCAACCTGGTGGCCGTGGCGCCGGGCGAGCAGGTGCGCACCGAAAGCGTGGACGTGAAGGCGTTGAAGACCAAGCCGCCGGCGCGGTACACCGAAGCCACGCTGCTCAGCGCGATGGAAGGCGCGGGCAAGCTGATCGAGGACGAAGAGCTGCGCGACGCGATGCGCGAAAAGGGCCTGGGCACCCCGGCCACGCGCGCGCAGACCATCGAAGGCCTGATCGCCGAGAAGTACATGCTGCGCGACGGCCGCGAACTGGTGCCCACGGCCAAGGCTTTCCAGCTGATGACGCTGCTGCGTGGCCTGGCCATCGAAGACCTGACGCGGCCCGACCTCACCGGCAACTGGGAGTACCAGTTGTCGGAGATGGAGCACGGCCGCCTGTCGCGCCAGGCCTTCATGGCCGAGATCGGCAAGATGGCCGAGCGCATCGTGAAGAAGGCCAAGGAATACGACCGCGACACCATCCCGGGCGACTACGCCACGCTCGCCACGCCCTGCCCCAACTGCGGCGGTGTTGTGAAGGAGAACTACCGACGCTTTACCTGCACCGGGTTCGCGGGCAGCGCCGAAGGCTGCGGTTTTTCGATGACCAAGATTCCTGCCGGCCGGGCGTTTGAAACGGCTGAAGCCGATACCTTTCTGCGCGACAAGAAGATCGGGCCGCTGGAGGGCTTTCGGTCCAAGGCGGGCTGGCCCTTCACGGCCGAGCTGAAGCTGGTGCACGACGACGAGATCAAGAACTGGAAGCTCGAATTCGACTTTGGCGAAGACGCCAAACTGGCCGAAGGCGACGGCCAGCCGGTGGACTTCTCGGCGCAAGGCAGCCTGGGCCCCTGCCCCAAGTGCAAGGGCCGTGTGTTTGAACATGGTAGCAACTACGTGTGTGAACACAGCGTGGGCGCGGCGGTGACCTGCGACTTCAAGACCGGCAAGATCATCCTGCAGCAGCCGGTGCCCGCCGAAGAGGTGCACAAGCTGCTGGTCACCGGCAAGACGGGCCTGCTGGAGAACTTTGTCTCCAACAAGACGCGGCGCAAGTTCAAGGCCTATCTGGCCTACGACGCCAAGGAAGGCCGCGTGAGCTTCGAGTTCGAGCCACGGGCCGCGAAGTTTCCGCCCAAGAAGGGCGCTGCTGCACCAGCCGCTGCGGCAGGGGCTGCGCCCGCCACCAAGGTGGCTGCCAAGGCCGTGGCCAAGAAGGTGGTTGCGAAGAAGGCGCCGGCACGCAAGAAGGCGGCGGCTTGATGGCGCGCAGCCACCGAGCCTGCTGAGTGCCCTTGCCCGCAGACAGCGAGTGGCCCTGCCTGCGCAGCCAGGGCAGGGCCTGCGTGCTGAGCGTGGTGGTCACGCCCCACGCACCGCGCACCAGGGCCGACGGTTTGCATGACGGCTGCCTGCGTGTGCGCCTGGCCGCACCGCCGGTGGACGGCAAGGCCAACGCGGCATTGCAGGCCTGGCTGGCCCACGAGCTGGGCCTGCCCAAGCGCGCCGTGCAGCTGCTGCAGGGCCAGACGGCGCGGCGCAAGCAATGGGCCATCGACGCGCCGATCGCTGCCGTGTCGGCCTGGTTGCACCCGCGGTCGAGCGGTATCACTGGCCCCGCAGCCCGTCTCGAAGACGCGGGCGGGCTGCGTGATGCGGGCCTATCGGCCCATCTTGGCAAACCCGGGGCAGTCGCCGCATGACACTGCTGGTGCTGTACAAGTTGCTGGCCATCGTGGCCACCATCGGCCTGGGCTGGCTGGCGATGCAACGGGGCTGGCTGGCGCCCAGGACCACCAGCAACGAAGACACCACGCAGGTGCTGGGCAACGCCACGATGGTCCTGTTCGTGCCGGCGCTGCTGTTTCGCACCATCGTCAGGCAAGACCTGGCGGCCTTGCCTTGGCGCATCCTGGCCGCCTATTTCGTGCCTGCGCTGCTGTACATGCTGGTCGTCTACGCCTGGCACCGGCTGCACCAGCGCCAGTCGGGTGCCGAACCCGCCACGCGCGCCATTGCCGTGACCTATGGCAATGCCGTGCAACTGGGCATACCGATGGCAGCTGCACTCTTTGGCGAAGCCGGCCTGGCGCTGCACATCGCGCTGATCAGCCTGCACGGCCTGTTGTTGCTGACGGTGCTGACCGTGCTGGCGGAAGCCGACCTGGCCCGCGGCAGCGGCTCTGCCAGCCGCTGGGCCACGCTGCGCGTGACCGTGCGCAACACGCTCATCCACCCGGTGGTGCTGCCGGTGCTGGCCGGGCTGCTGTGGAACCTCACCGGGCTGGGCCTGCACCCGGTGGTCGACCAGTCGTTGCAGACGCTGGGTCAGGCCGCAGTGCCAATGGCGCTGGCGCTGATCGGCGCTTCGCTGGCCACTCATGGCGTGCAGGGCCACCTGCGCAACGCCTGGGGCATGGCCGCGATGAAGCTGCTGGTGATGCCGGCCGTGGTGCTGCTGGTGGCCCACCAGGTGTTTGGCCTGCGCGGCATGCCGCTGGCGGTGCTGGTGATGATGGCCGCGTTGCCTGCGGGCACCAACGCGGTGATCTTCGCGGGGCGCTACAGGACGCTGCTGGCCGAGGTGAGTGTGGCAGTCGTGATGGCGACCTTTGCGTTCGTGGTGACGGCGGGCTTGTGGCTGGCGGTGCTGGGCTGGGTGGGGTGAGGGCGGTTCGTTTTTTGCCAGCCCGAATCTTCATGCGGGTCTTGGCGGCGACAGCCGTGGCGCGGCAGGCGACGACAGCCGCGGCGCGGCAGGCGGTGCGTGCGCGGCAGGCCCGCTGGGGCGGTCGGTGCTATGCACCGACTGCGCTGTGGTGCTCGGCCGCCAGGCGCGCGGCAAAACTCGCTGCGTTCGCTGCGCTCTCTGCGCTCAGACAGTTGCCGCGAGTCAGTTTACGAAGCGCGCCAAGGCGCGCCGCCTGGCGGCCTGCGCTCCTCGCCGCCCCAGAGGGCCTGCCGCGCACGCACCCCCTGCCGCGCAGCCACCTGCCGTTGTTCTCGAGGACAACACACATCACCTGCCGCGTCGCCACCCGCCGTTGTTCGCGCGCTCGCCCCATGCACCCAGCGTCGCCACCACGGCCCTGTTTTCAGAACGCTTCAGACGGTTGATTGCAAAGGCAGGCCGGGGTGTGCTGCGTGGCGCGTCTGGTGCGCCGAGCATCGCAGGCCGGGTGGCCGCGCGCGCAGCGCGCATCAAGATCTGACTCATGGCGACTGTCTGACCGCAGCGGCCGCAGGCCGCGGAGGGAGTTTCGCCATGGGGCCACACGGGCGAGAAGCGCAGGGCAGCCGCAGCGCAGCGCAGGCCGCTCCAGCCGTGCCACGCAGCGCACCCCGGCCTGCCTTTGCCGCCCCGCACGCCGCACGCTGGCCGCGCCTGCCGCCACCGCAGCTTGCCTGCCTTTGCCGCCACCGCACCCAGGCTGCTCGCCGCGTCACCGTGCCAGCAGGCAAGAGCGAAAAGCCTGCAGCCAAGCGCCACCCGCTCATCCACAACCCGTCGCGACGCCGTTTTGGGACAATCACCCGCATATGACGCACAGTGACATCCCCGCCTACATGGCCCACGTCGGCGCCGCCGCGCGCGCCGCTTCCTCGGTCATGGCAGCGGCCAGCACCGCTGCCAAGGATCTGGCCTTGCGCGCACTGGCGGCCAAGCTGCGCAACGCCACGGCGGCGCTGCAAACCGCCAACGCCATGGACCTGGCGGCAGCACGCAGTGCCGGCCTGGACGAGCCGCTGGTCGACCGCCTGAAGCTGACGCCCGCCATCATCGAAACCGTGGCGCAGGGCTGCGAGCAGATTGCCGCCATGGCCGATCCGGTGGGCGAGATCTCGGGCCTGAAGCGCCGCCCCAGCGGCATCAGCGTGGGGCAGATGCGCGTGCCACTGGGTGTGTTCGGCATGATCTACGAGAGCCGGCCCAACGTCACCATCGAAGCCGCTTCACTGGCCATCAAGAGCGGCAACGCCTGCATCCTGCGCGGTGGCTCTGAAGCACTGCACAGCAACCTGGCGCTGTGGCGCCTGGTGCAGGCGGCACTGGCCGAAGCGGGCCTGCCGCCCGAGGCGGTGCAGCTGGTGGAAACCACCGACCGCGCTGCCGTGGGCCGGCTCGTCGCGATGCCCGAGTTCGTCGACGTCATCATCCCGCGCGGTGGCCGGGGCTTGATCGAGCGCATCAGCGCCGAGGCCAAGGTGCCCGTCATCAAGCACCTCGACGGCAATTGCCACGTGGTGGTGGACGCGGAAGTTGATCTGGAAATGGCGGTAAAGGTCACCGACAACGCCAAGACGCAGAAATACAGCCCCTGCAACGCTGCCGAGTCGTTGCTGGTGCATGCGGCGCAGGCCAGCGCATTCTTGCCGCGCATCGGGGCCGTGTTTGCCGCCAAGGGCGTGCAGATGCGCTGCTGCGCGCGCTCTGCAGCCCTGCTCGGCACCTGGCCCGGCGTGGTGCGCGCGAGCGAAGAAGACTGGTCCACCGAGTACCTGGCGCCCATCATCAGCATCAAGGTCGTCGACTCGCTCGACGAAGCCATTGCACATGTCAACCGATACGGCTCGCATCACACCGACGCCATCCTGACCACGCTGCATGTCAGCGCCATGCGCTTCGTGCGCGAGGTGGACTCGGCCAGCGTGATGGTCAACACCAGCACGCGGTTTGCCGACGGTTTCGAGTACGGGCTGGGCGCCGAGATCGGCATCAGCACCGACAAGTTCCACGCCCGCGGACCGGTGGGCCTGGAAGGCCTGACCTCGCTGAAGTGGGTGGTGCTGGGGCAGGGCGAGGTGCGCGGGTGAGTCTGCAGTTGCTGGCGGCCGTGCTGGCCGCCGCCGTGCTGTTCTTCTGGGCCACGGGTGCACACAACCGGCTGGTGACGCTGCGCAACGCCGTGTCGCAGGCCGGGGCCCGGGTTGCCGAGGCTCTGGCCCAGCGCGATGCGGCGCAGTCGAAGTGGCTGGCTGCGCTGCAGTTGCCGCTGGTCGCGGAAGCGGGTTCGCTGCAGGCATTGGCCGAGGCACAGCGGTTGGAGCAGATGGCAGCGCGCGCGCTGGCCGCACGGCCGCTGGATGCCGGCGCGGCACGCGATTGGCTGGCGGCGGAAGGGCAGCAGTCGTCGAGTGCTGCGCGCGTGCTGGCGTTGCTGGACCAGCACGCTGATCTGGTCAGTCAGGAAGCGGTTGCCGAGCCCTTGGCGGCCTGGCAAGAAGCGCAGGCGCGGTTGCCGCTGTTGCGCCAGACCTTCAACGACGCGGCGGCTGAACACGACCGCGCGTTGCTGCAGTTTCCGACCCGCTTGCTGGTGTCGCTGTTTCGCTTCACCAGCGCCGGTCGGGTCTGAAGCCGCGGCCGGCACATGGGTGCCGTGGCAGCAGTCTGCGCAGAGTCTGAAAAAGCCGGGAGATCAGCCCAGGGATCTGCGCCTTGGCAGCGTCGGTGCCGTCAAGCGCTGGTCGCGCGGGATCTCGTCGTCGCCGTCCATTTCCAGCGCAATCTGCATGCACACCGCCCGGCACAACGAGGCTGCGCGGTCGCTGCCGATGCGGTAGTAGATCTGCGTGGCATCGCGCCGCTTGGCCACCACGCCGGCACGGTACAGCGCGGCCAGGTGCTGGCTCATGTTGGGTTGTGTGGTGTCGATCTCGTGCAGCAGCTGCGAGACGTTCTTTTCCTGCCCGCACAACGCGCTGATGATCTTCAGGCGGATGGGCGTGGCCATCAGCTTGAACAGTTCGGCGGCGCTTGCAAACACCTGGTCCGACTCGGCTTCGGCCGTGGCGGCGCTCGCTGCGGCGGGCGGGGGGGCGGTGCGCGGGCTCACGGACGGGCGGCAAAGCGGTAGTGGTCACGCTGCAGCACCGCGGCGACCGAGAGCACGTCTTCCGGGAACATGCCCAGGTTGAGTTCGGTGTTGCACATCTCCACCATGGTGGCCAGCGCGGCCGGGGAATTGATTCGGCCCTTGGGGCGGTAGATGGCGCTGCCGTCGCCGCCGAGCTTGCGCACGTGGCATTCAGCGCATTTGTGTTCGCGCACCAGCTTTTCGCCCAGCGCGAGGTCGGCGCCGGGGTAGCGGTGCAATGCGGCTGGGCTCGTGCCGGCCGCTGCTGCAGTCTGCGCCTGCGCCGAAGGCAGGGCGAGCAACGCTGAACAGGCCAGCACGGCGGCGCCGGTTGGCGCGGCCCAGCTTGGACGCCTCGATGTGCGGGTCTTCATGGGCGTTTGGCCTTGTCAGGGTGTTGCGGCGGCTGCGCAATTTGCAGCAGTTCCATCACGTCTTCTTCGAACATCTCGCCGGGTATGGCTTGCAGCAGGTGGCCCGTGCGGTCCACCGTGACGGTCAGCGGGATCACGCGGCGCAAGCTGAGTGCGGCGCTCATCGGCCCGTTGTCCAGCGTGATCGGGAAACTGTACCCCTGCTGCCGGGCGTAGCGTTGCACCGCTGCAGCGTCGCGTTCACGGGCCACGCCCAGCACCTTCAGGGAGCTGCCGCTGGCGGCGCGGAACAGTCTCTCCACATGCTGGTTGTGCCGCTTGCAGAACGGGCAGGTGGTGGACCAGAACACCACCACCGCGGCCTGGCCGACCCATTGCGATGCATTCCATCGGCTGCCGTCCAGCAGCGTGACATCGGGCCACGACACGCGCTGCCCCGGGCCCGCCGCTTCAGCGCTGGCCCGTGGCCGGTGCAGCGCGGCGCTCAAGGCCAGGGGTGTTGCCACGAGGGCGGTTCGGCGCTTCATTTGTTTTCCTGCTCCATCTGCAGGTAGGTGTTGTACGCGTTGATGCGGTTGGCCGCCCTGAACAGCGGCAGGTGGGCAAACCGCGACCAGTCGGCCTTCGCGTAGGCCTCTTCGAAAGGTTCCAGGTTCTTCGCGGCTTCGCCCATCGTTGCGCGCAGGTGTTTCAGATAGTCCAGCGTGAGGCGCAGGTCGGCGTCGGCATTTTCCGACACCGGCCCGTGCCCCGGCACGATGGTGCGTGTGTTCAGCGCCAGCAGACGCTGCAGCGCTTCGATCCAGCGGCCGCTGTCGGCGTGCCCGACAAACGGAATGCGGCCCCTGAACACCAGGTCACCAGCGATCAGCACGCGCATCTGCGGCAGCACCACCACCAGGTCTTCCGGGGTGTGTGCCGGGCCCGCCGGTTGCACCAGGAACTCGACACCCCCCAGCGTGAAGGTGGTGGGGCTGTCGATCCAGCGGTCGGCTGGCACCAGGCGGGTGTTCTCGTCCACCCAGGGGGCCAGTTCCTCCTGGCTGGCCTTCAGCCGCTGCGCTGCCGTGTCGCTGTGCAGATAGCCCTGGCCCAGGCTGTGCGCGGTGATGGTGGCGCCCAGCGCCTTGAAGACCTGCAGCCCGTAGATGTGGTCGGCGTGGTAATGCGTGACGATGACGTGCCGCACCGGCTGTGGCGTGATGCGGGCGATGGCCGCCACCAGTTCCTGCGCCAGCGCCGGCGAGCCCAGGGCATCGACCAGCACCACTCCATCGGGCGTGATCACGAAGGCGGCGTTGGAGATGAAATTGCGGTTCGCCGGCGAGCCCAGCGCCGCCTCGCCCTGCACCATCCACAGGCCCGGGCGCACCTGCACCGGTTCGATCCTGGGAGATTGCGCCGCCGCGCTGAAAGCCACCGCCCAGCCCAGCAGCGCCCACGCCGCAGACCGTGTCGCGCGGGTTATCACGGTCGCCATGTGGATGGAATAACCATACATTCGCATGCAGCGAGATTAGACCCGCGCTGGCAGGCGATGGCAAGGCCGTTGTTGCAAACCAAAGGGTGCGTCGATGGCGGGTGGACGCGATCGTTGTCTGCACCGGCGGCATGCGCCGCCAGCCGTCAACATGTCGCGCATGATCGCTTCCAATTGGCTCAAACCCTGGAGACCTCGATGTCCATTTCCCTTCCCGTTCGCCACATCAGCGCTGCCAGCCTGCTGCTGGTGGCGAGTCTTGCAGCTCCTGCGTCCTGGGCCCAGGACGCCAACCTGGCGCGCAACCTGGCGGCCACCTGCGCCAACTGCCATGGCACGAATGGCAACGCACGCGGCGACATGAAGCCGCTGGCCGGCGTGTCGGCGGAAAAGATCGTCGCCGCCGTGGCCGATTACAAGAGCGGCAACCAGCCCGCAACCATCATGCACCAGATCGCCAAGGGCTACACCGACGAGCAGATCAAGCTGGTGGCGGCCTACTTTGCTGCTCAGCAGCCCAGGAAGTGAGGACAGGTGCCATGAACAAGACCTTGAACAAGACCTTGGCTGTTGAGCTGTCGCGCCGCCGCCTGCTGGGCGCCGGTGCTGCGCTGTCGGGACTGGCCGCGTTGAATCTCACGGGCTGTGCGGCGGGCCCGGCTGCCGGGCCGTCCATCGGTCGCGTGGTCATTGTCGGTGGCGGCTTTGGCGGCAGCACTGCCGCGCGCTACCTGAAGCTGTGGGGCGGCAACGTCGACGTCACACTGGTGGAGCGCAATGCCGGCTTCGTTTCTTGTCCGATCAGCAACCTGGTGCTAGGTGGCCACAAGCAGATGGCCGACATCTCGCGCAGCTACGACGGTCTGCGCGCACTGGGTGTGAAGATGGTGCAGGGCGACGTCACGGCCATCGATGCGGCGGCGAAGAAGGTGCGTCTGGCCGGTGGTGGCGAGTTGACCTTCGACCGGTTGATCCTGTCGCCCGGGGTTGACTTCATGCTCGACGGCACGCCAGGGCTGGCGGCAGCGCTGGACAGCGGCCGCGTGCTGCACAGCTGGAAGGCCGGCCCGCAGACCCTGGCGCTGCGCAGGCAGCTCGAGGCCATGCCCGATGGCGGCGTGTTTGCGATGAGCATCCCCAAGGTGCCTTACCGCTGCCCGCCCGGGCCTTATGAGCGCGCCTGCATGGTGGCCAGCTATTTCAAGCAACACAAGCCACGCAGCAAGGTGCTGGTGCTCGACGCCAACCCCGAAATCCAGAGCAAGAAAGCGCTGTTCGAAAGGGCCTACAAGGACCACTACAGCGGCATTGTCGAATACCGGGCCAACAACGAATTGAAGGGCGTGGACGGCCTGACGGCGAAGCTGGAATTCGACGACGTGAAGGCCGATGTGCTGAACGTCATCCCGCCGCAGCGGGCGGGCGACCTGGCACGCACGGCCGGGCTGCTGAACATGAACAACCGCTGGGCGGGTGTGAACTGGCTGACCATGGAAAGCACGGCGGCGCCGGGGGTGCATGTGCTGGGCGACGCCACCTTCAGCGCGCCGGCCATGCCCAAGAGCGGCCACATGGCCAACCAGCATGCCAAGGTGGCGGCGGCAGCCATCATCGAGCTGCTGCAGGGCAAGCCGGTGAACAGCACGCCGGTGGTGATGAACACCTGCTACAGCTTCGTCACCGCGCGCGATGTGGTGCACGTGGCCAGCGTGCATCAGTACGACGCCACCGACAAGACCTTCAAGGCGGTGCCCGGTTCGGGCGGTGTGTCGGCTGGTGCCAACCAGATCGAAGGCCGTTACGCGCTGAGCTGGGCCGACAACATCTGGGACGACATGCTGGCCGGCTGACCTGCGGCTGCTGCGGCGTGCGCGCTGTCGCCGGGCGCCGGCGCCGCAGCGTCCACGTACTCACGCACGAAGTCGGCCACCGGCATCGGTCTGGCAATCAGGTAGCCCTGCAGCAGGTCGCAGCCCACGTCTTGCAGCACCGCGCGTTCGGCTTCGGTTTCCACACCTTCGGCGGTGACCACCAGGTTCAGGCTGTGCGCCATGTCGACGATGGAGCGCAGCAACTGCTGGCGCCCGCTGCCGCTGTCGGCGTCGGTGACGAAGCTGCGGTCGATCTTCAATTCCGTGGCCGGCAGGCGCTGCAGGTAGGCCAGTGACGACTGGCCGGTGCCGAAGTCGTCGATGGCCACGCCCACCCCCAGCGCACGCAAGGCCGACAGGCGCGCCACCGGGTCTTCGCCGCTGTCGAGCAGGCCGCTCTCGGTGACCTCCAGCAGCAGCTGATGCGGTGGCACACCGGCCTGCGCCAGCAGTTGCTGCACCATCGGCACGAAGCCGGGGTCGCGCAGGTCCACGGTGGAAATGTTCACCGACAGGTGCAGGGCGCCCATCTCCCTGCGCAGCAGCTCGATGCCGGCCTTCAGCATGTAGCGCGTGACGGCCGCGATGCGTCCGGTGCGCTCGGCAAACGGAATGAATTCGGCGGGCGGCACCCAGCCACGCTGCGGATGCTTCCACCGTATCAGCGCCTCGGCGCCGACCACGCGGCCGGTGCGCGTGCACAGCTTGGGTTGCAGGAAGGGCACCAGCTCCTGGCGGTCGATGGCCTGCTGCAGCTCTGACAGCAGGCTCAGGTGCGACAGCCGTGCCGCTTCGATCGAAGGGCAATAGGCACTCACCGGGCTGCGCAGCCGCTTGGCCTCGAACAGCGCCTGCTCGGCGCGGCGCAGCAGCTCCTGGGGAGTCTCACCATGTTCGGGGCTGGTGGCCACGCCCACCGTGACGCCGAGGTCGAGCACATGGCCGCGCCACTGGGTGGCATGTTCCATCGCCAGCTGCAGCGCCTGGGCACACTGCAGCGCGCCTTCTTCTGCCTTCAGCTCCAGCAGCGCGCCGAAGGTGCCGCCACCCAGTCGCGCCACGTTGGCGGGCACACCCAGGTGTTTGACGGCCCGCAGCGCGGTCAAGGAGATGGCCTGGTCGCCGGCATCGAAGCCCAGCAGCGCGTTGATGGACTTCAGGCGCTCGATGTCGAAGCACACCATCGCCAGGCGCTGGCCGTTGCTGCCCGCAGCGGCCACCCGCGTGGTCTGGTCGGTGATGAAACGCTCGCGGCGCGCCAGCCCCGTCAAGGTGTCGTAGTCCAGAGCGTGCTGCAGCGCCTGTTCGCGCTCATGCACGCGAGCAGCCATCAGGTTGAAAGCGGTGCCGATGGCGTCGACTTCGTTGTCGGGGCCCTCGGCCAGCCGTTGTTCGTAGTCGCCGGCCGCAAAGCGGCGTGCTGCCAGTGCCACATGGCGCAACGGCGCGGCGACGCGGCGCGTGACCCAGATGCACAGCACGCCCGCCAGCACCAGGCTGGTGGCGGCCAGTGCCAGCAGCCAGGCGCGCTGCCGTTCGCCGTCCTCCCCCATCGCGGCCAGGTGATGCCGGGTCTTCTGTTGTTCAGTCTGACTGACGGCCTGCGTGGCCATGATGAGGTTGGTCAGCGCTTGGTCGGTGACCTCGGTCACGGCCTTTTGGGCAGCCGCGTGGTCGTCGGCCTCGATGAGGTCAGCCGTCTCCTGGTAGGCGGTCCGGTAGTGACCCAGCAGCGTCACGATGGTGCGGAACGAGCTGTTGTCCTTGCCGCCCTCGATGACGCGTGCCAGTTCGTCCATCGCCTGGTCCAGGCGCCGGTTGGTGGCGTCTATCTGCGTGTAGGCCTGCACGCGCAGCTGACGGGGCGCGGTGAGCAGCACGATCAGGCGGCGGGCAGCGTCGTTGGCGTGGTCGTTGACCTTGGACAGGCGCTCGATGCGCTGCATGTCGACGCTGGCCAGGCGCTCGATCACCGCCGACAGCTTGCGTTCCTGGTGCCAGGCCAGCCCGGTGGCCGCCAACACCAGCGCCAGCAGGGCCGTGATGGCGACGACCAGGCTGTGCGATGTGCTTTTGACGTTGAACAAGATGTGGCTTCCAGGCGCGGCCGATGCGGACCACGACTTTGTATCGGGTGCACGCCACGCAACTTGAATGCCTGGCCGCTGGCTGCGGCCCCGGCGGGTCAGCCGGCTGCGGCTTTTTCCACGGCCTGCGGGTCTACGCCCAGCCGCGAAGCTGCAGCCAGGATCTCTTGCCAGGTGGTGGCGTCCACTGGCACGCCGTGTGCCGTGCGCTGTGCGAGCCAGGCGCGTTCGGCGTCGCCCGACACCTGCACGGGGCCAAAACCGTCGCGCGCCGGGCTGGCCTGAACCCAGTCGATGAAGGCCTGCGCCTCGGACGCGAAGCGCTCGTGCGCGCCCAGCCTGTTCGGGTCCAGCAGCACGCTGAACATGCCATTGATGACGCGCATCTTGCTCGTGTCACTGGTGTGCTGAGTCAAACCGCCGGCCAGCGCACCGCCCAGCAGTTCACACATCAGCGCCAGCCCGTAGCCCTTGTGTTCACCGAAGGTCAGCAGCGCACCGAAGGGCGGCACCACGGCGTAGCGCGGGTCGGTGGTGGGCCGGCCCTGGTTGTCGATCAGGTAGCCCGGTGCCACCGCCTCGCCCTTGTTGTGCGCCACGCGCGTCTTGCCCTGCGCGATGACGCTGGTGGCGAAGTCCAGGATCACCGGCGGGCGGCCCGGCAGCGGAACACCCGCGCAGAACGGGTTGGTGCCGAAGCGGGCGTCGGCTCCGCCGTAGGGTGCAACGATGCCCCGCGAGATGACATTGACGAAATGCAGCGATACCAGGCCGGCGGCCGCAGCTTGTTCGGCCCAGGCGCCGATGCGTCCCAGGTGGTGCGAATTGCCCAGCGCCACGATGCAGCTGCCGTGCTGGCGTGCGCGCGCAATGCCCAGTTCCATGGCCTGCGCGCCAATGACCTGGCCGAAACCGGTGTTGCCGTCCAGCCGCAGCAGCGCGCCGCCGTCCAGCACCGTGGTGACGCTGGCGTTGGGCTTCAGGCTGCCTTCGAGATAGGCGCTGGCGTAGCGCGGCAGCATGCCGATGCCGTGGGAGTCATGCCCCATCAGGTTGGCCTGCACCAGGTTGCTGACCACGGCTTCCACCTCGGCCGGGCTGCTGCCGAAGCCCTGCACCACCAGGCGCATGGCGTTGTTCAGGGCGGGCAGGACGAAGGTGTGGTCGTTGCTCATGGGGTGGTGGTTGGTTGGGTGTCGAAAGGGGTGAGGATGGCG
>JANOZF010000264.1:0-18711 GCA_031429255.1 Rubrivivax sp.
CTGACCCAGGCCTACAAGACGGCGTTCGAGAAGGCGAACCCCAGCATCAAGCTGGAAATCCTGAACAAGAACACCGTGCAGGGCATCGCCTACGTGCGCGAGCTGCCGCTGGGCCAGCGGCCGGACATCTTCTGGGCCAGCGCCCCCGACGCTTTCGAGGTGCTGGCCGGCCAAAAGCTGCTGGAGAACGTGGCCGAACTGGCCAACACGGCAGCACCCGCCAAGGTCGGCGCCTACCCCATCAACGACCCGCAGGGCCAGTACCTGGGCCAGGCGCTGGCCGGCTACGGCCTGATGTGGAACACGCGCTACATGGCGGCCAACAAGCTGCCCGCACCCAGGCAGTGGGCCGACCTGATGCGGCCGGTGTACTTCGGCCATGTGGCGATGAGTTCGCCGTCACGTTCGGGCACCACGCACCTGACCGTGGAAACCATGCTGCAGGGCGAAGGCTGGGACAAGGGCTGGTCGCAGCTGCTGCAGATCGCGGGCAACAGCGCCGCCATCACCGAGCGCAGTTTCGGGGTGCCCGACGGCGTCAACAACGGGCAGTTCGGCATTGGCCTGGTGATCGACTTCTTTGGCCTGGCCGGCAAGTACAGCGGATTCCCGGTGGAGTTCATCTACCCCGACGTGACCGCCGTCGTGCCGGCCAACATTGCGCTGGTGGCGGGCAGCAAGAATGCCGCCGAGGGCCGGCAGTTCATCCGCTACACCTTGTCCACCGAAGGCCAGCAGTTGCTGACCGACCCGAAGATCTCGCGCCTGCCCATCCTGCCGCCCGAGCAGTTGAAGGTGCCTGCCGGCTACCCCAACCCGTTCGAGATTGCCAAGCGCGCCAAGGTGCAGTTCGACAGCGAGCTGTCGGAGAGCCGCTACAACGTGGTGTCGGCGATGTTCGACCAGACCATCACCTTCCGCTTCAAGGAACTGCAGGCCGCCACCAAGGCCATCCATGAAGCCGAGGCGGCGCTGGCCAGGAAGCCCAACGCCAACGCCGCTGCGCTGGTGAAACAGGCGCGCGACCTCGCCTACTCGCCCTTGGTGGGCCAGGGCATGGCGGCCAACAAGGACTTTCTGGCCTTGTTCACCGCAAACAAGAAAGATGCCGCGGTGAACAAGCAGGTGACGGGCCTGGAAGACACCTGGAACCGCCGCGCCCGCGAAAGCTACGAGCGCGCCCGCGTGATGGCTGAGCAGGCCACCAGCCAGTCGCGCTAGGCGCCACGCGTGAGCGTGCCCGCGGCTGTGCCGCCGCCCGGCTCCGGCCCGCCAAGCGCCGGCGCCAGATTGGCGCAGCCGAGCCGCTTTGCCGGCGTCTCGGCCGGCGTCTGCCTGGCCGGCGCGCTGGTGCTGGCCTTCCTGCTGTTGTTCTTCGTGTTGCCGGTGGCGCGGGTCTTCATCACCGCGTTCATCGATGGTGACGGCAGTTTCACGCTCGGGCATTTCGGCGCCTTCTTCGGCCAGTCGCTGATGCGCGAGTCGTTTTTCAACAGTCTTTACGTGGCGGTGCTGTCGACCTTGGTTGCGGCGCTGATTGCGGTGCCGCTGGCCTACTTCACGGTGCGCTTCGAGTTTCGCGGTGCGCTGCTGATCCAGACGCTGGGCGTGCTGCCACTCATCATGCCGCCCTTCGTGGGCGCGGTGGCGCTGCAGTTGATCTTCGGCCGCAGCGGCAGCATCAATCTGCTGCTGCAACAGCACCTGGGCTTCACGCTGCCGATCATGGAGGGGCTGAACGGCGTCGTCTTCGTCGAGTCCATCCACTACTTCCCTTTCATCCTGATGAACCTGACGGTGGCGCTGCGCAACATCGACGGCGCGATGGAAGAAGCGGCGCAAAACCTGGGCTGCACCGGCTGGCGGCTGTTCTGGCGCGTGATCTTTCCGCTGGCAGCACCGGGCTTCGTGGCCGGTGCTTCTTTGGTGTTCGTCAAAGTCTTCGACGACCTGGGCACACCGCTGGTGATGGGGCAGACCAACCTGCTGGCGCCGCAGGCCTACCTGCGCATCACGCAGGTGGGGCTGGAAGACCCGCTGGGCTACGTGATCAGCGTCATCATGATCGGCTTCTCGATCACCGCCATGGCCTTGAGTGCACGCGCATTGAAGGGCCGCGACTACAGCACGCTGCAAAAGGGTGGCGGCAGCATCCAGCGGCGGCGCCTGTCGCCCGTGGGCTCGGCAGCGGCCTACACGTGGATCGGCTGCATCCTGCTGCTCACCTTGTCGCCGCACATCGGCGTGCTGCTGCTCAGCTTCGCCCAGGTCTGGAGCTTCAGCCCGCTGCCCGACGCCTACACGCTGGCGCACTACAGCACCGTGTTTGAAGACAGCAGCGGCATGATCCAGAACACGCTGCTGTACTGCGGCCTGGCCGCGCTGCTGGACGTGGTGCTGGGCGTCACCGTGGCCTACCTGATGCTGCGCACGCGGCTGCCGGCGCGGCGCTGGCTGGACGCCATCGCCACCGCGTCGCTGGCGGTGCCGGGCATCGTGCTGGCCATCGGCTACCTGCGCCTGTTCAAGGGCATCACGGTGCCGGGCACCGACGTGCTGCTCACCAGCACCTGGGTGATGATCATGCTGGCCTATGCGGTGCGCCGGCTGCCCTACGCCATGCGCTCGTGCGTGGCGGCGTTGCAGCAAGTGCACGTGAGCCTGGAAGAAGCCGCCGAAAGCGTGGGCGCCACCAAGCTGCGCACCATCCAGCGCGTGGTGGTGCCGCTGATGGCCGGCGGCATCCTGGCCGGGTTCGTCACCAGCTTCATCACCGCGGCGGTGGAGCTGTCGGCCACCATCCTGCTGGTGTCGGCCGACTCGCAGGCGCCGATGAGCTACGGCATCTACCTGTACATGCAAAGCGTGGCCGGCCGCGGGCCGGGTGCTGCGCTGGGCGTGCTGGCCATTGCGGTGGTGGCCGTGGGCACCTGGGTGTCGCATGTGGTGATGGAGCGCACCAGCAGCCGTTTTGCAGCGCCCGCTCGGGGAGATCAACGATGAACAAGGTCGGCGTGCAATGCCGCAACGTGCGCCTTTCATACGGCAGCACCGAGGTGCTCAAGGACGTCAGCCTGGACATCCAGCCTGGCGAGTTCTTTGCGCTGCTGGGTCCGTCAGGCAGTGGCAAGAGCACGCTGCTGCGTCTGATCGCCGGCTTCAACCGCCATCAGCAAGGTCAGGTGCTGGTAGACGGGCGCGACGTGAGCCCGCTGCCGCCGTGGCAGCGAAACATCGGCATGGTGTTCCAGAACTACGCGCTGTGGCCGCACCTGAGCGTGTGGGACAACGTGGCCTTCGGACTGGTGGAGCGCAAGGTGGACAAGGCCACGCTGAAGAGCAAGGTCGGCGCAGCGCTGGAACTGGTGGGCCTGCAGGACTATGGCCAGCGCCGCCCCAACCAGCTCAGCGGCGGCCAGCAACAGCGCGTGGCGCTGGCGCGCACCATCGTCATCGAGCCCCAGGTGCTGCTGCTGGACGAACCGCTTTCGAATCTGGACAAGACGCTGCGTGTGCAGATGCGCCAGGAGTTGCTGGCGCTGCAGCGCCGCCTGGGCCTGACCACGCTGTTCGTCACGCACGACCAGGAGGAGGCGATGACCACGGCCGACCGCATGGCGGTGCTGGACCAGGGCGTGGTGCAGCAGGTGGGCACGCCCACCGCGCTGTACGACGAGCCCGTGAACAGCTTCGTGGCCGGCTTCGTGGGCACGATGAACCTGTTGCCGGCCACCGTGATGGGCCACGAAGGCCAGCTGCTGACGCTGGACGTGGGTGGCCTGGGCGCGCTTCAGGTGGTGCAGGCACAGGCGGCCCCACCGGGCTCGGATCTGCGCTTGAGTTTCCGGCCCCATGCACTGCAGTTGCAGGGCCCCGAAACGTCGCTGGATCAGTCGCATCTGGCCCTGGCTGGCACCGTCGAAGCGCGCGAGTTCCTGGGGGAGGCCACCCGCTACCTTGTGCGCGTGGGCGCACATGCGCTCACCGTGGACCTGCCCCACCGCCGCGGCACATCGCCACTTTCGGCGGGCTACAGGCTGGACCTGGTGCTGGCAGCCTCCGAGGTCCGCTTGCTGGCTGGTTAAGAGCCTGGGGACTGCAGGCGCCCGCAAGCGCCACGCTGCAGCCAAGGGCGCCAAGTCCGCACCGAGCCAAGCCTAGATTTCGATCTTGGTACCGAGCTCGACGATGCGGTTGGTGGGCAGGCGCAGGAAGTCGGCTGCCGCAGCTGCATTGCGGTGCATGCTGGCAAACAGTTTTTCGCGCCACAGCGCCATGCCGCCACCAAACGTCGGCACCACGGTGTCGCGGCTGAGGAAGTAGCTGGTGTCCATCGCGTCGAGCTGCACGCCAGTGCCTTGCAGCAGCTTCAACGCCTCGGGTACGTCGGGTTCATTCTTGAAGCCGAAATGCAGCGTCACCTGCCAGCACTCGTGGCCCAACGACAGCACCTCGCAGCGGCGGTCGAAACCGACCCACGGCACTTCATGGTGGCGCACGCTCACGAACAGGTTCTGCTCGTGCAGTACCTTGTTGTGCTTCAGATTGTGCAGCAGCGCAAAGGGCGTGGCGCCGGGCTCGGCACTGAGGAACACGGCCGTGCCCTGCACACGCACCGGTGGCGCGAGAAACAGCGACTCCAGGAATTCCTTCAGATCCATGGCCTCGTCACGCATGCGCTGGGCCATCAGCTTGCGCCCGGCCTTCCAGGTCAGCATCAGCGTGAACATGCCGGCGCCGATGAGCAGCGGGAACCAACCGCCGTCCAGCACTTTTACGACGTTGGCCGCGAGGAACACCACGTCGACGATGAAGAAGGTGCCGGTGGCCACCAGGCATATCCACAGCGGCAGCTTCCATGCGAAGCGGATGACGAAAAACGTCATCACCGTGGTAATCGTCATGTCGATCGTGACCGCAATGCCATAGGCGCTGGCCAGCGCACTGCTGCTGCCGAACATCACCACCGCAAACACCACGCAGCCATACAGCGCCCAGTTGACGAAAGGCACGTAGATCTGCCCGGTGTCGCGCACGCTGGTGTGCAGCACACGCAGGCGCGGCATGTAACCCAGCTGCACGGCCTGCTTGGTGACGGAAAAGGCAGCCGTGATCAGCGCCTGCGACGCAATCACCGTGGCCAGAGTGGCCAACCCGATCAGCGGAAACAAGGCCCACTGCGGTGCCATCTCGAAAAACGGGTTGCGCACGTTTTCGGGGTGCAGCAACAGCATCGCGCCCTGCCCGAAGTAGTTCAGCAACAGCGACGGCATGACCACAGCAAACCAGGCCCAGCGGATGGGCGTCTTGCCGAAGTGCCCCAGGTCGGCGTACAGCGCCTCGGCGCCGGTGACGCACAGCACCACCGAGCCCAGCGCCACGAAGGCCGTGCCCGGGTGCCCGAACAGGAAGTTCAAGGCGTGGAGCGGCGACAACGCCACCAGCACCGACGGATTCAGGATGATGTGCTGCACGCCCAGCAAGGCCAGCACGGCCATCCACACCAGCGTGATGGGCCCGAACAGGCGGCCCACGATGGCCGTGCCGAAGCGCTGCGCAGCAAACAGCCCTGTCAGCACCACCAGCGTGATGGGCACGACGAAACGGTGCAACTGCGGCGCCGCCACCTCCAGGCCTTCCACGGCCGACAACACCGAGATGGCCGGCGTGATGACGCCGTCGCCAAAGAAGATGGCGGTGCCGAAGATACCCAGAATCAACAGCCGCCGGCGCAATTGGGGCTTGTGTTTGACCGCCTGCGTGGCCAGCGCCAGCATCGCGATGAGGCCGCCTTCGCCGTTGTTGTCGGCACGCAGGATCAGCGTCACGTACTTCAGCGACACCACCACCGTCAACGTCCAGAACACGAGGCTGAGGATGCCCAGGATGTTGGCGGGCGTCAGCGGTACGCGGTCGTGCGCAAAGACTTCTTTCAGCGCATACAGCGGGCTGGTGCCGATGTCGCCATAGACGACGCCCACGGCGGCCAGGGTGAGCGCGGCCAGTGCCGAAGCGCTGCGAGGGGGGTGTTGGGCTGACATCAGGGGGCGTGGGCCGCCATTGTGAGCCGCAGCCCGCGCATCGAGTCAAGGGCGCTGCGTTGCAGCAACATCTGTTTGCAGGGTCTCCAACAAGGGGCATGACACGCGCGGTGTCGCGCGCAGGCTCGACCGGCCGAGACGGTCAATCAGCCTGGAAACCCGAGGCCTTCACCGGTTTGGCCCACTTGGCGAAGTCGCTGCGCTGCACGGCGGCCAGTTGTTCCGGACTGGATCCGATCGGCTCCAGTCCCAGCGCGCTCATGCGTTGCGCAAAGGCGCCGTCTTTCAGTGCCGCCTGCACCGCCTGGCTGAGCCGAAGCGCCTGCGCGGCGGGCATGCCACCGGGCCCATACATCGCAAACCAGGCACTGGCGTCCAGGGCCACGCCTTGTTCACGCAAGGTCGGCACGTCGGGCAGTTGTGGTGCGCGCTGAGCGCCGGCCACGGCGATGATGCGCACCTTGCCGGCGCGGTGCTGTTCCAGCGCCTCGGTCACCACATCCATGGTGTAGCCGATGTGGCCGCCCATCAGCGCCGTCATGGCCGGCGCGCCGCCCTGGAAAGGCACGTGTTGCAGGTCCACGCCGGCCGCCTCGCCGATCATCAGGCCCAGGAAGTGCGGCACGGTGCCGTTGCCCGACGAGCCGAAGCTGGCGGTGGACACATCGGCCTTGGCGCGTGCCACCATCTCCGCCATCGTCTTGACGTTGCTCTTGGGGCCGGAAACGACGCAGAACTGGAAACTGGCCAGCTGGCTGATGGGCGCCAGATCCTTGTTCACGTCGTAGTTCAGCTTGCGGTAGACGTGCGGAAACAGCACCACCGGGCCGCTGGGCATCACGATCACGGCGTTGCCGTCGGCAGGCGCGTTCTTCAGCATGTCGATGGCGATACGGCCGGCCGCACCCGGCTTGTTGTCGACGACCACGGCCTGTGCGCCCAGCTGCGCCGGCAGGCGTTCGGCCAACAACCGGGCGATGGTGTCGGCCGAGCCGCCGGGCGGAAAACCCACCAGGATACGCAGTGGCGGCTTGTCGGCCTGCGCCCAGGCGGCAGGGGCTGACGAGAGCGCAGCGGCAGCGAGCAGCAGTGAACGGCGTTGCATGGTGCTTGTCTCCAACGGTTTTGGTGGCAAGCCGCTATTCTGCAGCGCCGGGGTTGAGCGATCGCCGTCCACGCCTGTGTGGAGCGGCGCGCCAGCGCATCACCCTTCGCTGCGCGCTGCGCACCTGGCTCAGTCGAAGTTCTCGGCGTCGGGGTCGGTGGCTTCCAGCTCGTAGGACGCCGCCAGCATGGCCAGGCGGCCGATGACGCCGTACATGTAGAAGCGATTGGGCGCGCTGGCACCAGGCTTCACGCCCGGGCGCGGCAGCTGGTTGCTTTGCGCAAAGGCCAGCGGCACATAGCTGCTGCCTGGCCCGCACAGGTCTTCGTCAGCGCTGCGCTCGGCGTGCACGCGGTAGTAACCGCCCACCACGTAGCGGTCGATCATGCACACCACGGGCTCGGCCACGGCGCTGTGCATGCGCTCCATCGTGGGCACGCCTTCTTGCACCACGATGCCCGCCGGCTGCACGCCTCCGCCAGCGGCGCGCATGCGCTCGACCAGGCGGTCACCCAACTTGTCCAGTTCCTTGGCGTCACGCAGCACGAGCATGCCCTGACCGTCGCTGGCGTTGTCGGCCTTGAGCACGACAAAGGGTTTTTCGTTGATGCCGTATTCCTTGTACTTGCGGCGCACCTTGGTGATCACCGCGTCGGCATGGCTGCGCACGGCTTCCAGCCCGGCAGGCGTGGCGACATCCACCGCGCCGCAGTTGGCAAAGATCGGGTTGATCAACCACACGTCCATGCCCAGCAGCTTGGCAAACTTCTTTGCCACTTCTTCGTAACTCTGGAAGTGCTGGCTCTTGCGGCGAACCGTCCAGCCGGCCTGCAGCGGCGGCAACAGGTACTGTTCGTGCAGATGCTGCAGCGCGCGCGGCACGCCGGCGGCCAGGTCGTTGTTGAGCAAGATGGTGCAGGGGTCGAAGTTCTTCAACCCAAGTCGTCCCCGGGTGCGCACCACCGGTTCCAGCACCAGTTCACCCCCTTCGGGCCCGGCCACCGTCAGCGGCGCCTCGATTGCCGGGTCCAGCGTGCCCAGGCGCACGTTCAGCCCGGCCTGCGTGAACACCTGCACCAGGCTTTGCATCGCGGAAAGGTAGAAGCTGTCTTGGGTGCGCGCGCTGGGAATCAACAGCAGGTTCTTGGCCTCGGGGCAGATCTTCTCGATCGCTGCCATGGCCGCCTGCACCGCCAGCGGCAGCATCTCAGGCGTGAGGTGGTTGAAACCACTGGGAAAAAGGTCGGTGCCCACCGGCGCCAGCTTGAAGCCGGCGTTGCGCAGGTCCACCGACGTGTAGAACGGCGGCGTGTGCTCCATCCATTCCAGCCTGAACCAGCGCTCGATGGCGGGCATCGATTCCAGGATGCGCTGCTCCAGCTCGTTGATGGGGCCGGTGAGTGCGGTGGTGAGGTGCGGGACCATGGGGCGGGTTGCTCGAAAGCGGGTGGGAAACGATTCTGGCAGATGGGGGCGGAAGTCAGGCCGCGAGAGGCAAGTGGGTCGTTTGCACGGCCGAGACCTTTCAGGCACGAGCCGAGTTTGCTTTGATCGCCAGCTTGCCCGCGCGCATGGGTGGCGCCCGCGGCATCCGCTACCAAACAGGGCACGCCCGAGCCCAGAAGGCTACAAGTCCACCAACCGCGCCGCTTCGAACCGCGGCTGCGCCGCCAGCACAGCCTTGCCGGCGGCCACGTCGGCCATGATCTGCTCGCGTTGGTCCCAGCCGCGCAACTTGCCGGGGTTCAGCAGGCACGCCGGGTCGAAGCGCATCTTGGTGGCCACCACGTCGGGGTTGACCTGGCCTTGCTTGGTCAGCGCGACCGCCGTTCACAAAAGCCAACGGCGGTGCAGCCAGACCGCAAAAAGCGAAAGTTCGCCGCAAAGCCGCAGAAGCAATCGGGCGCTGCAAGACCGCAGAGACGAAAAAAGGCGGCCACATGGCCGCCCCCCGGGCACGTTGAGCTGCAGGCTGAAAGCCTGTCAGCTCGAACGCGCCCAGAGATTCCCGCCGGGCAGAGCCCGGTCGAGGAATCTCACTTGTTGTACGCCGTCTCGCCGTGGTAGGTGATGTCCAGGCCTTCGCGTTCTTCTTCTTCGGTCACGCGCAAGCCGATGGTCATGTCGACGATCTTGTAGGCGATGAACGACACCACGCCCGACCACACCACGGTCAGCAGCACGGCCTTCAGCTGGATCCACACCTGCGCACCCACGCCGTTGGAGCCCACCGAGGCCGTGACCCAGTCGGTCACCAGACCCGGACCGCCCAGCGCCTGGGTGTTGAAGACACCGGTGAGCAGCGCGCCCACGATGCCGCACACGCCGTGCACGCCAAACACGTCCAGCGAGTCGTCGGCACCCAGCAGCTTCTTCAGCTGGCTCACACCCCACAGGCCGGCAAAGCCTGCCACGGTGCCAATCACCAGCGCACCGACGATGCCCACATTGCCGGCAGCCGGCGTGATAGCCACCAGGCCCGCCACCGCACCCGACGCGGCACCCAGCATCGAGGCCTTGCCACGCGACAGGGCTTCAGCACCACACCAGGCCAGCACGGCGCAGGAGGTGGCGGTGAAGGTGTTCAGGAAAGCCAGCGCAGCACTGTTGCCCGCTTCCAGCGCAGAACCGGCGTTGAAGCCGAACCAGCCCACCCACAGCAGCGCAGCGCCGACCATCGTCAGCGGCAGGTTGTGCGGCGCCATGGCTTCACGGCCATAGCCCACGCGCTTGCCCAGCATGAAGGCGCCCACCAGACCCGCCACGGCGGCGTTGATGTGCACCACGGTGCCGCCGGCAAAGTCCAGCGCGCCCATCTGCCACAGGTAGCCGGCCTTGGCGTTCATGCCGTCGACCACTTCCTTGCCGGTGTAGGCGTCCGGACCCATCCAGAACCACACCATGTGCGCGATGGGCGTGTAGCTGAAGGTGAACCACAGCACCATGAACATCAGCACGGCCGAGAACTTCATGCGCTCGGCAAAGGCACCGACGATCAAGCCGCAGGTGATGGCCGCAAACGTCGCCTGGAAGGCCACGAACACGATCTCGGGGATGACGACGCCCTTGCTGAAGGTGGCGGCCAACGCGAACTCGCCCTTGGCGGGGTCGAACACCCCCTTCAGGAACAAACGGTCCAGGCCGCCGATGAAGGCGTTGCCTTCCGTGAAAGCCAGGCTGTACCCGTACACCACCCACAGCACGGTGATGAGCGAGAAAGTGACGAAAACCTGCATCAGCACCGACAGCATGTTCTTGCTGCGCACCAGGCCGCCGTAGAACAGCGCCAGGCCTGGAATGGCCATCATGATGACCAGCAGCGTCGACAGCAGCATCCAGCTCACGTCGCCCTTGTTGGGCACCGGCGCAGGCGGCGCTGCAGCGGGCGCTGACGCCGCAGCACCTGCGGGCGTTGCTTGCGAGGCAGCGGCCGCGGCGGGCGCGGCAACCGGCGCGGCTGCCGAGGCAGTGGCCGCGGCGGGCGCGGTATCGGTGGTGGTTGCCTGGGCCACCAGCAACTTGGCGCCGGGAATGTCGGCCGCAAGAGCGGACGTCGTGCAAAGCGCGGCCATCCCGAGCAGGGCAATGTGTAGCAGTTTTTTCATGATCGTTCAGCTTTTGTGTTGTGTGCGCTCACAGCGCATCCGGGCCGGTTTCACCGGTGCGGATTCGAACCACCTGCTCCAGCGTGGTGACGAAGATCTTGCCGTCGCCGATCTTGCCGGTGCGGGCCGAGGACTCGATGGCTTCGATCACGCGGTCGACCAGCGCGTCGTCGACGGCCGCTTCGAGCTTCACCTTGGGCAGGAAGTCGACCACGTACTCGGCGCCCCGGTACAGCTCGGTGTGGCCCTTCTGTCGTCCGAAGCCTTTGACTTCGGTCACCGTGATGCCCTTGACGCCAATGGCGCTCAAGGCCTCACGCACTTCATCAAGCTTGAAGGGCTTGACGATGGCGGTCACCATCTTCATGGTCATGTTCTCCTCAGCAATGCTCAAAAGTTGTACTTGACGCCAACAACAACCCCGGCCTTGCCGAGGTTCTTGCCATTGGCGGGCGACGCGTAGAAGGCCTTCTTGGCGTTGGTGTCAACGGCTGCAAGGCTCAGCACCAGTCCGCTGAAGTCCTTCGAGACCGTCAGCGAATAGTCGGTGTAGGTGGCATCTGCGGCCGCGGGCCCCTTGTACTTCTGATAGCCCACGTGCGGGACCACCGAGATGCCGCCCACGTCGAACGTGGCCGACAGATCGAGGTAATAGGTGTTCTTGCTGTCCAGCGCACCGAAGGTGTTGGTCAGCGCATGCGAGTACTTCAGCGTCGCCGGTCCGTAGGTCAGCGCGCCATAGAGCTCGGTGGTGTTGGAGCTGGGCTTGAGCTTGTTGCTCGGATACTGGTATCTCAGCACGCCCACGTCGTAGCTCAGGGAGTCCTTGATGATGTCGCCCTTGTAGCCGCCGTACAGATCGACCTCGACATTGGCGTCACCACCGAAGTCCTTGATCCACTTGATGCTGGAAGCCCAGGCGCCGAAGTAGAAACCGCCGAGGCTGTAGTCCACGCCGGCTTGCACGGCAGGCTTCAGGCGCGTCTGGCTGATGCCCCGATAGCGGTAGTCGGAAAAGACACCGGCGTTGAACGCCAGGTCAGCCTGGGCCAGCGTGGGCACGGCGCCCAGGACGATGGCAGTGGACAGCGCGAACAGACTCTTCTTCATTAGGAATTCCTTGGTTGGGTGATGCGGTCAGGTAACCCTTCTGCAGGTTCCATGCCACGCCACGCCGCAAGCGCCATCCACGGCGCGACGCCCACCATGGCCCCCTTTTGGGTGGGGTTACCGCAAGACGAGCACCAGTTTGGGGCCCTTCTTTTGGGTGCACGCATGTGGTGCGTAGGCGCATGGCCTCAGCCTTCGGAGAATGGCGGCGTGTGCAAAGGAGCAGGCCATGTCGTTGTCGGTGGTGATGAGTCGGGCGCTGGACGGGCTGGATGCGCCCCCGGTGCACGTGGAAGTGCAGCTCGCCAACGGCCTGCCCAGCTTCACCTTGGTGGGCCTGGCCGACACCGAGGTGAAAGAAGCGCGCGAACGGGTCCGGGCGGCCTTGCAGCAAAGCGGCTTTGCCTTTCCGCACAACAAGCGCATCACCGTCAACCTGGCGCCGGCCGAACTGCCCAAGGAGGGCGGGCGTTTTGACCTGCCCATTGCGCTGGGCATCCTGGCGGCAGCGGGGCAGTTGTGCCCGCAGCGCCTGGCCCGACACGAGTTTGCCGGCGAACTCAGCCTGGCCGGCGAGCTGCGGCCGGTGCGCGGCGCCGTGGCACAAGCGCTGGCGCTGCGGCGCGAGCACCGGCAGGCTGACGGCCTAGGCACGGCGGGCGAGTCCGCTGCGACAGGTGCCGGCCAGCGCAGCCTGGTGCTGCCGCTGGCCAGCGCGCGCCTGGCCGCCGCCGTGCCCGGCTTGCAGGTGCTGGGGGCGCGCACGCTGGCGGAGGTGGCCGCAGCCCTGCTGCCTGGCGACGCCGAGCAGCCGCTGCTCACTGCCCAGCCCTGGCCGAAGTGCCCGTCAGCGGCGCAGCCGGACCTGCGTGACGTCAAGGGGCAGGCCAGCGTCAAGCGTGCACTGGAGATTGCCGCGGCCGGCGCCCACAGTCTTCTGATGGTGGGCCCGCCAGGCAGTGGCAAATCGATGCTGGCGCAGCGGCTGCCCGGGCTGCTGCCGCCGCTCGAAGAAGAGGCTGGGCTGGCGCAGCTGGCCTTGCAAGGGCTGACGCGAGCGCACGAGCGTCAGGCGCCAAGCTCCGCGCTGTCGTCGTCGATGACGGCCTGCGCAGACCAACCATCGCTGCGCGCGCCTCACCACACGGCCAGTGCGGTGGCCCTGGTGGGCGGCGGTTCACCCCCCAGGCCCGGAGAGATCAGCCTGGCCCACGGCGGCGTGCTGTTTCTTGACGAACTTCCTGAATTCCCGCGCAGCGCCCTCGAAGCGCTGCGCGAGCCGCTGGAGACCGGCAGCATCACGATTTCGCGCGCCGCGCGAACGGCCACCTTTCCGGCCCGCTTTCAGCTGGTGGCGGCGATGAACCCCTGCCCTTGCGGTTGGCTCGGCGCCGCCGCAGGCCTGGCGCGCAGTTGCCGCTGCACGCCAGAGGCCGTGGCGCGTTACCAGGGCAAGCTGTCGGGCCCGCTGCTGGACCGCATCGACCTGCAAGTGGAAGTGCTGGCCGCCACGCCCCAGTCGTTGCTGTCGGCACCCGACGGTGAAGCCAGTGCCATCGTCGCGTTGCGCGTGGCCGCGGCCCGGGCGCGCCAACTGCAGCGTCAGGGTCATCCCAACGCCGCGCTGGACAGCCCGGGCATCGACCGCCACTGCACGCTGCACACCGCGGCCGCCGGGTTTCTGCGCGCCGCGGCGGAACGGCTGGGCTGGTCGGGCCGGCGGCTGCACCGTGCACTGAAGGTGGCGCGCACCATCGCCGACCTGGCGGCCAGCGAACACATCCACACCGCCCACCTGGCCGAGGCACTGCAACTGCAGCGGGTGTTGCCGGCCTGAAGGCTGGCGCGCCGGCCGCGGCCGGGCCGGGCATCGACGCGGCCCGCTGGGCTTGTCGCCAGCGGCGCAGCGCTACACCGACAGCAGGCTGCTGTTCTTCACCTCGCCGTTCGTGGGTGGGACGGCACGCTGCGACGCGTTCTTCAGCGGCTACGGCGCCAGACCCGACGCGCTGCAAGGGCCGGCACTGGTAAGGCTGCCGCTGCACCGCTACAGCAACCTGCGGGCGCAGATTGCGCACGCGGGGTGGCAGGCGGTGCGCAGCTTCGAAGAGCTGACGGCGCTGATCTGGCCAGGCCGAAGCACGCGTCTGACCCAGGGTTCATCCCGCGGCGATGCTGCCGCTCAACAGCGCGGTATCTTGCCCTGGCGCTGCGGTGCCTGCAGGAAGTCGAAGTCCACACCCTGGTCTGCCCGCGAACGCCCTTGCTCGGGTCGTCGCGGCCGTGCTCATGGCTGCGCCGGGCCGGTGTCGTCACCCGTGGCGCTCTGCGCCTTTTTTTTCGCCGTTTCATGCGCCTGGGTGTGCGCCTGGGTGTGCGCCTGGTAGCGCGCCTGGGTCTCGGCGTTCATGGGGTACAGGCCGGGCAGGACGGCGCCGCGCATCACCTCGTCCATGATCCAGGACTCCTGGCGTTCCTGCTCCGGGGCCAGCAGCAGCATCTCGTCGAGCAGCTTGCCGGGGATCAGCACCGCGCCGTCGTCGTCGACCACGATCACGTCGCCTGGGAACACCGCCACGCCGCCGCAGGCGATGGGCTGCTGCCAGGCCGTGAAGGTCAGGCCAGCCACTGACGGCGGCGCGGCCGCGCCGCTGCACCACACCGGCAGGCCGGTGCCCAGCACGCCGGCCAGGTCGCGCACCACGCCGTCGGTGACGAGGGCGGCCACGCCGCGCTGGGCCATGCGCGCGCACAGGATGTCGCCGAAGATGCCGGCGTCCTGCACGCCCATCGCGTCGACCACGGCGATGCAGCCGGCCGGCATGTCCTCGATGGCCGCGCGCGTGGATATGGGCGAGGCCCAGGACGCAGGCGTGGCGAGGTCCTCGCGGGCCGGCACGAAGCGCAGCGTGAAGGCCCGGCCCACCACCCGCGGCTGCCCGGGCCGGATCGGCCGCGTGCCGCGCAGCCAGACGTTGCGCAGACCTTTTTTCAGCAGCAGCGTGGTGAGCGTGGCCGTGGTCACGCGCGAGAGGATGTCTATCGCGTCGGGGGCGAGCGTCAGGTCGATTGGGGCGGTCATCTCGGGCTCCGGCTGGGCGTTGAACATATGGGGGGTGCGCGCCGGCGGCGGGGCCCGGCGGGCATCATCGTGCCAGTCGTGGCCGTTCCTTGCGCGCGAATTGCGAGGCCAGCGCCGCCAACACCAGGCCAAAGCCGATGATGTCGGACCAGGCGCCTGGCAGCACCAGCGCAAAACCGGCCGCGATGAACATGATGCGTTCGGCCCGTGTGGTGCGCTTGAAGGCCCAGCCCTGGAAGCCGGCGGCCAGCGCGGCCACGCCCACCGCCGCGGTGCAGGTGACCTGGGCGATGGACCACCAGTCGGCACCCGCCAGCGCCTTGCTCGAGCCCATCAGCAGCAGGCCCTGGCCACTGGGGTCGAGTACGAACATGAAGGGCACCAGGAAGGCCGGCACGGTGTACTTCCAGCACTGCAGCGTGGTCTTGTACGGGTCGCCCCCGGTGATGGCTGCTGCGGCAAACGGCGACAGCGCGGTGGGTGGCGACACCTCGGACAGCACCGCGTAGTAGAAGATGAACATGTGGGCGGCAAAGTCGGGCACGCCCAGCTTGATCAGCGCCGGTGCGGCGATCACGGCGCAGATGATGTAGGACGCCGTCACCGGTACCGCCAGGCCGACGATCCAGACCACCAGCGAGGTGAAGAGGGCCGTCAGCAGCAGCGAACCACCGGCATAGTCGATCACGATGGTGCTGAATTTCAGCCCCAGGCCGGTGAGCGTGACCACGCCGACGATGATGCCCGCGCCGGCGCAGGTGGCGGCCACGTTGAGCACGCCGATCGAGCCGCCCTCCATGGCCTTGATGAAGGGCGACTGGAACAGGTTCTTCACCAGCGAGCCCTTGCCGCGGAACAGGTCGTACGAGAACAGCGCGGTGTCGCTGCGCAGGAAGCTGGTGGCAAACGACACCAGCGTGGCGTAGAACACCGACAGCACCGGCGAGTAACCCACCATCATGAAGAACACGATGGACACCAGCGACAGGAAGTGGAACCAGTACTTGCGCGTGAGGTTCCACACTGTGTCGACCTGGTCGAAGGCGGTGTCGCCCATGCCGTACTTGCGCGCGTCGATTTCGACCATCAGGAACAGCGCCAGGTAGAACAGCAGCGTCGGGATGCACGCCATCAGCAGCACGTCGAGGTAGCTGATCTTCAGGAACTCGGCGATGAGGAAGGCGGCTGCGCCCAGCACCGGTGGCGAGATGATGGCGCCCAGCCCGCCTGCGGCCAGCAGGCCGCCGGCGGCGTTCTTCTCGTAGCCCACCTTGGCCAGCATCGGATAGGCCACCGCGCCCAGCGTCACCGTGGTGGCCACGCCCGAGCCCGAGGGCCCGCCCAGCAGGAAGGAGGCCAGCACCACGGTGCGGCCGGCGCCGGTGGGCTTGCCGCCCATGGCCGAGAACGAGAAGTCGATGTAGAACTTGCCGGCACCTGAATACTGCAGGAAGGCGCCGAAGATGGTGAACAGGATGATCAGCGACGACGAGACATCCACCGCCACGCCGTAGATGCCTTCCAGCGTCATGTACATCACGCCCACCAGGCGGCTGATCTCGTAGCCCTTGTGCGTCCACGGCGCCGGCAGCCAGGGGCCGAACAGCGCATAGGCGATGAAGGCCGAAGTGATGATGGGCATGATCCAGCCGTTGGTGCGGCGCATGGCCTCGAGCACCATGAAGATCAGTGCCAGCCCGAAGACCACGTCCAGCCCGTTGGGCGAGGTGTTGCGGTCGGTAAAGTCGTCGCCGCCCTGGATCAGGTAGACGACGACGGCGATCGACGCCGCGGCGGCCAGCCAGTCCCACCACATGATGCGGTGGCGAAACCGCGGCGCCAGCGGAAACACCAGGAAGCACAGGAACAGCACGAAGCCCACGTGCACCGGCCGCAGCGTCTGCGTCGGCACGATGGCATAGGCGGTGTAGAGGTGGAAGACCGACATCAGCACGGCGGTGGCCACGATGAAGACATGCAGCCAGCCCTTGAGCTTGTTCGCCGCACCCTCTTCGGCTTCGATGAATTCCTCGGCCTTGTTCAGAGCCTCTGCGCTGATGACGACTGCGGGCGGCGCTTCGGGTGGGGTGGGCTGCATGCGGTGTGGCGATCTGCGACGTGGCGATGACGGACAAAAACGCGGCCGCGCGGCCGGCCGCGGGGCCGCGTGGGCGGGGCGGCTCAGTTGACCTTCACGCCCTTCTCGGTGAAGTATTTCAGCGCGCCCGGGTGGAACGGAATCGGCGACGCGGAGGCCTTCTGGCTCTCGAACTTGAAGTTGACCGCTTCCTTGTGCACGGCGATCAGGTCGTCGCGCCGCTCGAAGATGGTCTTGACGATGTTGTAGGCGGTCTTGTCGTCCATGCTCTCGTGCGCCACCAGGATGTTCATCACCGTGGCCTGCTGGTTGTCGGTGTCCATGCCGCGGTAGGTGCTCTTGGGGATCACGTCCTCGACGTACAGGTTGCCGTACTTCTTGTTCATCGCCGCCACGGCCTCGGCGTGGTCGACCATCTTCAGCTTGGTGCCCGGCGTGTTGGCCAGGTCGGTCACGCCGGCCGTAGGCAGGCCGCCCACCCAGAAGAAGGCGTCGATCTTGCTGTCCTTGATGGCGTTGACCGACTCGGCCACGCCCAGCCGCTCGCGCTTCAGGTCCTTGTCCTTGTCCAGGCCGGCGGCCTCGATGAGGCGAAAGGCCATCACCTCGGTGGCGCTGCCGGGCGAGCCGGTGGACACGCGCTTGCCCTTCAGGTCGGCCATCTTGGCGATGCCGCGGCCCTCGACGCTGACCACGTGCATGCGGTTGGGGTACAGCACCATCAGCGTCTTCAGGGGCACCTTGTTGCCCTTGAACTTGTCTTCACCCTTGTAGGCGTCCTGGCCGGCATCGGTCATCGTGAAGCCGACATAGGGCTTGCCGCTGGCAACGAGCTTGAGGTTGTCGACCGAACCGCCGGTGACTTCGGCGGTTGCCTGCATGCCCGGCACATGCTTGGACAGCACCGCAGCGATGCCCCCACCCATCGGGTAGTACACACCGCCGGTGCCGCCGGTGGCGATCGAGAGGTTCTGTGCCACTGCGCCCAGCGGGACAGCCAGCGACAAGGCCAGGCCGGCCAGCAGGGCGGTGAAACGGGAGGGCATGGTTGTCATGAGGGCCTCGATTGGGATGTTGGATGAGCGGCCAAGGCCGGGGCCTGGCGCATGACTTCGAACCAGCCGCATCCTGCCTGCGAGCCGGGCTGCCCAACGTACTGACTTACCACGACGCGGCGCGGTCCGCGGCCTGCAGGCAGCGGGTCTGGCAAACCGCGCGCTGGTGGCTGGCGGGCTGGACGGCCCGGGCATCGACGCGGCCCTCAGGGCTGCCGCCCAGCGGCGCGCCGCTACACCGGCAGCAGGCTGCTGTTCTTCACCTCTTCCATCACCGCGTAGGTGCGGGTTTCGCGCACGCCGGGCAGGGTCCAGATCACCGTGCCGATGAACTGGCGGTAGGCGGCCATGTCGGCCACGCGCGTCTTCAGCAGGTAGTCGAACCCCCCCGCCACCAGGTGCGCTTCCAGGATCTCCGGCCGCACCTGCACCGCAGCCTTGAAGGTGTCCATCACGTCGTGCACGGTGCGGTCGAGCAGGATCTCGACAAACACCAGCAGCCCGGCGCCCAGCTTCACCGGGTTCAGCCGCGCTTCGTAGCCGAGGATGTAGTTCTCGCGGTGCAAGCGCTTCACGCGCTCGAGCACGGCGGTGGGTGACAGATGCACCTCTTCG
>JANOZF010000265.1:0-6368 GCA_031429255.1 Rubrivivax sp.
TCCGGTGGAGGCCATGACCCAGCGCGCCGGACTCACCCGGCGCACGTTCACGCGGCGGTTTCGCGCCGCGACGGGCCATCTGCCGATGGACTACGTGCACGCGGTTCGGATCGAGAAGGCCAAGCGGATCATCGAGCGGGAGGTCGGCGGTATCGACGACGTGGCCTACCAGGTCGGCTACGAGGATCCCACCTTCTTTCGCCGTTTGTTCAAGCGCGAGGTCGGCCTGACGCCCGCCGCCTACCGCCGAAAGTTCTCGAGCATCCTCAGCGACGCGGCGCCCGCTGAAAGGGACCACTGAGGGACGGCCTGGTTTCGCAGAAAAACACGACCGATCAGGGACCGCATCGCACCGACCGTGCCCACCGGCTGCCGCAGAAACCACGAAGAGCGCCTTCGACCACGCAGGCGTTCACAAGGCAGACGGTGATGAACGGCTCTTGATGGCCGATGCCGGGTCTATCAAAGCGTCAGCGGTGCTGCCGGCCCATCCGGCGGGCAGCTTTCTGGCGAGGAGATCGAGTCAGCGTCGGGCAGCCAACGACCCATCGCAGTCACTCGCTCCGCGACCCTGAAGCGGGCGCTCGTGCCGACACCCGTGGCGGCGCCGCGGGTGCCCCCTCAAGGGGTCATGACTTCAAGCGTCGGGAAGTAAGTTCTGAAGCGGCTGGCGTCCCGAGTCAGCAAGGGCCAACCCTCGACGGCAGCGTGGGCGCCGATGAAGAAGTCGGGCAGCACCTGTCCCTTGTTGCCGCCGCGCCGGCGGTACTGCGCATAAGCCTTGGCTGCCAGGAACAGGGCGGGCCTTGGGATCTCGCGCACTTCCAGCGCCATCGTCAGCACCACATCGTCGAGTGCTTCGAGGGTAGAAAACGACAGCGACATCTCGGCATAGATGACAGGGTTGATGGCCAAGTCATGCAGCTTGGCCTGTGCGCGCATTTGGGCGATGGACCATTCGGCCCATTGCGGATCGTTCTGCAACACGTCCACAAGGACGTTGGTGTCCACCAGCAGCATCAGTCGTCAGCGCGCAGCAGCTTCATCAATGCATCGGTTCGCCACGGCACGTCAGCCCGTCCGCGAACAGCGTCAAAACGGTCGCGGGTCTGGGTGCGCGCGCCTTTGGCAGGCCTTGGCGGCTGAAGAACCAATTCGCCGGCCGCGTTCACCGAGAACTCCACAGCTGCGCCGGGTAACAGCCGCATGGCGTCACGGATGCGTTTGGGGATAGTGACCTGCCCCTTGCTGGTTAGCGTAGTCGCCATGGAGCTTTTCCTGAGTGTTACCGATCCTGATAATGGTAATACATCTCCAGCCGCATCGACCTCCAACGACTCGCCAAACGGCTGGTTCGTCTTTGGCTGGCTGTCGGCTGCTGGCCGCCAGCCCCCACCCATGCCTGACGGCCTTCGACGGGCGCCAGTGAGTCAACGGGTGCTTCATGAGTGCAAAGCTGGCGCCCTCGCCGCCAGCGATGCTTCGCTGTCGCCGCAGTTCAACCGCGGCAACGCTTGCGCAGACTTGACTTTCCTTTCCCGGCAAGCCTACCCCTGCTGTCGTCTGCCGTCGCGCGCCAGTACAACTTGCTCTGTGGGCCTGTCGATCGCGCGGTGTGCCGGCCCCTCTGGACTTTGCCCGGGGTCTTGCCGATCATCACCCCATTCGCAAAGAGGGGAACCGCCATGTTGAAGAAGATCGGTCTCGGGCTGCTGGCGCTGATTGCAGCCGTGCTGCTGTTCGCCACCACACGACCCAACAGCTTCAGCGTCGAGCGCCGCGTGGTCATACAGGCGCCGCCCGAAAAGGTTCAGGGCTTCATTGCCGACTTCCGCCGCTGGGCCGACTGGTCGCCCTGGGAAAAACTGGACCCTGCAATGAAGCGCAGCTTCGGCGGCGCGGCTGCCGGCGTGGGCGCCACCTATGCCTGGCAAGGCAACAGCGAGGTGGGCAGCGGGCGCATGGAAGTGAAGTCGGTAACGCCCGAGAAGGTCAGCATCCAGCTCGACTTCATCGAACCCTTCGAGGGCCACAACACGGCCGACTTTCTGCTGACGCCCAAGGACGGCGGCACCGAAGTGCGCTGGCTGATGTTCGGCCCCGCGCCCTTCATCACCAAGCTGATGGGGGTTTTTGTCAGCATGGACTCGATGATCGGCAAGGACTTTGAAAAAGGACTGGCGCAGTTGAAGGTGGCGGCAGAGAAGTAGCGGGGCAGCAGTTGCGCAGCAACTGGGCTGCACGGTCAGCGGGTCAACCCACCATCGTTTGGGCGCACAGACCCAGGAAGTCTTCGGCCCCGCGCCCCAGGTGCTTGCTGCGGTGAACCACGATGGCCAGCCGCCGTGCCGCTGCCGGCAGGCCGGTGCGCAGTTCCTTCAAGCTGCCGTCGGCCAGCGCCGAAGCCACGGCCAGGCGCGACACGCAGCCTAAAGCCGCACCCGCGGCGAGCAGCCGCTTGATGGCTTCGGTGCTGCCGAACTCGAAGCCCACATCCACGGGCCCCACGTGTTCCAGCAGCCAGCGGTCCACCGCCTCGCGTGAACCCGAGCCGGGCTCGCGCAGCGCCCACCGCGCGCCGCGCAGCGCGGCCACATCCACATGCCGTTTGCGCGCCAGCGGGTGCGTGGGCGCGGCCACCAGCACCATGTCGTCCGTCAACCAGGGGCGCACCAGCAGGTCGGGGTGCGTCTGCGGGCCTTCGATGAAACCCAGGTCGACGTCGAAGTTGGCCACCTGCGTGATGACCTCGCTGGTGTTGCCGATGACGATCTGCACCGGGCTGCTGGTGTGCGTCTGTTTCCAGCTGGCCACCAGGTCAGGCAGCAGCACTTCGCCGATGGTCAGGCTGGCGGCCACGCGCAGCGGCGTCGCGGCTGCGCCCGCCGGCGAGCCGGCCAGCATCTGCTGCAGTTCGACCATCTGGTCCAGCAGCGACGCTGCCTTGGGCAGCAACAGCCGTCCGTTGTCGTTCAGCACCAGGCGGCGTCGCACGCGGTCGAACAACGGCGCACCCAGCGCGGCCTCCAGTTCGGTGAGCGTGGCGCTGGCCGAAGACTGCGAACGCGCCACGCGGTCGGCCGCGCCGCGCGTGGAACCCGCCCGTGCGGTGGCCACGAACACCTCCAGCTGGCGCAGGTTCAGGCGCAGGCGCTCAGGTGATTGTTGATCGGTAATTCGGGTCAAGGTGAACAGAATTGTCCTCTTTTTCGAATAGCCTGAACGGCTTAGCATGAGGCGGTCAATGCCACCTGCCAGGGCCCGTTCGCGGCGCAGCAGGCCCAACCGGACCCGCCGATGCCCTCGACCCCGCTGCACGACCCCACCGCGTCACCATTGCCGCGCGCCAGCACCGAGGTGAAGTGCACCACTTGCTACATGTGTGCCTGCCGCTGCGGCATCCGCGTGCATCTGCGTGAAGGTGAGGTGCGCTACATCGACGGCAACCCCGAGCACCCGCTGAACCAGGGCGTCATCTGCGCCAAGGGCAGCTCGGGCATCATGAAACAGTACTCGCCGGCGCGGCTGACGCAGCCGCTGAGGCGCAAGGCCGGCACGGCGCGCGGCGACAACCAGTTCGAGCCCATCGAATGGGCCGAGGCCTTCCAGATGCTGGAAGACAAGCTGCGCCACCTGCGCGCCACCGACCCGAAGAAGTTCGCCCTCTTCACCGGGCGCGACCAGATGCAGGCGCTCACAGGCCTCTTCGCGCGCCAGTTCGGCACGCCCAACTACGCGGCGCACGGCGGCTTCTGCTCGGTGAACATGGCCGCCGGCATGATCTACACCATCGGTGGCTCGTTCTGGGAATTTGGCGGCCCTGACCTGGAGCGCGCCAAGCTGTTCGTGATGATCGGCACTGCGGAGGATCACCACAGCAACCCGATGAAGATGGCGCTGTCGAAGTTCAAGCGCAACGGCGGCCGCTTCATTGCCATCAACCCCATTCGCACCGGCTACGCGGCCATCGCCGATGAATGGATTCCCATCAAGCCCGGCACCGACGGCGCGCTGCTGCTGGCGCTCGTCCACGAGATCATCGCGCTGGGCCTGTACGACCGCGACTTCCTGGCCCGCTACACCAACGCCGGCCAGCTGGTGAACCAGGACGAGGCCAGCGACGACTTCGGCCTGATGCTGCGCAACACCGAAGGCGACGTGGTGAACCCGCTGCGGCCGCACAACTTCTATTGGTGGGACCGTCTGAGCAAGAGGCCCGTGGCCGACCACACCGAAGGCGCCGACCCGGCTTTGCTGGGCCGCTTTGCGCTGCCTGACGGAACACCCGCCGTGCCCGCCTTCCAGCTGCTGGAAGCGCGCGTGAAGCCCTACACGGCCGACTGGGCCAGTGGCATCACCGGCATACCGGCAGCCACCATCAGGCGCTTGGCGCACGAGATGGGCATCACCGCGCGCGACCAGAAGATCGAATTGCCCATTGCGTGGACAGACTCGTGGGGCAAGCAGCACGCCAGCGTCACCGGCAACCCGGTGGCCTTCCACGCCATGCGCGGCCTGGCGGCGCACAGCAACGGCTTTCACACCGTGCGCACGTTGGCCATTTTGATGAGCCTGCTGGGCACCATCGACAGGCCCGGCGGCTTTCGCCACAAGGCGCCGTACCCACGCGCCGTGCCGCCCAATGCGCGGCCGCCCAAGGGCCCCGAAGCGATCAAGCCCGACACACCGCTGAACGGCGCGCCGCTGGGCTGGCCCGAGAGCCCCGACGACCTGTTTGTCGATGCCCAGGGGGAGCCGGTGCGCATCGACAAGGGCTTCTCTTGGGAGCACCCGCTGTCGGCCCACGGCCTGATGCACAACGTGGTCACCAACGCCTGGCGTGGCGATCCTTACCCGATCGACACGTTGATGATCTTCATGGCCAACATGGCCTGGAACTCGACGATGAACACGACTGAGATCCGCAAGATGCTGAACGACCAGCGTGAAGACGGCGAATACAAGATCCCGTTCCTGGTGGTGTGTGATGCCTTCCAAAGTGAGATGACAGCCTATGCCGACCTGATACTGCCCGACACCACTTACCTGGAACGGCACGACTGCATGTCGCTGCTGGATCGCCCCATCAGCGAATTCGACGGCCCGATGGACGCCGTGCGCGTGCCCGTGCTGCCGCCCACTGGCCAGTGCAAGCCGTTTCAAGAGGTGCTGGTGGAACTGGCTGGCCGGTTGAAGTTCCCGGCCTTCACGGCGCCTGACGGCAGCCGCAAGTTTCGCGACTACCCCGACTTCATCGTCAACTACGAAACCGCGCCGGGTTCAGGCATCGGATTTCTGGCCGGCTGGCGCGGCAAGGGTGGCGAGAAGAGCATGCGCGGCGAGCCCAACCCCAAGCAGTGGGAGATGTACGAAAAGAACAACTGCGTGTTTCACCAGCGGCTGGAACCCGGCCACCAGTACATGCGCAACTGGAACGACGGCTACATGCGCTGGGCGCAAGGTGCGGGGCTGCGGCGCGACCGCGACCCCATCGTCATCCACATCTATTCAGAATTCCTGCAGCGCTTTCGCCTGGCCGCGCAGGGCAAACACCCGCAAGGGCAGGGCGGCAAGCAGCCACCCGAACGACTGCGCCAGCGCGTGGCCACCTACTTCGACCCGCTGCCCTTCTATTACGCGCCGCTGGAAGAGCAGGCCACCGACACCACGCGCTACCCGCTGAACGCGGTGACGCAGCGGCCGATGGCGATGTACCACTCGTGGGATTCGCAGAACGCCTGGCTGCGGCAGATCCACGCCCACAACTACCTGTTCGTCAACACCGCCACCGCGAAGGCAGCCGGCATTGCCGACGGCGGCTGGATGTGGGTGGAATCACCCTGGGGCAAGGTGCGCTGCATGTGCCGCACCAGTGAAGCGGTAGAGCCCGGCACGGTGTGGACCTGGAATGCCATCGGCAAGGCGGCAGGCGCCTGGAACCTGGCGCCCGAGGCCAATGAATCGCGCAAGGGCTTTTTGCTCAACCATTTGATCAGCGAAGAGCTGCCGGCCGCCGGGGGCGGCACGGTTTCCAACAGCGACCCCATCACCGGCCAGGCCGCCTGGTACGACGTTCGGGTGCGCATCTACCCGGCCGGGCCTGAAGAGCAGCCCATCAGCTGGCCGCAGGCCGCTGCCGCGATGACCCAGGTGCCGGGCATGGCGGCTGCGCCGAAGCGGCGCAGCTGGATGGCCGGCCTGGGACTGGGCAAATTCACCGCCAAGAAAGAGGGTTAGGTATGACTCCCATTGCGAATCAGGGGTGCACGCTGTGACACAGCTCGCGAAGCAGGAGAGCAGGCCATGACACAGCTGGCGTTGGTCATCGACCTCAACGTCTGCGTCGGCTGCCACGCCTGCGTGACCAG
>JANOZF010000266.1:0-2247 GCA_031429255.1 Rubrivivax sp.
GGAGTACACCCCGTTCGGCCACTCCGACTACCAGAGCATCATTGCCAAGATCAAGAAGTTCGCTTCCGAAGGCAAGAAGACGGCAGTGGTCTCCACCATCAACGGCGACAGCAACGTACCGTTCTACAAGGAACTGGGCAACCAGGGCCTGAAGGCCACCGACGTGCCGGTGGTGGCTTTCTCGGTGGGCGAGGAAGAGCTGCGCGGGGTGGACACCAAGCCTTTGGTGGGCCACCTGGCCGCCTGGAACTACTTCATGTCCATCAAGAGCCCCGCCAACACCGAGTTCGTGAAGAAGTGGAGTGACTACGCCAAGGCCAAGGGCATTGCCGGCCACAAGGACAAGCCGCTGACCAACGACCCGATGGAAGCCACCTACCTGGGCATCATGATGTGGAAGCAGGCCGTCGAGAAGGCCAAGAGCACCGACACCGACAAGGTCATCGCCGCGATGGCCGGCCAGACCTACCAGGCACCGGGCGGTTTCATGTCCACGATGGACAAGGAAAACCACCACCTGCACAAGCCGGTGTTCATCGGCGAGATCAAGGCTGACGGCCAGTTCAACGTGGTGTGGAAGACCAAGGGCCCGGTGCTGGCCGACCCCTGGAGCGACTACATCCCCGAGAACAAGGGCAAGGCCAACGTGCCGACGAAGAAGTAAGCAGGGCGCTGGTTCTTGCACCCTCTCCCTTCGAGGGAGAGGGTTGGGGTGAGGGTGAAGTGCCTGCGCCCCACTCTCCATATCTTCGAGAGCAGCCGGCTCGGTTCACATTGAACCCTCACTTGCAGTGCGCGTGCCGGCTTGCAAGCCGGCACTGTTCAAAGGGCTCGCTGCGAGCAGCTCGAGACCCCCTTTTCACCCCTAACCCTCCCCCTTGAAGAGAGAGGGAGTAAGGCAAAACCATGCCCCCCGTTGGTCACCTCATCGGCCGCTGGTTGCTGGCCCTGATGCTGGTGGCCAGCACACCCGCCCACGCGCTCACGCAAGCGCAGGCGCTGGCCATCGCCCAGGGTGAAACCGACGCCCGCATCGAAGCGTTGGCCAAGGCCACGGCCGAAGCCGCCGACGGCCTGGCGCCCTTCGTGCGTGCCTTGCTCGACGACGAAGTGAAGGTGGCTGGCGAACGTGTGCTGCTGGTACGCGACGGCAAGGCCAAGGACGCCCAAACCGGCGCCGACACGCTGCTGCCCGGCAACGCCGAAGAAGTCGTCAACAACAACCGCATGCGGCAGGAGCTGGAAGCCGCGCTGGCCGGGCTGCAGCTGTTTTCACCCGATCTGAAGCTGCGCAGCAAGGCCGTCAACGAGCTGAAAGACAGCGTCGACGAAGCCAAGCTGCCGCTGGTTGAAAAGGCGCTGGCCGCTGAAACCGACGCCGACCTGAAAGTGCGGCTGGAGCAGCTGCGCGCTGCTGCGCTGCTGTCGTCCACCGACAAGAACAAACGCCTGCAGGCGGCCCGGCTGCTGGGCGCCAGCCAGCTGCCCGCCATGGCCTCGCTGCTGGCCGACCGCATGGCCGCCGAGGCCGACCTTGAAGTCAAGGCGGCCATGGCCGTGTCGATCGACGCGGTGCGCGGCCGCCTGGTGTGGGGCGAGCGTCTGGGCCTGCTGTTCACCGGCATCAGCCTGGGCAGCATCCTGCTGCTGGTGGCGCTGGGGCTGGCCATCACCTATGGGCTGATGGGCGTCATCAACATGGCGCATGGTGAGCTGCTGATGATCGGCGCCTACGCCACCTATGCCGTGCAGAACCTCTTCAAGGCGGCGCTGCCGGGGCTGTTCGACTGGTACATCGTGGCCGCCATCCCCTTGTCATTTCTGGCCGCAGCGCTGGTGGGTGCGGTGATGGAACGCACCGTCATCCGCTGGCTGTACGGCCGGCCACTGGAAACGCTGCTGGCCACCTGGGGCATCAGCCTGATCCTGATGCAGTCGGTGCGCAGCCTGTTTGGCGCGCAGAACGTCGGCGTCGAAAACCCCAGCTGGCTGTCAGGCGGCGTGCAGGTGCTGCCCAACCTGACGCTGCCCTACAACCGCCTGGCCATCATCGTGTTTGCCGCGCTGGTGCTGGCCGGCGTGGCGCTGTTGATTTCGCGCACACGCCTGGGCCTGTTCGTGCGCGGCGTGACGCAGAACCGCCGCATGGCCGCCTGCATGGGCGTGAACACCGCGCGGGTAGACACCTATGCGTTTTCGCTCGGCGCGGGTATCGCTGGTCTGGCGGGCTGTGCGCTCAGCCAGGTG
>JANOZF010000267.1:0-2056 GCA_031429255.1 Rubrivivax sp.
TTAGCATCTGGCAACGCGCCGCGGCCTCGGGACTTGCATGTGCCAGCGCCACGAAGGCGGGGCCGTCCACGACCATCGCCTGTCAGGCGCCGCCCGGCCCCAGCAACTGCGCCACCTGCTCGCGCAGTCCAGCCAGCGTCACCTGGGGCGCCGCCTGCGCCGGTGCCACCGTCAGCGCCACGGGGCTGAACAGGCCGCGCCTGAACGGCTTGACCATCGCGGTGCCCTTTTCCACCCGCGAAAAGAACGAACCCCACAGGTTGTGCAGCGCCATCGGCACCACCGGCACGGGGTGGCTCTGCAGCACCTTCATCACGCCGCCCTTGAACTCACCGAGGCTGCCGTCACGGGTGATGCCGCCTTCAGGAAAGATGCACAGCAGGTCGCCTCCGTCCAGCACCAGGCGCGCCTGCGCAAACGCCGCTTCGTAAAGCACCGGATCGTCGCGCTGCGGCGCTATCGGTATCGCCTTGGCCAGGCGAAACAGCGCCCCCAGCAGCGGCGTGGCGAAGATGCGGCTGTCCATGATGAAACGGATCGGGCGCGGGCTGGCCGCCATCAGCAGCACCGCGTCAACGTAACTCGCATGGTTGCAGACCAGGATCGCCGCACCTTGAGCCGGAATGTGTTCGTCGCCCCGCACCTTGAAGCGGTAGATGCAGCGCGTCAGCACCCACGCCACGAAGCGCAGCAGGTACTCCGGCACCAGCATGAAGATGTAGAAAGCCACCACGGCGTTCAAGACGCCCACCACCAGGAACACCTGCGGGATGCTGAAGCCCGCACCCAGCAGCGCGCCCACGCCGACGCTGCTGACGATCATGAAGATGGCGTTCAGGATGTTGTTGGCGGCGATGATGCGCGCGCGGTGCGTGGGCTGGCTGCGCATCTGGATCAGCGCATACATCGGCACGCTGTAGATGCCGGCAAAGAGCGACAGCAAGGCCAGATCGGCCAGCACGCGCCAATGTGCCGGCTGCGCCAGGAACGCAAGCGCACCCATCAGCGGCGCCGCCGGCAGGCCGCGCGATGCGAAATAGAGGTCGACGCTGAACAGCGTCATGCCGATGGCGCCCAGCGGCACGAGGCCGATTTCCACGTGGCGCTTGCTCAGCATCTCGCACAGCAGCGCGCCCACGCCGATGCCCACCGAAAACACCACCAGCAGCAGTGAAGCCACCTGTTCGTTGCCGTGCAGCACGTCGCGCGCGAAACTCGGAAACTGGCTCAGGAACACGGCGCCGAAGAACCACATCCAGCTGATGCCCAGCAGCGAGCGGAAGACCACCACGTTGCCATGCGCCAGCAACAGGTTGCGCCAGGTCTCGGTGACCGGGTTCCAGTTGATGACCAGTTGCGGGTCGGTGGCCGGCGACGACGGCACGGCCTGCGCCAGCGCACGCCCCAGCACCGCCAGCGCCAGGCAAGCCGCGGCCACGTAGCCAGCCCCCACCTGCGGCATCGCGATCAACAAGCCCCCGGCCAGGTTGCCCAGCAAGATGGCCACGAAAGTGCCCATCTCCACCATGCCGTTGCCCCCCGTGAGTTCACGCTCGCTCAGGTGCTGCGGCAGGTAGGCAAACTTCACCGGGCCGAACAGCGTGCTGTGCAGCCCCATCAGGAACACGCAGCCCAGCAGCAGCGGCACCTGCTGTTGCACGAAACCCCAGCCGGCCAGCAGCATGATGGCGATTTCCAGCGTCTTCACGGCGCGGATCAGCCGCTCCTTCGGGTACTTGTCGGCCAGCTGCCCGCTGGTGGCGCTGAACAGCACGAAGGGCAGGATGAACAGCGCCCCGATCACCAGCCCCGCCAGGCTGGGTGGCAGCCACTGCAGCTGCAACTGGTACGTCACCATCACCGTGAAGGCGAACTTGAAGACGTTGTCGTTGCCGGCGCCCAGAAACTGCACCCAGAAGAACGGGGCGAAGCGGCGCTGCTTGAGCAGGGCAAACTGGTTCGGATGTTCTGCGTTCATGCTCGGGTGCCTGGTTTCAGCAGTGAAGTGTCAACCCAAACGCTTGCCCGGCCGTCACCAGACCGCCTGCACCGGCTG
>JANOZF010000268.1:0-16001 GCA_031429255.1 Rubrivivax sp.
ACCAGCACCGCGGCAAAGAAGCGCTGCAAGCTGCCGTGCATCAGACGCACACGCTGCGGCGGATCCAGTTGCAGCGCAGCAGGGCGCAGGAAGAACTGGGCGAACACCATGCCGCCGATCCAGACGACGAGGGCCAGCAGGTGGGCCAGCTTGAGGGCAGCGTAGAGCATGGAGGCTGACTCTACATGCTGCGCCGGTACTGCCCGCCGACTTCAAACAACGCATTCGTGATCTGCCCCAGGCTGCAGCAGCGCACGGCGTCCATCAGCACTTCAAACACGTTGCCGTTGGCTATGACGGCCTGATGCAGGCGTTTCAGCATCGCGGGTGACTCGGCGGCGTGGCGGGCGTGGAAGTCGTTCAGGCGCTGCAGCTGAGATTGCTTTTCGTCTTCGGTGCTGCGCGCCAGTTCGATCGTCTCCGGCGCCCCGTTGCCGCTGGGCGAGCGGAAGGTGTTGACGCCGATGATCGGGTACTCGCCGGTGTGCTTGAGCATCTCGTAATGCATGCTCTCTTCCTGGATCTTGCTGCGCTGGTAGCCGGTTTCCATCGCACCCAGCACGCCGCCGCGCTCGGCGATCTTCTCGAACTCCGACAACACCGCTTCTTCCACCAGTTCGGTCAGCTCGTCGATGACGAAGGCACCCTGGTTGGGGTTTTCGTTCTTCGCCAGGCCCCATTCGCGGTTGATGATCATCTGGATGGCCATCGCGCGGCGCACGCTGTCTTCGGTAGGCGTGGTGATCGCTTCATCGAACGCATTCGTGTGCAGCGAATTGCAATTGTCATAAACGGCAATCAGCGCCTGCAGCGTGGTGCGGATGTCGTTGAACTGGATCTCCTGCGCGTGCAGGCTGCGGCCGCTGGTCTGCACGTGGTACTTCAGCTTCTGGCTGCGTTCGTTGGCGCCGTAGCGGTCGCGCATGGCCACCGCCCAGACCCTGCGGGCCACCCGGCCGAGCACGGTGTATTCCGGGTCCATGCCGTTGCTGAAGAAGAAGCTCAGGTTGGGCGCGAAGTCGTCGATGTGCATGCCGCGGGCCAGGTAGGCCTCGACGAAGGTGAAGCCGTTGCTCAGCGTGAAAGCCAGTTGGCTGATGGGGTTGGCACCGGCTTCGGCGATGTGATAGCCGCTGATGCTGACGCTGTAGAAGTTGCGTACGTCGTGGTGCACGAAGTACTGGGCGATGTCGCCCATCACCTTCAGTGAAAACTCGGTGCTGAAGATGCAGGTGTTCTGGCCCTGGTCTTCTTTCAGGATGTCGGCCTGCACCGTGCCGCGCACGTTGGCCAGTGTCCAGGCGCGGATCTTCTGCGCTTCGTCGTCGGTCGGGTCGCGGCCGTTGTCGGACTTGAACTTGTCCAGGTTCTGGTCGATGGCGGTGTTCATGAACATGGCCAGGATGCTGGGCGCCGGGCCGTTGATGGTCATGCTCACGCTGGTGGCGGGGTGGGTGAGTTCAAAGCCGCTGTACAGCACCTTCAGGTCGTCCAGCGTGGCGATGGACACGCCGCTGTTGCCCACCTTGCCGTAGATGTCGGGCCGCAGGTCGGGGTTGTTGCCGTACAGCGTGACGCTGTCGAAGGCCGTGCTCAGGCGCTTGGCGGGCAGGCCTTCGCTGACCATCTTGAAGCGGCGGTTCGTTCTGAAGGCATCCCCCTCGCCGGCAAACATGCGCGTCGGGTCTTCGTTTTCGCGCTTGAACGCGAAGGTGCCGGCGGTGTACGGAAAGCTGCCGGGCACGTTGTCCAGCATCAGCCACTTCAGCAGCTCGCCATGGCATTCAAAGCCTGGCAGCGACACCTTGCGGATCTTGTTGCCCGACAGCGTGGTGTGCGTCAGCGCGGTGCGGATTTCCTTGTCGCGGATCTTCACCACGTATTCGTCGCCGGCGTAGGCTCGTCTCATGTCGGGCCACTGCGCCAGCAACTTGCGCGCCTGTGCGTCCTGGCGCGACTCGCGCTCTTCGGCCAGGTCGATGGCGGCTTCGGAGGCGCGCGCCTTGTCCGGCTTGCCGATGCGCAGCATGGCTGCCGCGGCACGCAGCTGCTGCACCTCGCGCGCGAGAGTGGCCTGTTGACGCACGCGCTGCTTGTAGCCGCGCAGGGTGTCGGCGATGTCGGCCAGGTAGCGCACGCGCGCGCCGGGCACGATGGGCACCTGGTGCGTGCTGTGTCGCGTGCCCACCTGCGGCAATCGGCCTTCGGTGGTGGGCAAGCCGAGTGCCGCCAGGCGCGGCAGCAGGGCCTGGTACAGCGCCGTCACGCCGTCGTCGTTGAAGCGGCTGGCCATGGTGCCGAACACCGGCATCTGCTCGGTCGGCGTGGTCCAGGCTTCCTTGTTGCGCTGCACCTGCTTGGCCACGTCGCGCAAGGCATCCAGTGAACCCTTGCGGTCGAACTTGTTGATGGCCACGAATTCAGCGAAGTCGAGCATGTCGATCTTCTCCAGCTGGCTGGCGGCACCGAACTCGGGCGTCATCACGTACATCGGCACGTCCACCAGCGGCACGATGGCGGCGTCGCCCTGGCCGATGCCCGAGGTCTCGACGACGATGAGGTCGAAGCCGGCGGCCTTGCAGGCGGTCAGCACGTCGGGCAGGGCCTGGCTGATCTCGCTGCCGAAGTCGCGCGTGGCCAGGCTGCGCATGAAGACACGCTGCGGGTTGTTCGGCGCGGCCGCCTTGCCGGTCGCGGCCGAGGGGGTCAAGGCCGACCAGGGCGAGATGGCATTCATGCGGACGCGGTCGCCGAGCAGCGCACCACCGCTCTTGCGCCGGCTGGGGTCGATGCTAATGACGGCGATGCGCAGCGCGTCGCCCTGGTCCAGCCGGATGCGGCGGATGAGTTCGTCGGTGAGGCTGCTCTTGCCGGCGCCGCCGGTGCCGGTGATGCCCAGCACGGGGGTCTTCGCCCCGGTGGCCGCTGCGGCCAGGCTGGCCTTCAGCGCCGCCGACGCGCTGCCGTTTTCAAGTGCGGTGATGGCCTGCGCCAGCGCCCGCCACGCGGCGTCGCCGTGGCCCTGCAGGGCCGCGGCGTCGGCAGGCGCGTAGGGCGACAGGTCCTGGTCGCAGCGCATCACCATCTCGCCGATCATGCCCTGCAGGCCCATGCGCTGACCGTCTTCGGGGCTGTAGATGCGCGTCACGCCGTAGGCCTGCAGCTCGCGGATCTCGGTCGGTACGATGACGCCGCCGCCGCCGCCAAAGACCTGGATGTGGGCACCGCCGCGGCTCTTCAACAGGTCCACCATGTACTTGAAGTACTCGACATGCCCGCCCTGGTAGCTGCTGATGGCGATGCCTTGCACGTCTTCCTGCAGCGCCGCCGTCACCACCTCTTCCACGCTGCGGTTGTGGCCCAGGTGGACGACCTCGGCACCCATGCCCTGCAGGATGCGCCGCATGATGTTGATGGCGGCGTCGTGCCCGTCGAACAGGCTGGCGGCCGTGACGAAGCGCACCTTGTGCGTCGGGCGGTAGGTGGCCAGGGCCTTGAATTCAGCGGACAGGTCGGTCATGTTGGACTCTTGCGGTGAATGGTGGTGAGCGGGCCACGTCAACGGCGCTGGTGGCGGCTCCTGCCGCCTTGCCCAGGGCGCGGTGGTCAGCCGCTGACCGATTGACGTTAACGTCAAGTGCAGATGATGCCACTGGCGTGTGACGCCGTGCAGCCTGATCGCGGGCGAAAGGGCGCAGCCCCAGGTTTTCCCGCAGCGCCGCGACCCTTTGTGCTGCATGGGCGCTGATACGCTTGGGGTTGGGCGCTTGCCTTCACCTCCACCACTGCACCATGACCTTCCTGGCCATCGATATCGGCAACACGCGCCTGAAATGGGCCCTCTACGCGCTGCCGCAACCGGGCGCCGAACTGTTGTGCCAGGGCGCGGCCTTCCTGGAGACCATCGACGACCTGGCCGAAGGCGAGTGGAAGTCGCTGCCCACGCCCACCCGCATGCTGGGTTGCGTGGTGGCCGGCGACGCGGTGCGCCGGCGCGTGGAAGAGCAGATGGAACTGTGGGACCTGGAGTCCCACTGGGTGGTGCCCAAGGCACGCGAAGCGGGCCTGTTGAATGGTTATGACCACCCCAGCCGGCTGGGCGCCGACCGCTGGGTGGCGCTGGCGGGCGCGCGCTGGCATGTGCTGCGCAACGGCCAGCCGCGGCCGGCGCTGGTGGTGATGGTGGGCACGGCGGTGACGGTGGACGCGCTGGACGCCAGCGGTCGCTTTCTGGGCGGCCTGATCCTGCCCGGCTTCGGCCTCATGCAACGCGCGCTGGAACAAGGCACCGATGGCCTGAAGGTGCCCACCGGCGAGGTGGTGGACTTTCCCACCAACACCAGCGACGCGCTGATGAGCGGCGGCGCCAATGCCATGGCCGGTGCCATCGAGCGCCAGGCCCGGCGGCTGCATACCCGCACCGGGCTTGCGCCCATGCTGCTGATGACGGGCGGCGCCGCGGTGAAGCTGGGCCCGATCACCGACCTGCCGTTTGAGACCATCGACACCCTGATCTTCGACGGGCTGCTGTTGCTGCAGTCGTCTCGCGAGCAGATCTGAAGGGTGGGCCCGGCGCGCCGCGCTCGCGGCCAGGAGCGTGGGCGGCAGAAGGCGTCGAAGCGAAACGAGCGAAAAACGAGTGGCCTTCGGTATCGTCCTGCAATCCCAGGGTAGACCCCTGGGCGCAGCAGGCGATACCGGAGGACGCCGTTTTCTCGCGCGTTGCAGCCGACGCCTTTCTGCCGCCCACGCTCCTAGAGCCAGCGCCTGAGCAGTTCGCCGAGTTGCGCGCGCGAATAAGGCTTGGCCAGGTGGCCGTCCATGCCCGCGGCCATGGCCTGCGCCGCATCTTCTTCGAAGGCATTGGCGGTCAGCGCCACGATGGGCACCCGAGGCAGGTGCAGGCGTTGTTCACGCGACCGGGCCTGGCGCGAGGCCGCGTAGCCATCGAGCACGGGCATCTGGATGTCCATCAGCACCAGATCCACCTTCTGGTGCTCCAGCACCGTCAGCGCCATGGCGCCGTCTTCGGCTTCCAGCACGTTCAGCCCGTAGGACTTCAGCATCTCGGCGCCTATCATGCGGTTCACGATGTTGTCTTCCACCAGCAGCACCACGCCGCTGAGTTCGTCGTTGACGACCGAGAAGCCGCCAAAGTCCGAGTCAGTGCCGGTCTGCGGCGTGTGCGGCGCCAGCTGGAACTGCAGCGTGAAGCTGAACTCCGAGCCTTTGCCCATCTGGCTGCTGACCTCGATGCGACCGCCCATGGCTTCAACGATGCGCTGGCTGATGGCCAGGCCCAGCCCGGTGCCCCCGCGCAGCCTGGAACGCGTGCCATCGACCTGATGGAACGGCATGAACACCTCTTGCAGCGCCTCGGGCGGGATGCCGATACCGGTGTCTTCGACGGCAAAGCGCACGCGCATCACCGTGGCGCTCACCGGCTCGGCCGTCAGGCGCAGCGTGATGGTGCCCTGCTCGGTGAACTTCACGCCATTGCCCAGCAGGTTCAACAGCACCTGTTTCAGTCTCGGCGCGTCGCCCAGCACGCCGTCGGGCACGCCGTTGCCGAGCACCAGGTTCAGCTGCAGGCCGCGAGACTCGGCGTTGGCCCTGAAGAGCGAGGTCGAGGCGCCAGCCACCGCTTGCAGCGACATCGGCGCCAACGCCAGCACCAGCTTGCCGGCCTCGATCTTGGAGTGGTCGAGCACGTCGTTCAGGATGTCCATCAACGACTCTCCCGAAGCCGACGCGGTGCGCACCAGGCGGCGCTGACGGGCGTCCAGTGGCGTCTGGCGCAGCAGTTCCAGCGCACCCAGCACACCGTTCATGGGTGTGCGTATTTCGTGACTCATGGTGGCCAGAAACTGCGACTTCGCCAGGTTGGCCGCTTCGGCGGCTTCCTTGGCCTTCAGCAGCCGGTCGCGCGCGCGGTCGGCTTCCAGACTGTGGCGCATCGAGCGCAGCGTCACCTCGCGGAATTCCAATGTGGCGCGCACCATGGTGAAGCCGAAGATGACCGCCAGCACCGCAATGGGCACCGAGTGGGCGGAGCCGTTCAGCAGCGACACCACGGTCAACGAACCCAGTTGCAGCAGCGACAGCAGCAGAAAGCTGCGGCCGGCCATCGACATGAAGAAGGCCGCGGTGGCAATCGAGCCGCAGATGATGACCACGTACACCGTGGCGTTCAGACCCTGCAGGCTGGGGTAGATGCTGTAGGTGGCCCAGGCCCACATCAGGCCCACCACCACGGCGTTGCCTTCGAGCTGACGCACGACGGCCTTGACTTCCAGACGCCCCATCTGCGGCTGGTTGCCATAGGCCTTGACCAGCAGCACGCGCCAGATCGACACGCCGGTGCCGAGCAGCAAGACGCCGATGGCCGCCGTCTGGATGCCGGCTTGCCAGCCCAGCCAGGCGATGTAAGGCACGGCCACCACCAGCAGCAGCACCGACCGCGCGGAGTTGCGCAGCGCGCCCTGCAGCATCTCGCGGTGGAGTGCGGTCTCGATGCCGGTTGCTTCGCTCATGCGGCCACGAGCATAGCGTGCATTGGCGTCGTTTCAGGCCGGTGGCTCTTGGGGAGCAGGCGGCTCATGGCGCCTTGGAGCACGTTCAACTCTGGATGTAGGTTTCCAGCTGGGCGATGGTCGTTTCGTGGTCGGCAATGATGTCGTCCATGATGTCTCGGATGGAGATCATGCCCAGCACCGTGCCGCCTTCCACCACCGGCAGGTGGCGGAACTTGTGTTCGCTCATCAACGCCATGCAGGCGCGCGTGCCGGTGCTGGCGCTGACGGTTCGCACCTGGGTGGTCATGATCTCTGAAACCTTGGTTTCCTTGGAATTGCGGCCCTGCAGTGCGATCTTGCGCGTGTAGTCGCGTTCCGAGAACACCCCCACCAAGCGCCCGCCTTCCATCACCATCAGTGCGCCGACCTCGTATTCGGCCAGCAACTGCAGGGCCGCAAACACCGATTCGTCGGGCCGCACATGCCACAAGGTGCCTTCACGTTTTGCCAACAGCAGTGATACGGGTTTCATAGGCGCCGCCCTTGGTTGAAGTTGCTGAAGCTGTACGCTAGCCTACCGCAACGGCGCTGGCGATCAATAGGTAATGGGGGCGGAGCCACGCGGTGGCTGTGTCGACCGCATCACTGTGCTCCGTGTCGCAGCCGCGGCGGGCATGGCCGGCCACCGGCCGGCCCGCCATCCGCTGAGTACCCGCTGATCCACCCCCTGATCCACCCCCTGATCCACCCGCTCCCGCACCCGCTCCTGCACCCCTTGGCTTCCCGTTCCCAGCCACCACATGCCCAGCATCATGACTGCACCTCCAGCGCCCAACAAACTGTCCCGCGCACCTGGGGCCACCTCCACCGGGCGCCTGCGGCGGTGGCTGACGATGGCTGCGCTGACCGCAGGCATTGCAGCAACCGCAGCGGGGTGCACGGCGCTGGACGAGCAGCAGCGCCGCTGGATCTTTCAGCCCAGCGACCGCGCCTGGGCCGGCGGGCTGGCCGCCGCCCAGGGCATGCAGGACGTGTGGATCGGCTTCGAGCCGGGCAAACCGGAATCGGCGCGCAGCAGCGGGCCCCGACGCACGCCCGTATCGGCCAGCAGTGCCACGGCCGAGCTGCAGGCCGGAGCCCCTTTCGGCGCCGACGCGGCCCCTGCCGCGGCCGCACCTTACGCCGCGCAGCTGCCGGGTGACAGGGAGTTGACGGGCATGGGCGCCGCAAGCGTCGCCGCATCGGCGTCAGCCCCGGAGGAGGTGCAACTGCACGCCTTGTGGTTGCCCCAGGCCGACCCCTTGGCACCGGTGCTGCTGTACCTGCACGGCGCCCGTTGGGACGTGCGCGGCAGTGCCCACCGCATGCGGCGCCTGCACGAGATGGGTTTTGCGGTGCTGGGCGTGGACTACCGCGGTTTTGGCCAGAGCACGCCGGCGCTGCCGTCAGAAGCGTCGGCCGTGGAAGACGCTTTGGCCGCCTGGCACTGGATGGCCAGGCAATGGCCGCAGCCATCGCGTTATGTGTTCGGCCACTCGCTGGGCGGCGCCGTGGCCGTGCAGCTGGCGGCGCGACTGGGTGCTCCCCAGGCGGGCCCGGGTGCCGCTTCGCCTCAAGCCTTGGCGGGCCTGATCGTCGAGGGCAGCTTCACTTCGATACCCGATGTCTACAAGTCGCTGAAGTGGGGCTGGCTGCCACTGCAGCCGCTGATCACGCAGCGTTTCGATGCTGCACGGCACGTGGCCGAGGTGAAGGCGCCCGTGCTGGTGGTGCATGGCAGTGAAGACAGCCTGATCAGCCCCGCGCTGGGCCGTGCGCTGTTCGAGCGCGCCCCGCATCCCAAGCGTTTCGTGCTGGTGCAGGGCGGCTCGCACCACAACACCAATGCGGTTGGGCAGCAGCAGGTACGTGCAGCGCTGGCCGACCTGTTCGGGCTCGACGGCGGCAGGGTTCGGCACTGATCTGCGCAAGCCGATGCGCCGTCAGCTGGTCTTCAGCCTGAAGCGCTGCAGCTTGCCGGTTTCGGTGCGCGGCAGTTGCGTGCGGAACTCGATCTCGCGCGGGTATTTGTAGGGTGCGATGGTCTGCTTCACGTGGTCTTGCAACTCCCGGGCCATGGCCGCGTCGCCAAGGTGGCCGGCGTGCAGCACCACGAAGGCCTTCACCACCATGCCGCGCGCCTCGTCGGCCACCCCCACGACACCGCATTCGGCCACCGCCGGGTGCAGCAGCAGGGCGCCCTCCACCTCGGGGCCGGCGATGTTGTAGCCGCCTGAAATGATCATGTCGTCGGTGCGCGCCTGGTAGACGAATTGGCCGTCGGCGTCCACCAGGTAGGCGTCGCCGGTGATGTTCCAACCGCCCTGCACGTAGCTGGCCTGGCGTGGGTCGTCCAGGTACTTGCACCCGGTGGGGCCCTTCACCGCCAGCCGGCCCACCCGGCCCGCCGGCAGTTCAACACCGTCGTCGCCCAGCACCGCGGCACGATAGCCGGGCACGGGCAGCCCGGTGGCGCCGGGCCGGGCGTGGGCTTCGTCGGCACTGATGAAGATGTGAAACAGCTCGGTGGAGCCGATGCCGTCAATCAGCTCGATGCCGGTGCTGGCCTTCCACAGCGCACGCGTGGCCGCGGGCAGCGCTTCGCCGGCCGACACGCACTTGCGCAGGCTGCTCAGGTCGTGTGCCGCCACCTGTGTAGCCATGGCACGGTAGGAAGTGGGGGCGGTGAAACACACGGTTGCCCGGTATTGCTGGATGGCCGGCAGCAGCGCGTCGGGTGACGCCCGCTCCAGCAGCACCGTGCTGGCGCCGATGGCCAGCGGAAACGCCAGCAGGCCACCCAGTCCGAAGGTGAAAGCCAGCGGCGGGCTGCCGATGAACACATCGCTGCTGTCGGCGCGCAGCACATGCGGCGGCCAGCACACGGTGGCGGCCATCACGTCGCGGTGGAAGTGCAGCGTGCCCTTGGGCACGCCGGTGGTGCCCGAGGTGAAGGCCATCACGCAGATGTCGGTGGCGGCGGTGTCCACGTTGTCGAACACGGCGGGTTGCGCGGCGGCCATGCTCTCGAGTTCGCCGCCGAAACAGGTCAGGTGGCGCAGCACGGGGCACTGCCGCTGCGCCTGCCGCAGTTCGTCGGCCAGGCGGGCGTCGCACAAGGCATAGCTGATCTGTGCCTTGTCGATGATGGCGGCCAGTTCACCGGCGCGCAGCAGCGGCATCGTGCCCACCGCGATGCCGCCGGCCTTCACCACCGCCAGCCAGCACGCCGCCAGCATCGGCGAATTGGCGCCGCGCAACAGCACCCGGTTGCCCGGAACCAGCCCCCGCTGCGACACCAGCACCTGCGCGATGCGGTTGGCCTGCTGCTGAAGCTGCGCATAGCTCCAGCGCACACCGCTGCCTTGCACCGCCAGCCGCTCGCCGTGGCCTGCCGCCACCCAGCGGTCCAGCAGCTCGGTAACGCAGTTCAGGCGCGGCCTGAACTGCAGCTCGGGCAGTTCGAAGAGGAGCTCCGGCAACGCCTGCGCCGGCGGCAGCCGGTCTCGTGCAAAGGTATCGACGTGCGCCGTGGTGGTGGCCGCGCCAGGGTCTCGGGCGGGCTGGGCTTGCGGGTCGGCGGCGGTGCTGGTCATGAACCCATTTTTTGAGCAGATACTTCAAATGTCAACTAATTTGCGGGCCCCCGTTATCATCCGCTTCCATGCCTCGATCCACACCCCGGGCGGCGACGTCGGCCCCTGCCGAAGGGCGGCTGCAGGCCGGCCGCTTGTGGGACATCTCGCCCCCGGTGCACGCGGGTTCGCCGGTGTTCCCCGGTGACGCGCCCTACACGGCGGTCTGGGCCACGCGCATCGGGCCTGGCTGCCCGGTCAACGTGAGCACGCTCACGCTGAGCCCGCACACCGGCGCCCATGCCGACGCACCGCTGCACTACGACGATGCCGGTGCCGGCGCAGGCGAACTGGACCTGACGCCCTACCTGGGCCCGTGCCGTGTGGTGCATGCCATCGGCCGCGGGCCGCTGGTGCAGTGGCACGACATCGCCGACGCGGTGCAGGGCACGCCACCCCGTGTGCTGGTGCGCACCTACGCCCGCGCGCCGGTGGCGCATTGGGACCCGAACCTGCTGGCCTTTGCCGCCGACACGATCGAACGCCTGGCTGACCTGGGCGTGCTGCTGGTGGGCATCGACAGCGCCAGCGTCGACCCCGCCACCAGCAAGACGCTGGACAGCCACCAGGTGCTGCGCCGCCGCGGCCTGCGCGTGCTGGAAAACCTGGTGCTCGACGACGTGCCTGCGGGTGACTACGAACTGATTGCGCTGCCCTTGAAGCTGCTGGGCGCCTGCGCATCGCCGGTGCGGGCGGTGCTGCGAACTCTGCCTGCGAAATGACTGTGCTGTGGGCCACGGCGCGTGCGCCGGCCTTGCGGCCCGAGCGCTGAACCTGGATGAGACCTTTGATGACCACCCGTGACCAAGCCCTCGCACTCGATGCCGCCGATCCGCTGCGCGGGCTGCGCCAGCAGTTCAAGCTGCCGCCGGGCGTGTTGTACCTGGACGGCAATTCGCTGGGTGTGCTGCCCACGGCCACTGCGGCGCGGGTGCAGCAGGTGGTGCAACAAGAATGGGGCCAGGGCCTGATCGGCAGCTGGAACAGCGCCGGCTGGATCAACCTGCCGCAGCGCGTGGGCAACAAGATCGCGCGCCTGGTGGGCGCCGGCCCGGACGAGCTGGTGGTGGCCGATTCCACCAGCGTCAACCTGTACAAGGTGCTCAGCGCGGCGGCCAGCATCGTCGCCGCCGACCGCAAGCAAGCGCAGCGCCGCGTCATCCTCAGCGAGCGCAGCAACTTTCCCACCGATCTGTACATCGCGCAGGCGCTGGCCGCCGAGCGCGGTTTCGAGCTGCAGCTGGCCGACGCCGACGAGTTGCCCACGCTGCTGGCTGGCGCGCTGAAGGACCGCTGCGCGCTGCTGATGCTGACCCACGTGAACTACCGCACCGGCCGCATGCACGACATGGCCGCACTGTCGCAGGTCGCGCATGCCGCCGGCGCGCTGGTGGTGGGGGACCTGGCGCACAGCGCCGGTGCGGTGCCGGTGCAGCTGCACCGCGACGGTGCCGACTTCGCGGTGGGCTGCGGCTACAAATACCTCAACGGCGGGCCGGGTGCACCAGCCTTCGTCTGGGTGCACCCGCGCCACGCCGAACGCTTCTGGCAGCCGCTGGCGGGGTGGATGGGGCATGCCGCGCCGTTTGAGTTCACGCCCGACTACCGCCCCGCAGCCGGCATTGCGCGCTACCTGTGCGGCACGCCGCCGTTGCTGTCGCTGGCGGCGCTGGAGTGTGGCGTCGACACCGTGCTCGCCGCCGAGCCCCTGGGCGGCATGCCGGCGCTGCGTGCCAAGTCACTGGCCCTGACGCGGCTGTTTGCGCAGCAGGTGCAGGCCCATTGCCCGCAGCTGCGGCTGGTGTCGCCTACCGAAGACGACCTGCGCGGCAGCCAGGTGTGTTTCGCCCATGAACAGATCGCCTACCCGGTGGTGCAGGCGCTGATAGCACGCGGGGTGATCGGCGACTTCCGTGCCCCCGACGTGCTGCGTTTCGGCTTCACGCCGCTGTACCTGGGCTACGCCGACACCTGGGACGCCGCCGAGCAGCTGCGCCAGGTGCTGGCCAGTGGCGAATGGCAGGCACCGCGGTTCAATCAGCGCAATGCGGTGACCTGAAGGAGCGCAGTCCATGAGCGCATGCCCTTTCAACCCGGAACCAGCGGCCGCCGATGGCACCGCGGCCTTGCCCGCGTCAGGCTCGATGCCTGCGCCGGCCGCGCACGAAGACGGCGCACAGCTCGACTTCGGCAGCGACATGAGCTATGGCGACTACCTGCACCTGGACCAGGTGCTCGGCACCCAGCACCCCCTTTCCAACGACCCCAACGAGTTGCTGTTCATCGTGCAGCACCAGACCAGCGAGCTGTGGATGAAGCTGCTGCTGCATGAACTGCACCGGGCCATCGGCTTCGTGGCCCAGGACCGGCTGCAACCGGCTTTCAAGGCGCTGGCGCGCGTGTCGCGCATCATGGAACAGCTGGTGCACGCGTGGGACGTGTTGGCGACCATGACGCCGCCTGAATACAGCGCCATCCGCCCCACGCTGGCGCGCAGCAGTGGATTTCAAAGCTGGCAATACCGCTGCATCGAGTTTGGTCTGGGCAACAAGAACGCCGCGCTGCTGCAGCCCCATGTGCACCACCCGCAGCGGCTGGCCGTCGTGCGCGCCGCCTTCGAAGCACCGTCGTTGTACGACGAGGCGCTGCGCCTGCTGGCCCGCCGGGGCCTGCCCGTGCCGGCCAGCCACGTGCAACGCGACTGGACCCAGCCCTACGCCGAGAGCATGGCGGTCGAGCAGGCCTGGCTGGTGGCCTACCGTGACCCCGAGACCCACTGGGACCTGTACCAGCTGGGCGAAGAGCTCACCGACCTGGAAGACGCGTTTCGCCTCTGGCGCTTCCGGCACGTGACCACCGTGGAGCGGGTGATCGGTTTCAAGCGCGGCACCGGCGGCACCAGTGGCGTGGGCTATCTGCGCAAGATGCTCGACGTGGTGCTGTTTCCGGAAATCTGGCGGCTGCGCACGGCGCTGTGAGCCCGGGTTTATCGGTTTTGGCAGCGTGCGCTGCAGGCCCGGCTGCTCATTTGCGCCGCCGCGCGGGGCGTCGCCTCAGCTGCGAGTGCGTCGATCGGGTGAAGCCTCGCTGCGCCGGTCGTAGCCGGTGCGCCGTTCGTTCCAGGCGTTTTCCAGCTCCATGCGCTTGATCTCTTCCACCGCGCCCTCTTCGGCGCCGCCGGCCTTGCGCACCTGAGCGCGCGCCAGGCGTTCCATCAGGCGCAGGTCGCGGTCGGTCAGGTTCATCGCACTCTCGGCCCACTGCTCGACGATGGCCATCAGCGACTCGTAGCGCACCGGCGCGGCCAGGCGCTGCGCGCGCAATGCCGCCAGCGTGCCGCGCAGGCGCGGTTCCACTTCCTGCACCACGCGTTCCACGGCAGCCTCGCCCTGGCCGTCGTCCACCACCACGTCCACCAGACGCCGGTAGTGCAGCTCTTCGGCGCTGTACAGACGGCCCGACAGGATCATCTCGTTGGCCACCGCAAAGCCGCCCTTGCGGATGGTGAAGTCCCAGGCGCCCATGCCCGGGAACAGATTGAACAGCACCTCGGGGAAGCCGGCCTGCGCACCGCGCTCGAAGATCACCTTGTGAAAGGGCAGCACCGATTCCAGCCCGCCGCCCAGGGTGTCGCCCTGGCACAGCACGGTGGTGTGAATGCCCAGGTGGGCCGCGTTTTCCATCCACCACACCAGGTCGACGCAGCGCTTGCCATACAGCTTCAGCGACTCCACGTCGCGTGCGCGCACCAGCAGCACGAACAGCGCCAGGTCGCCACCGAAGTTGAACACCTTGGACACGTCTGAGCTCAGCACGAAGTGCCGCACCAGCCCCGGGTTGGCCGTGATGTCGCCCAGCATGCGTTGCAATTCGCCCATCGCGGCGAGGCTGTAACACTGGATGGGGCGCACGCAGGTGCGCACACGCAACATGCTGAGCTGGGAGCTCCATTCCAGCCGCAGTGTCTTGTACGGGCGGCCCAGCAATCCGCCGACGCCGACGGCGTGGCTGGGGCTGGCTGGAGGAGCGGTGGTGGTATCCAAAGCTTCGGGAATCGAGTCAGATGGCTTCGATGATGCGGGTGAAGTGGTGGAAATTAACCCGCACCGATTGCATCACCGCCGCCTGCGCGGCAGGGTCTTCCACCAGGTTCAGCACGCCGCGCAACTCCGCCATGTGCTGGCTGTCCAGCGACGCATGCGAGTCGATGAACGACACACCGGCCGTGCCCTCCAGCAGCAGCGTCTCGCTGATGGCCGATGCAAAGGGGCCGCCGTAGACCGACGCAATCACCTCCAGCGCATAGAGCATGCCCAAGGCCGAACAGGGGTGCCGATGCTCGGCGCTCCAGTGGTTGTAGCCCACCAGCGCCAGCGTGTGGGCACCGGGCTCGTGAGCACGCGCCTGATCGCTGGCCACGCCCACGGCCTGCAAGTCGTTCAGAACCCAGGTTTCGTGACCTTTCTCTTCGAACATGTGATCGTAGAGAAAGTGCCGCACCGTCTGCAGCGATTCGTTCTGCGGCGTGCCCATGCGGCTGGCTGCTGCGGCACTCACCGGGTTGAAATACCAAACCACGTGGTAGAGCTCGAGCAGAAAGGCCCGGTAGCGCTCAATAGACATGCCTTGGGCCACAGCCGCCATCACCACCGGGTGGGTCTCGAACCCGCGGCGGTCTTCATCGGTGCTGCTCACCAGCTCGGCAAAAAAACTCGACATCAAAAATCCTCAGATTACGCAACTATTCCCTTAACCGGACGATTGTCATCCCCACTTGGGGTAACCAGCCGCATCAGAAGTCTAGTAATGCGGTTTCTTCGCCCCGTCAGGTCTGGGAGGGTGACTTCTACAATCCCTTTGATGGACACTGCCGAGCTATCGCCGCTGCGCCTGCTGCCGGCGCGTCGGCGCATCACTGAGCTGCCTGACGAGCTGGTCAGCCAGATCGCGGCCGGCGAGGTCATCGACCGCCCCGCAGCCGCCGTGCGCGAGCTGGTGGACAACGCGCTGGACGCTGGCGCCCGTCACATCACCGTGCGCCTGCTGGCGGGGGGCGTGCGCAGCATCGTGGTGGAAGACGACGGCGCAGGCATCCCCGAGCAGGACTTGCCGCTGGCGCTGAAGCGCCACGCCACGAGCAAGATCGCTTCGCTGGCCGACCTGGAGTCGGTGCAGACGATGGGCTTTCGGGGCGAGGCGCTGGCTGCCATCGCTTCGGTTTCCGAAGTGACGCTGACCTCGCGCACGGCAGAGCAGCCCCATGCCTGGCGACTTCATGCGCGCAGCGGGGAGCTGGGCGCTGCGGCGCGCGCCACGGGCACCACGGTCGAGGTGCAGGAGTTGTTTTTCAGCACGCCCGCGCGGCGCAAGTTCCTGAAGACCGACGCCACGGAGCTGGCCCACGCGCTGGAAGCGGTGCGGCGCCACGCCCTGGCGCGCCCCGAAGTCTCATTTGCCGTCTGGCATGAGGGGCGGCTGGTGGCGCAGTGGCGCGCTGGGCCGGCCAGCGGTGTCGATGACGCGCCGCAAGTCGCGGCCCAGCGCTGGGCCGACGTGCTGGGCGCCGACTTCACGGCCCACAGCCGCGCCGTGCAAGACCAGCGCGGCCCGCTGGCCATCGCCGGGCGGGTGGGCCAGCCCGAAGCGGCGCGGGCGCGCGCCGACATGCAGTACCTGTTCGTCAACGGCCGCTACGTGCGCGACCGCTTGCTCGCCCACGCCGTGCGCGCCGCGTTCGAGGACCAGCTGCACGGCAGCCGCCAGCCCGCTTATGCGCTCTTCATCACCGTGGCGCCCGAGGCGGTGGACGTGA
>JANOZF010000269.1:0-14308 GCA_031429255.1 Rubrivivax sp.
TGTGGGCCTGTTCATTGGTGGCCTCATCCCTTACCTGTTCGGTGCCATGGCAATGGAAGCCGTCGGCCGCGCCGCCGGTTCGGTGGTGGTGGAAGTGCGCCGCCAGTTCCAGGACGGCCAGATCATGGCTGGCAAGCGCAAGCCCGACTACAGCGCCGCGGTGGACATGTTGACCACGGCCGCTATCAAGGAAATGATCGTGCCGTCGCTGCTGCCCGTGGTGGTGCCGGTGGTGGTGGGTCTGACGCTGGGTGCTGCGGCGCTGGGTGGTTTGCTGATGGGCACGATCGTGACGGGCCTCTTCGTGGCCATCTCGATGTGCACCGGCGGCGGCGCCTGGGACAACGCCAAGAAGTACATCGAAGACGGTCACCACGGCGGCAAGGGCAGCGAAGCACACAAGGCCGCCGTCACTGGCGACACCGTGGGCGACCCCTACAAGGACACCGCCGGCCCGGCCGTGAACCCGCTGATCAAGATCATCAACATCGTGGCGCTGCTGATCGTGCCGCTGCTGCCTGGCGTCACCAAGGCGCCCGCTGCTGCAGTCGTGGCGCCCCCCGTGGTGGCCGCTCCAGCCCCGGTCGTGGCCGCTCCAGCGCCGTCACCCGAAGGCGCCTACATCAAGTCGGAAAACGGCGTCGTGAAGTTCTACTTCGCCTCGGGCAAGGCCGACGTGGCCGACGGCGCTGCAGCCGCGCTGCGGGAAGTGGTGGCCGGCGTCAACCAGGGCAAGAAGGCCGTGCTCAGCGGCTTCACCGACCCCAGTGGTGACCCTGCGAAAAACGACGAACTGGCCAAGCAGCGCGCCACCGCCGTGCGTGACGTGCTGAAGGCAGCCGGCATTGCGGAAGACAAGATCGATCTGATGAAGCCCGAGACCGTCACCGGCACCGGCAACATGGCCGAGGCGCGCCGCGTCGAGGTCAAGCTGCAGTAAGCGAGCCCGCTCTACCCCGCGTCTGGCGGGGTGGCTGCGTTCTGATGGGGCCAGCAGCAGTGCTGGCTTTTTTTATTGTTTTGGCCACTCCGTTGCCGGCCGCCCCACAAAGCCAAACGGGTTAGCCCCTTGAGAGAGCTAACCCGTTGATTCGTAATGGTCGGGGCGGCGGGATTCGAACTCGCGACCCCTTGCACCCCATGCAAGTGCGCTACCAGGCTGCGCTACGCCCCGACTGAGCCTTGCATTATACGACGGCTATGGAGGCCCCGGCCCGTCAAGCGCTGAGCAAGTCGCGGATCGACATCAATTCGGCGCGCAATTGTTCTGCAGCCCAGGGTTCTGCGGGCAGATACCGTGCATTCGATGCAGCCACGCTGGCCGTCGCAGCACCTGCCACCGCGGCCGCAGCGCGGCCGGCACCAACAACAACACCGCCCTGTGCAGCCACTGCACGCTCGGGGATGGACATGGCACCAGAGGAAGCCCGCGCCGGATCGACGCCCTCTACGAACTCGTCAGCGTCGGCATCAAGCACATCACCGTCGGCCAGCTCTGCACCCAGTTCGGCATCAGAGACGCGCCCGGGCACACCGTCGGCCAGCCGATTGCGCGCGCCGCTGATGGTGAATCCATGGTCATACAGCAGTTCGCGGATGCGGCGGATCAGCAGCACCTCGTGGTGCTGGTAGTAGCGGCGGTTGCCGCGCCGTTTCATGGGCTTGAGTTGCGTGAACTCCTGCTCCCAATAACGCAGCACGTACGGCTTCACCGCGCACAGATCGCTCACCTCACCGATGGTGAAGTAGCGTTTGGCAGGTATCGGCGGCAGCGTTTTTTCCATTGAAATCAATGGTCTCGCAAGATAATCCGAGACTCTACTCGAAGTCTCCTTCGGCAGGGGTTTCACCTTGCACCACTGACTTCAGTTTGTGACTGGCATGAAAAGTCACCACGTTGCGGGCGTTGATAGGGATGGCTTCACCCGTGCGTGGGTTGCGGCCCGGGCGGGGTGCCTTGCGCCGGATGTTGAAGTTGCCGAAGCTGGAAAGCTTGACGTCGTGCCCGTCAACCAGCGTGTCGTGCACGATATCGAAGAAGGCCTCCACCATGTCCTTGGACTCACGCTTGTTCAAGCCGAGGCGGTCGAACAGCAGCTCGGCCAGGTCGGCCTTCGTGAGCGTGGGCGTTTCCAGCGACGGCAGGGTCACGCGTCCGCTCGGCACTTCGTTGTCGCTGGTGGTCATGGTCACTGCTTCCCTGTCTGGCTTGGGCATGATGCCGGTTCCGGGTTTCGTTGAAACGTTCCTCAGGCACGCAGGCGTGCGCCACAGGTCTGCTGGGCGCGTTGCACCGCGGCGGCCATGGCCGCTTCGATGCGGTCTTCTGACAGTGTCACTTCGTCGTCCAGCAGTTCCAGCCGCAGCGCCATGCTGCGTTCGTCGGCAGCCATGCCGGCCACGGGCTGCGCGGGCTTGTAGATGTCGAACAGCGTGGCCTTGCGCACCAGGCCCAAGGGGTCTTGCAGCACGGCGTGTACCAGGCTGTCGTGGGTCACCGTGTCTCCCACCACCAGCGCGAGGTCGCGCCACACCGACTGCTGCCGCTGCACGGGTGCAAAGACCGGCACCGAAGTGTCGAGCACGGCCTGCAGGTCCAGCTCGAACAGCACCGGCGCATGCGGCAACTCCCACTGTTGGCGCCAGCGCGGGTGCAGTTCACCCACGTGGCCCAGCAGTTGCCCACCACGGTGCACGGCCGCGCACCGGCCCGGATGCAACGCGGGGTGTTCGGCCGCGAAGTAGCTCAGCGTCTGCGGCGACAACAGCGTCTGCAGATCTCCCTTGACGTCGAAAAAGTCGACCCACCTTTCCTTCTGGCCCCACTGCAAGCCATCGACCGCCCCATAGGCCAGCCCCGCTACATGCATCGGCTGCCGAATGCCGGCCACGCTGAGCGGTCCATCGGACACGCCGGCATCACGCACGAAGACGCGGCCCAACTCGAAGACCCGCACACGGGCGGCCTTGCGGGCCAGGTTCGTGCGCAAAACGCCCAGCAGGCTGCTCAGCAGGCTGCTGCGCATCACCGCCAGCGGCGCCGCAATGGGATTGAGCACGCGGATGGGCTGCGTGTTGCCGGCCAACGCGGTCTCCAGCGCTTCTTCGACAAAGCTGAAGTTGATGGTTTCCTGATAGTCCAGTGCAGCCAGGGTGCGCCGCACGGCATGGCTGCTGCGCCGGGACTCCGGCTTGACCCGTGCCACCACCGGTGCCACAGGGGCCGTGGTGGACAGGGTGTCGTAGCCGATGACGCGAATCACCTCTTCGATCAGGTCTTCTTCGATGCGCAGGTCAAAACGCCAGCTGGGGGGCACCACTGACAGCACACCCGGTGCTTCGGAGAATTGCAGGCCCAGCCGGCGAAAGACGTCGGCACATTGCGCCTGCGTCACCGGCACGCCAATCACTCGAGCCGCACGCGCCACGCGCAATGCCACCGGCCGGGCTTCGGGCAGGCTCAGCACCTGGTCATCCACCGGTCCACAGGCTGTGTCGGCAGTGCCGCAGATGTCGATGATCAGCTGCGTGATGCGCTCGATGTTCAGCACGGTTTGCGCGGGGTCCACGCCACGCTCGAAGCGGTGGCCCGCATCGGTGCTGAAGTTGAAGCGGCGCGAGCGACCAGCCACCGCGTCGGGCCACCAGAAAGCGGCTTCGACGTAGATGTTGTGCGTGTCGTCCGATACCGCCGTGGCATCGCCACCCATGATGCCGGCCAGGGATTCGACGGCCTGCGCGTCAGCTATCACACCCACCTGGTCGTCCAGCGTCACGATGCTGCCGTTCAGCAGCTTCAGCGTCTCGCCCTCTTGCCCCCAGCGCACGACCAGGCCGCCGTGGATCTTGTCGAGGTCGAAGATATGCGTGGGCTGGCCCAGCTCGAACATCACATAGTTGGAAATGTCCACCAGTGCCGTCACACTGCGCTGTCCGCAGCGGGCCAGTCTTTGCACCATCCACGCCGGCGTGGTGGCGCGCGTGTTGAGCCCGCGCACCACACGGCCGCTGAACCGCCCACAAAGGTCCTTGGCCACCACCTGCACGGGCAGCGTCTGCTCTTGCGTGACCGGCACTGGGGCAGCAGCCGGCGCCTGCAACGGCGAGCCTGTGAGCGCCGACACCTCGCGCGCCACGCCCCAGACACTGAGGCCATGCGCCAGGTTGGGCGTGAGCTTGAGCGTGAACACCGTGTCGTCCAGTTGCATCCATGACCGGATGTCGGCACCCACGGGTGCGTCAGTGGCGAGTTCGAGCAGGCCCCCGTGGTCGTCGGCGATCTTCAGTTCGCGCGCCGAACACAACATGCCGCGGCTCTCGACACCGCGCAACTTGCCGACGCCAATCTTGAAAGCCTTGCCGTCTGACTTTGCATCATCGGCGGGTGGCAACTCGGCGCCCACGATGGCCAGCGGAACCTTGATGCCCACACGGGCGTTGGGCGCTCCACAGACAATCTGCAGCGGTCCATCGGGAGAGTGCACACCGGCGTCCACCGTGCACACGCGCAGGCGATCAGCCTGCGGGTGCGGTTCAGCGGTGAGGATCTGCGCCACCACAACGCCGGTAAAGGGCGGCGCCACGGGGCGCAGCTCTTCCACCTCCATGCCGCTCATCGTCAGCAGGTCGGCCAGTTGTTGGGTGGACAGCGGCGGGTTGCAGAACTCGCGCAGCCAGGACTCAGGAAATTGCATGGCGGTCTCGTCGAATCAGGGGTTTGACGTGGGGCAGGCGTGCAGCTGGGCTCAATTGAACTGCTGCAGAAAGCGCAGGTCACCGTCAAACATCAAGCGCAGGTCATCGATGCCATAGCGCAGCATGGCGAGGCGGTCAGGGCCCATGCCGAAAGCAAAACCGATGCACTGCTCGGGGTCGAGGCCGAAATTGCGCACCACGTTCGGGTGCACCTGCCCTGAGCCGGCCACTTCCAGCCAGCGGCCGGCCAACGGGCCGCTGCGAAAGGCAATGTCGATCTCGGCGCTGGGCTCGGTAAAGGGAAAGTAGCTGGGGCGAAACCGCACGTCGAAGTCGCTCGTCTCGAAGAACTCTTGCACGAAGTTGGAGAACACCACCTTCAGATCCTTGAAGCTGACGTTCTGGCCGATCCACAGCCCCTCGCACTGATGGAACATCGGCGAATGCGTGGCGTCGCTGTCCACGCGATAGGTGCGGCCGGGCGCGATGACGCGAATCTCGGGCATGGGCTCGCCGCGCGCCACCGTCTCGGCGTGGCGTCGCGCGTGCGCCTGTGCGTAGCGCACCTGCATCGGGCTGGTGTGCGGGCGCAGGTTGAGCCAGCGGCCTTGGGCGTCTTTCATGTCGACGTAGAACGTGTCCTGCATCGATCGCGCCGGGTGGTTCTCGGGGTTGTTCAACGCCGTGAAGCTCATCCAGTCGGTTTCAATCTCCGGCCCGTCGGCGACGTCGAAGCCCATGCTGCCAAAGATGGCCTCGATGCGTTCGATGGTGCGGCTCACCGGGTGCAGACCACCGGTACCGCGCTGGCGCCCGGGCAGCGTGACGTCAAGTGCCTCGGCACGCAGTTGGGCTGCCAGTTCGTTGGCAGCCAGGCGCTCGCGAGCAGCACACAGCAGCGATTCGATGCGCTGCTTGGTCTGGTTGATCTCGGCGCCGCGGGTCTTCTTTTCGTCGGGCGACAACGCAGCCAGGCCCTTGAGCAACTCGGTGACGCGCCCGCTCTTACCCAGAAAACGGGCCTTGGCGTTTTCAAGCTCGGCGCCGAGCTGGGCGGCGTCGAAGTCAGCTTGTGCAGCCTGCACCAGGGTGTCGAGATCGTTCATGTTGCAGCAGAGAAAGAGAAAGGCCGTCCACAGGTGACGGCCTTCGGGTGCTTGATCGTCGATGTCAGGGTCTGCACGGCGGCCAGATCCGAAGCCCATCGATCAAGCGAGTTGAGCCTGAACGCGTGAAATCGCGTCCAGGCCTGCTCTGGCCAGAGACGCCTTCTGGCGTCTCAGGTCACGCCGCAGCCTTCACCTTGTTGACGATGGCCTCAAAACCAGCCGGGTCGCGGATGGCCATGTCGGACAGGACCTTGCGGTCGATGTCGATCTGGGCCTTCTTCAAACCGGCCATGAACCGGCTGTAGGTCATGCCCAGGCTGCGGCTGGCGGCGTTGATACGCGCAATCCACAGCTGGCGGAACACCCGCTTGCGGGTGCGGCGGTCGCGGTAGGCGTATTGACCGGCCTTCATCACCGCTTGCTTGGCAATGCGGTAGACGTTCTTGCGGCGGCCGCGGTAGCCCTTGGCGAGCTTAAGGATCTTCTTGTGGCGGGCGTGTGCCGTTACACCACGTTTGACGCGAGGCATGTGTGTGCTCCTTGTGCAGTGGTGGGGTTACAGACCGGCAAACGGCAACATTTGAGCCATGTGGCCCATGTTGGTCTCGTGCACGGCAACCGTACCACGCAGGTGGCGCTTGTTCTTGGTGGTCTTCTTGGTCAGGATGTGGCGCTTGAACGCCTGGCCCCGCTTGACGGTGCCACCCGGACGAACGCGAAAACGCTTCTTCGCGCTGCTCTTGGTCTTCATCTTGGGCATGTGCATGCTCCTTCTTCATTTGCTGCTTCAGGCGACATGGAGTTCCCATGTGCTTGTTGGCCTGCAGCCGCTTCTTCTTGCTGTTGCAGCCGACCAGGCCACAACCGCAGGATCCCGATTGTCTTCGATACCCACCCCGCGACGCGTCGCAGGATGCGGCTTCACTTCCGTTTCGGCGCCAGCACCATGATCATCTGCCGGCCTTCCAGCTTGGGCATGTGCTCGACCATGGCCACGTCAGACAGTTCATCGCGTATGCGTTCAAGCATGCGCATGCCGATGTCCTGGTGGGTGATTTCTCGCCCGCGGTAGCGCAGCGTGACCTTGCCCTTGTCGCCGTCCTCGGCAATGAAACGGCGCAGGTTGCGCATCTTGATCGCGTAGTCGCCGTCGTCGGTGCCGGGACGGAACTTGACTTCCTTGATCTCGATGACTTTCTGCTTGCTCTTGGCTTCAGCGGCCTTCTTCTGCTCTTGGTACTTGAACTTGCCGTAGTCCATCAACCGGCACACCGGGGGATCTGCAGTCGCGGCGATCTCGACCAGATCGACGTCCAATTCCCCTGCCATGCGCAACGCGTCCATCGTGCTCACGATGCCCAGCGGCTCGTTTTCAACCCCGTTCAATCGCACCTGCAGTGCCATGATTTCCCGGTTCAGACGGTGTTTGCGCTCCGCGTTGGGCACGCGGCGGTCCATGAAAGTAGCGATGGTTCCAGCTCCTGGGGCACGCCCGTTGGCCAACGGGCCGCCAAATAAATCGAAAACGCGCCGGTGGGTCTAGACCTTCGTGGCGATGTCGCTGTTGATCTTCTGGATGAAGTCTGCCAGCGGCATCACACCGAGGTCGAGGTTGCCCCGAGCGCGCACGGCAACGGCTCCGTTGGCCTTTTCCTTGTCTCCTATGACAAGAATGAACGGAGCCTTCTGCATTGAATGCTCTCTGATTTTATAGTTGATTTTCTCGTTGCGCAAATCCAACTGCACCCTAAGACCCTGTTTTTGCAGCGATTTCGCCACTTCGCTGGCGTAATCGGCCTGGTTTTCGGTGATCGCTGCCACGACCACTTGAACCGGGGAAAGCCAGACGGGCATGGCGCCGGCGTGCTGCTCGATCAGGATGCCGATAAAACGCTCCAGGCTGCCCACGATGGCCCTGTGCAGCATCACCGGGTGCTTGCGCTCCCCGCTTTCAGCCACGTAGACGGCATCCAGCCGTTCGGCCATCGAAAAGTCGACCTGCATGGTGCCGCACTGCCACTGCCGACCCAGGGCATCCTTCAACGTGTATTCGATCTTCGGGCCGTAAAAGGCGCCGTCACCGGGGGCGATGACGAAATCGCAGTGGCTGGCGCGCAGGCTTTCCATCAGCGCGTGTTCGGCCTTGTCCCAGATGTCGTCGCCGCCGATGCGGGCAGCCGGGCGTGTGGCCACCTTGTAGATGATGTCCGTGAACCCGAAGTCCTTGTAGACCTTTTGCAGCAGCGCCGTGTAGTCGACGCATTCCTGCAGGATCATGTCTTCGGTGCAGAAGATGTGGCCGTCGTCTTGGGTGAACGCGCGCACGCGCATGATGCCGTGCAGGCCGCCAGTGGGTTCGTTGCGGTGGCACTGGCCAAATTCGCCGTAGCGCAGCGGCAGGTCGCGGTAGCTCTTGATGCCCTGCTTGAAGATCAGGATGTGACCCGGGCAGTTCATCGGCTTCAGCGCGTATTCGCGTTTTTCCGATTCGGTCGTGAACATCGCGTCGCGGTATTTCTCCCAGTGACCCGACTTCTCCCACAGCACGCGGTCGACGATCTGCGGGCCCTTCACTTCCTGATAGCCGTTGTCGCGGTAGACGCGGCGCATCGTCTGCTCCACCTCTTGCCAGATGGTCCAGCCCTTGGGGTGCCAGAACACCGTGCCGGGGCTGTATTCGTCGATGTGAAACAAGTCCAGCTCACGGCCCAGCTTGCGGTGGTCACGCTTCTCGGCTTCTTCGAGCATCGTCAGGTACTGCTGCAGCGCTTCCTTGCTGGCCCAGGCCGTGCCGTAGATGCGCTGCAGCTGCTCGTTGGCCTGGTCGCCGCGCCAGTAGGCACCGGCCACCTTCATGAGCTTGAAATGCTTCAACTTGCCGGTGCTGGGCACGTGCGGGCCGCGGCACAGGTCTTCGAAGGCGCCTTCGCGGTACAGGCTGACGTCCTGCCCCACCGGAATGCTGCTGATGATCTCGGCCTTGTAGTGTTCGCCCAGGCCCTTGAAGTAGCCCACCGCCTCGTCGCGCGGCAACACGCGGCGCACCACCGGCTCGTTCTTGGCGGCCAGCTCGGCCATCTTCTTTTCAATCGCCACCAGGTCTTCGGGCGTGAACGGCCGCTTGTAGGCAAAGTCGTAATAGAAGCCGTTTTCGATCACCGGGCCGATGGTCACCTGGGCCTCGGGGAACAGCTCTTTCACCGCATAGGCCAGCAGGTGCGCCGTGCTGTGGCGGATGATGTCCAGGCCATCGGCGTCCTTGTCGGTGACGATGGCCAGCTGCGCGTCGGCCTGGATGACGTGGCTGGTGTCGACCAGCTGGCCATCAACCTTGCCAGCCAGTGCGGCCTTGGCCAGACCGGCGCCAATGGATGCAGCAACGTCGGCCACGCTCAAGGCGGCCGGGTACTCGCGCCGGGAACCGTCCGGCAGCGTGATGTGGATCATCGTGAAAACCTTTCGGGCAACAAAAAGCGCGGGGGTGGCCGCGCTTTGGTGTCAGGAGACAAGGGGGTTTCTTGACGGCGCGATCGATCAGGCCAGGCTGGTGACCTTGGCAGTGAACGACGGGGTAGTCCGCGGTGTCATAACCGGCATGCCTTTCTCGCTCTTGTTGAAATCGATGGATCCGGCGAACGCTCAAAACCAAGCTGGAGTTTAGCCCAGGCCCTGCGGCTCGCACAGCATCAGAGCAAAGGCAAAGCCTCGAAGCCCTGGCCGGAACTCACAAGCGTCGCAAACTCGTCGGCCAGTTGCCGGCTCTGCGCGTGGGCCGCACGCCACACGCGCTGGCGCCCCGCTTCGTCTTCACCCCAGGTCTTGAAGTCGCTGCGGTCGGGCAATTTGCCGCCAGGCAGGCGGCGCACCCAGTCGGCTCGGGGCGACAGCAGCACCAGGTTGTCGAGAAACGCCGTGGTCCCATGCCGCCGCTTGAAGGCTTTGTCCAGCCAGCCGGGCACAACCTGACTGATGAAGTGGGGGTACAGCACCAGACCCTCTTGCATCGACGCGTAGTTCAGGTGCAGGTGGTAATCGGTGATGCCACCGTCCCAATAGGTACCGTCGGGGCCCTCGGGCACGTCGGCCACCGGTTGCAGTGCAAAAGGAATGCTGCAACTGGCCAGCACCGCCGGGCACAGGTTCAGCGGCGTCAACGGCCGCTGCTGAGTGCGGTAGTCGGTCAGCGCAAAGGGCAACGGCGTTCGCGGGTCGCTGAAGACCACGCGCTCCATCCAGCCGCCCAAGGTCTTGCGCGCCACCGCGTTGGCCAAGAAGGCGGCCATCCAGCCGGCGGCCAGCGCCGCACCGCGCGGCCGGTGCAGCAGCCGCAGCCCGCGGCTGGTGAACACATGCAAGCGGTAGTGCGGGTGGCCGAGGATGTGTGTCGACTGCGGCGCCAGGCGGCGGTGCAGGTGTTCGCCAAACACACGGCTGACCACTTCAGCGGTGGGCATGCGCCCGGGTGGGTGGGGATAGGTCTGGGTGATGTAGTCCTCGGCCAGCGCGGCAAAGGCCTGCACCGGGTCGGGCGCGCAGGCAGCCGCCATGCGCCAGGCGCCGATGGATGAACCCAGCAGGTGCACGGGCGGTGGCGCGCCCTCAGACCCTGCTTGCGTCGGGTCGGCTCGGCGCGGCGCAGGCAGCCAATGGCCGAAGATCTTCTCGTCCAGCGGCAACAGCACCAGTCCCTTGGGGCCACCGGCCGCTGCGGGCACCACGCGAACATCTTCGGCACGCAGGCCGTGCTGGCGCAGGTGCGCGCGGGCGCGCGGCCCAGCATGCACCTGCAGGGCCCGGAAGCGGGAAACGAGGTTGGCGTCCATCAGCGTCAGAACCGAAGCACGAGGTGGGCCATGACCTGCAACGCGGTGCTGCGGCTGCTGGCCGACTGCGCACCAAATCCATCCACGTCTTCGACCACGCTGCGGCTCTGGCTGTGTGGCGTGAGCAGGTTCTGCCCCGCCAGACGCAGCTGCAGTTGGCGGTCGATGCGCCACAGCACATAAGCGTCCAGGCGCCTTGCCGCGCCGCGCCAGATGCGCTGCAGGTCGGTCTGCTGGGTAGAAAAAGCTGGCACGTAGGTGAGGTTGGCGCCAAAGCCGACCACCTCGCCACGCTTGGCGTCAGGCGTGCGGTCGAAACCCAGCGTGGACTGCCACGGTGGCTGGCCCTCCAACCGCGCTTCGGGGTCGTCCACCTGCTCGACGCTGGACCGGTACAGCGACACGGCGGCGCGCAGGCGCAGCGCAGGGGACGCCGCCCAGGCCGCCGGCAACAGCTGTCGCGCACTACCCTTCACTTCGAGCTCCAGCCCGCTGCTGCGCGCGCGACCGAAGTTGACCGGCCGCGACACCCAGCGCGAAACGCCAGCGGGCACCGAGGCATCGGCACCCGTTTCCAGCGCGATACGGCGCCTGATCAAACCGTTGATGCGTCGGTGAAAGACGCCGGCACTGAGCACGCTGCCGCCATCCAGATGCTGTTCGATGGCCAGGTCCAGCCCTGTCGCACGTTCAGGCTGCAGCAGCGGGTTGCCCGCGCTGTCGGCCGCCAGGGGTGTGTTGCTGACTTCGCGCTCATAGGTGCCGTTGAGGCTGTAGCGGGGCATCAGCGTGCCGACGTCGGGCACGCGCAGGCTGCGCGACAGGCCAAGACGAAGCAGTCGTTTGCCCGCGCCGTCCAACGCGTGGCGAAGGTTCAGCACCGGCGCCAGCGTGGTGCTGGTGTTCAGAAAGCTCTGCCCGGGGTCGGCCGTGCGGATGCGCAGCGATTCCACGCGCAGCCCCATCAAGGCGCTGAAGCCGTCGCCCGGCGCCCACTCGTCCTGCATGAACACGCGGGCGCGGGCCACTTCGGCCGTGAACGGGATGCCCAGGCTGCCGCTGACACGCTCCACCCCGTTTTCCAGCAGGCGCCGCAGCTCGCGGCGCTGGCGCTGTTCAAGGTCCCAGCCCAGCGCGATGCCGTGCGTCTCGGACAGCGGCAGCCGCAGCCGGCCACCCTGTGTCGCGCTGCTGTCGCGGTTGCTGTTGAACGACTGGCGCAGAGTCACCGGCGCTGCCGCGGCGTTGAACGACTGGCCCTGCCCTTCGCTGAGCGACAGCGTACCCTGCAGCCCGGCCTTCAGTTCCACACGGGTGCCGTCGGCCCAGCGCCGCTGCCACTGCAGGTTGGCGCGCTGCATCTGCCTGGTGCCGTCGCTCTGGCTCTCGTCGGTCACGCTGATGACGGGTGGCCCCTGCAGCACCTGCGTCTGGCGCCAGGCGCGGTTGTCGGACTGGTTGGCCTGCACCAGCAGCTGCAATTGCAGGCTCTCGAATTCGTCCAGCTTCCAGTCCAGTCGAGGGCTGAAGCTCAGGCCCTGCCCCAGCCATTCATCGCGTCCGGTGACGAGTTGCTGCACCGCGTCGCCCAGCCGCGAACGGCTGCTGCGCTGGATCTCCAGCGTGCCGCCGTTGGCCCAGGTGGTCAGCGACAGCGGCAGATAGAAGCCCAGCGTCTGCGCGCCCGGCCCCGATGCATCGCCCAGCCGGTCGCCCCAACTGAGGCTGGTGCTGCCCTGGGGTCTGACGTCGCGGTAGCCCGCCGACGCGCGCCACTCGCGCTGCCTGAGTTTGGGCGGTACGCGCAGGATGATGTTGATGACGCCGGCCGCGCCACCATGCTCGGCCGTCGGCCCTTTGGTGACCTCGATGCGTTCGATGTCGGCGGGCGCCAGCGTGTCCATCGAAAAGCCCGGCGGCGCGGGGTCGCCGTTGATCAGCACGACGGTATAGCCCTCGCCCATGCCGCGCATGCGCGGCACCTCGCCGTCGACGCTGATGCCGGGCAGGCGCTGCAGCACGTCCAGCACGCTGGTGTCGCCGTACTCGTCCAGTTCGTCGCGGCCCACCACCGTGATGCCCGCAGTGGCCAGCCGGCGCTGCTCGGCTTCGTTGGCTGCGCGGCCCTCGACCACGATGGTCTGCGTGGCTTCTTCGGCTTTGGCCGCAGGCGTGGGCGCCACGGCCGCAGCCGTTGGCGCGCTGGCCGCGCGCGCCGGGGCGGCCACTCCTTGCGCCGCTGCCGCCGCCGTGGCCAGCGCCAGCAGCAAGCCGGCAGCGGCGCTCGCCGGGGTCAACGCCGCCCTTGCAGCTTGGCAAAAGCGGCGGCCATCGCGCCGCCGGCAGGGGCCGTTGCCTGCACGGGCGCCTGGCGCGCGCGCTGGTCCCGCGCTGCGGGTGTGTAGCGGTTGTCGCCACCCGAACCCGGGCGCGCACCTGCACCGGGTACGGCCGTGTCCAGTCTCATCGTCAGACTGATGCGCTTGCGTGCCACGTCCACTTCCAGCACCCGCACCTTCACCACCTGCCCCGTCTTCACGACTTCGCGCGCATCGGTGACGAACTTGTTGCTGAGCTGACTGACGTGCACCAGCCCGTCCTGGTGCACGCCCAGGTCGACGAAGGCACCGAACTGCGCCACGTTGCTGACGGTGCCTTCCAGCACCATGCCGCTTTGCAGGTCCTTGATGTCGGACAGGCCTTCGTTGAAGCGCGCCACCACGAAGTCGGGGCGCGGGTCGCGGCTGGGTTTTTCCAGCTCGGTGATGATGTCCTTGACCGTGATGGCACCAAAGCGCTCGTCGGCAAAGGCCTCGGCCTTCAGCGTGCGCAAGACGTCGGCATGGCCCATCAGCTCGTGCACCGGGCGCTGCGCGCTGGCCAGCATCTTCTGCACCACGGGGTAGGTCTCGGGGTGAACGCCGGTCATGTCCAGCGGGTTGTCGCCGTCGCGGATGCGCAGAAAACCGGCCGACTGCTCGAAGGTCTTCGGCCCCAGGCCCGCCACGTCCAGCAGCTGGCGGCGGTTTCTGAACGCGCCGTGCGCGTCGCGCCAGCGCACGATGCTGGCGGCCACCGCCGCGCTCAGACCCGACACGCGCGACAACAACGGTGCGCTGGCGGTGTTGAGGTCGACGCCGACCGCGTTCACGCAGTCCTCGACCACCGCATCCAGGCTCTTCGCCAGCGCGCCCTGGTTCACGTCGTGCTGGTACTGGCCGACGCCGATGCTCTTCGGGTCGATCTTCACCAGCTCCGCCAGCGGGTCCTGCAGGCGCCGCGCGATGCTGACCGCGCCGCGCAGGCTCACGTCGAGTTCGGGCAGTTCGGCGCTGGCCACCGCGCTGGCCGAATAGACCGCAGCACCGGCCTCGCTGACGACGAGTTTCTCGATCCGCGCCGCAGCGTCCGCAGCCTGGACGCGCTGGATCAGGTCGCCCGCCAGCCGGTCCGTCTCGCGGCTCGCAGTGCCGTTGCCGATCGCGATCAGGTTCACGCCGTGCGCCGTGCACAGGCGGGTCAAGACGTGCAGCGCACCCTCCCAGTCGCGCCGCGGCTCGTGCGGGTAGACGGTCTCGGTCGCCAGCACCTTGCCGGTCGCATCGACCACCGCCACCTTGCAGCCGCTGCGGATGCCCGGATCGAGCCCGAGCACGACCTTCGGCCCGGCCGGCGCGGCGA
>JANOZF010000270.1:0-12553 GCA_031429255.1 Rubrivivax sp.
GGAAGACCGTCAGCGTCGAACAAGCGCCCACCGACGCCGCCTACAACAACCCCGCTTTTGGCATGCAGGCCACGGGTGGCAGCACCACCGTGCGCGGCCACTGGATGCCGCTGCGCAAAGCCGGCGCCGCCGCACGCGAAATGCTGGTGGCCGCCGCCGCCACGCAGTGGAAGGTGGACGCGTCCACCATGCGCACTGAAAACGGCCACGTCATCGGCGCTGCAGGCAAGAAGGCCAGCTACGGTTCTTTGGTGGCCGCTGCGTCCACGCAAACGGTGCCAAAAGAGCCCAAGCTGAAAGACAGCAAAAACTTCAAGCTGCTGGGCAAACCACTGAAGCGCCTGGACACCCCGGGCAAGGTCAACGGCACGGCCAAATACGGCATCGACGCACAAGTGCCGGGCATGCTGGTGGCGGTGATGGCGCGTGCGCCGTCGCCCGGCGCCAAGGTGGCCCGCATCGACGACAGCAAGGCCAAGGCCGTCAAGGGTGTGCAGCAGGTCATCACCATCCCGCACGGCGTGGCCGTGCTGGCCACCGGCTACTGGGCGGCCAAGAAAGGTCGTGACGCGCTGCAGATCCAGTGGGACCAGGGTGACGCGGCCAAGCTGTCGTCGGCCGGCGTGATGGCGCTGCTGACCGAAGGCGCCGACAACGCCGATGCAGTGGCCACCGACACCGGCAACCTGCGCGACGCCGCGGCCAACAGCACCAAGACCGTGGACGCGCTGTACGAAGCGCCCTACCTGGCGCACGCCTGCATGGAGCCGATGAACTGCACCGCATGGGTGAAAGGCGACGAGGTCGAGATCTGGGCCGGCACGCAGAGCCAGGGGCCGGCGCAGGGCATCCTGAGCCAGGTGGCGCAGGCAGCGCCGGGCAAGGTGAAGGTCAACGCGCTGATGCTGGGCGGTGGCTTCGGCCGCCGCTTCGCGCCCGACTTCGCCATCGACGCCGCGTTGCTCAGCAAGATCAGCGGCAAGCCGGTGAAGCTGATCTATTCGCGTGAAGACGACATGGCCGCCGGTTTCTACCGCCCCGCTGCCGTGGCACGTTTCGAAGGCGCACTGGACGCACAAGGCAAACCCACCATGCTCAAGGTGGGTGTGGGCTCGCCGTCGATCATGGCCGCCTCGGGCTTCATGGAAATACCACCGAACGGCGTGGACGCCTTTGCGATGGAAGGCATCGCCGACCACCCTTACGACGTGGCCAACCAGCGCATCGCCTATGGCCGCCGCGAGCCCGGCCCGCAGGTGTGGTTCTGGCGTTCGGTGGGGCATTCGCAGAACATCTTCTTCATGGAAGGCTTCATCGACGAGATGGCCGCCGCGGCGAAGAAAGACCCCTACGAATTCCGCCGCGGCCTGATGAGCCAGCAACCGCGCTACAAGGCGGTGCTGGAAGCCGCGGCCCAGAAGGCCGGCTGGGGCCAGCCGCTGCCGGCCGGCGTGTTCCGCGGCATTGCCGTGGCGCAGAGCTTCGGCAGCTACGTGGCCGAGGTGGCCGAGGTGTCGGTGGCGGCCGACGGCACCCCCAAGGTGCATCGCGTGGTGGCCGTGGTGGACTGCGGCATGACCGTCAACCCCGCCATCATCGCGCGCCAGATCGAAGGCGGCATCGTCTACGGCCTGACGGCGGCGCTGTACGGCAAGATCACGCACAAGGACGGCGTGGTGGAGCAGGGCAACTTCCACAACTACCCGCTGCTGCGCATGAGCGAAATGCCCAAGGTGGAGGTGCACATCCTGCCCAGCACCGAAGCCCCTGGCGGCGTGGGCGAGCCCGGCACGCCACCCATTGCGCCGGCGGTGGTGAACGCCATCTTCGCGGCCACCGGCAAGCGCCTGCGCTCGCTGCCGATCGACACGGCGGTGTTGAAGCGGGCGTGAAGCCCACGGCACGGCAACCAAGGGGGGTTCTGCTTCGAAGCTGATGGGGGCCGAGCGTTCAGCCTCTCAGGCGGGCAACTGATCTCGCATGCGCCTTGGCAATTGGCGCTGCACGAACAGCGTGCGCAGCTCGGTCATGCTCAGGTAGCGCCGGGCGCCCTTGCCCTTGCCCATCACCTTCAGCAGCACCGGCCATTCACCGTCCATCAGCTTGCGGTCGACGACACGGCGCCGGCCCTTGGCGCGTTCGAAGTTCGCGTCCATGAAGGCTCGCAGTTGCCGGATGGCCAGTCCGCGTTCGCTGCCACCGGCGGGGTCGGCATGGTCGGTGGCAAAACTGTCGAGCCGTTCCAGCTCGGCCTTCACCACATGGGCCTGGGCGTCGAGAATGCCCGAGCCCACCCCGTGCTTGTCCAGCGGGCCGTCGCGCAGTTCGTTCAGGCGCACGCCCGACAGCAGGCTGTGCAGCGTCTGCCACGGCCACAGGCCGTTGCCGAACATCGCCACCAGGCCCACCGCGGTGGCCGGCAGCGCGGGCTGGCCATCGCCAGCGCGCGCCACCTCGGCGATGGTCTGGCCGACATGGGCCAGCGACTCCACGTCGTCGGCCAGCAGCCCTTCGGACACGAGCGCGCGCAGAAAAGGACAGGGGTTGTTGGGCGATACCGCGTGTGCTGCGGCAGCTTTGCGGCTGGCCATCGGGCGTCCTCTCTAAAGCGGTGGATTGTCGGGCACCGGCGCAGGCCTCGAGGTGCAGCGGCCGATAAGATGCGGCACCTGCCACCTGATCGGGAGTGCCAAGTCCATCGTGCGTGCCAGCGAGCGCCGCTGCGCAGGGTGGAGCGCACCGATACCCTCCTCCTGCCCCAGCCCAGGCGTTGGGCCCACTTCAACCACCGGCGCTGCATGGCGCCAGCCCTCTACTCATGAACCTGATCCTGATCGCCGTGCTGGTGCTGCTGGCCGCCCCTGCCCTGCTGGCCTTGTTCACCTGGCTCACGGCGCGCCGCGTGGAAGCCGCGTTGCCGCCGCAGGGCCGCCTCATCGACGTGCCCGGGGCGCGGCTGCACATCGTGGAAAAGGGCCAGGGGCCGGCAGTGTTGTTGATCCACGGCCTGTCGGGCCAGCTGTGCCACTTCACCTATGGCGTGGTCGACCGCCTGGCGCGTGACTACCGCGTGGTGGTCGTCGACCGGCCGGGCTCGGGCTATTCGGTGCGCAGCCCGGGGGCGGCCGCCACGCTCAGCGCGCAGGCCGACGTGATGGCCGCGCTGATCGAGGCCACGCAACTTGGGCAGCCGCTGGTGGTGGGGCACTCGCTGGGTGGCGCGGTGGCCTTGCGCCTGGCCCAGCTCCACCCGCAGCTCGTGGCCGGGCTGGCGCTGGTGGCACCGCTGACACACGCGCCCAAGGACGTGCCCAGTGCCTTCGATGGCCTGCTGATCGAAAGGCCCTGGGTGCGCACGCTGGTAGCCTGGACGCTGGCGCTGCCAGTGCTGCTGCTCAAGCGCCAGCTGGTGCTGCGCCTGGTGTTCGGACCCGAGCCCGTGCCGCGCGACTTTGCCACCCGCGGCGGCGGGCTGCTGGGCGTGCGCCCCAGCCACTTTGTCGGCGCGTCCACCGACCTGCATGCTGTGCAACACGATCTGCCGGCGCTGGAACAAGGCTACGGCAGCATGCGTGTGCCGGTGCACGTGCTTTACGGCCGCAGCGACGGCGTGCTCAGCCCAACGGCACAAGGCCAGAACCTGACCACTGCACTGCCTGGCGCGCAGCTCACCTTGGTGGATGGCGGGCACATGCTGCCGGTGACGCAGCCCGCGCTCACGGCCGATTTCATCCGCCACGTGGCCCGTCTCGTGCATGCTCCCGAAGCGCCGCTGGACGGCGCGTGAACGGCGGCAACCAGCCTCAGACCCTCGACACACCCGCCCTGCCCGCCTGCACCGCAAACCGGGCAACGGTACTGACGGTGCTGTCGGCGTCGTTGGCATCGGCCACCACGCGCAGCTGCGCCTGCAATGCACCCGGCCGCAGCTCGAAGCGCATGTAGCCGCGCTGGTCGGCACGGCCCCAGTGGATGTGCGGGTTCAAGGGCAGCGCGGCGTCCACCCGCGACTGCGGCGTGCCCAGACTGCTGATCGACGTGCCGCAGAACTCGCTGGCCAGCACGGCGCTTTGGGGGTTGTCGAAATCGGCCAGCAGATTGGCCACGCAGTGGGCGTGCATGTCACCACCCAGCACCACCACGCCCGGCACCTTGCGCTGCTGCAGCACGTCCAGCAGGCGCTGGCGCGCGGCCGGGTAGCCGTCCCAGCCATCGGTCCAGAAACGTCCCGATGCAGCGCCGCCGCCCGCGGCGGGTGGTTCCCAGTTGAAGCGCGCCATCAGCGTCTGCTGCGCCAGCAGGTTCCACGGCCGGTCCAGCGCCCAGCCCTCGGCCAGCCAGCGTTCCTGCTCGGCGCCCAGCAGCGTGCGCCTGGGGTCGGACAAGGCGGCGCAGTCGGCCAGTTGCACGGTGTTGCTGCCGCCACGGCCGGCGCGCGGGCAAGCCTGCACGTCGCGGTACTGGCGGTCGTCGAGCAGATGGATGCGCGCCAGACGGCCCCAGTCCAGGCGGCCGTAGATGCGCAGGTCCGGGCCCACCGGCCGCATCGCCTTGGCCACCGGCATGTGCTCCCACCAGGCGCGGTAGGCGGCCACGCGCTGCGCGGCGAAGTCGGGCTGCAAGGTCTGCCCTTGCAGACTGGCGTAGTCGTTGTCCACCTCGTGGTCGTCCCACACCACCAGCCAAGGGCAGGCGGCGTGCGCGGCCTGCAGCGCGGGGTCGGTCTTGTATTGGTGGTAGCGCCCGCGGTAGTCGTCCAGCGTGCGCACCAGGCCGCCATGCACGGGCCGCACCGCCGCACGCGACGACGCGTATTCGTAGATGTAGTCGCCCAGGAAGAAGACCGCGTCGAGCTCGTCGCGCGCTGCGTGCGCGGCCACGTCGCGCCAGGCGGCGTAGCGCCCGGTGTCCCAGCGCTGGCAGCTGGCGATGGCGAACTGGAACAGTGCCACCGCGTCGTCCGCCGCCGGCGCCGTGCGCGTGCAGCCCACCGGGCTGCTCTGGCCCAGTGCCTGAAAGCGGTACCAATAGCGGCGCGCCGGCTGCAGGCCCTGGGGCTCGGCATGCACGCTGTGGGCATCTGCGGCCAGCGCCACTTCCACGCCGCGCGCAGCGATGCGCTGGAACGACTCGTCTTCGGCCAGCTCCCAGCTCACGTCCACCTGCGGCGGCAGCCCGCCGCCGGTCAGGCGCGTCCACAGCACCACTGTGGTGGCCTGCGGCTGGCCCGAGGCCACACCCAGTTCAAACCGCCGCACATCTGCAGCCCGCGCATGCGGCGCCCAGCCAGGGCCCAGCATGGCGGCCAGGCTGGCCAGCAAGAGCTGGCGCCGGGGTCGGTCGGGCGGGGACGGCACGGTGGACGTGCCGCCTGGTTGGGCGGTCACCGTTGGGGTGTGGCGGGCGGCAGCGCCGCCGGTCGGGCCAGTTCGTCCAGGCTCAGGCCCTGCTGGCGCAACAGCGCCTCGAGCGCCGGCTTCAGCGGGCCCAGGCGTTCGTCGATGGCGTCGCGCACGGTGTCGACAAAGACCTGTGTCGAACGCTCGATCTCGACGTTCAGCCGCGCACCAACGCCTTGTGCAGCAAAGGTGGTGGCGCGCAGCGTTTCCGGGATCAGCCAGACTTCGAACCAGCCGCTGCCGTCGCTGTTGCGCTGCGCTTCGGCCACCGTCAAGCTGGCACCGTTGACGGCGATGTAGCCCTTGGCAAACACATAGCGCATCCAAGGCGCCGGCACCCCGATGCGCAGCACGCGGTTGTTCTCGGGCTCGCGCACCTCGGCCACCGTGGCTTGGAGGTCGACGTGGCCCGACAACGGGTGGCCGCCGATCTCGGCGCCGTCCCGGGCCGCACGCTCCACGTTCACCACGCTGCCCGCCTGCAGGCTGCCCAGCGTGGTCAGCGCCAGGCTTTGCTGCATGACGTCGAAGCGCGCCGCGTCGGTGCCGACCTGTTCGGTGACGGTGAGGCAGACACCGTCCACCGCGACGCTGGCACCGATGGCCAGACCCTGCGCAAAACCCGGCGGAAACTGCAGCGTGAAGCTGCGCAAGCCCGGTTTGTCGACCAGCGCCTGCACACGCGCCACCCCTTGAACGATGCCTGTAAACATGCGCAGCATTGTGCCCCGGGCGGTGGCGGCCAGCACTGTCGTCTCCTGCCCGCCATACCTGGCGCCAGCGCACCGGCGCCGTTGGTCGGCGCCGATCGACCGTCCTGATCGTCTGCGCCTATCGACTGCGCTCGTCAACTGCGCCCATCGCCAGTGCCCATAGACTGCGTCGACAAAATGCTGCGCCCACCCGCACCTGCCACCCGCACCTGCCACCCGCAACAAGCACCCGCAACAAGCACCCGCGACAACAGCCCGCGCCCACCATGACTGCAAGCACCCTGCCCCACTGGCTGCCAGGCTTCACGCTGGCCGCGCCCCCTGCGGGCTTCATCGACAACCCCTACCCGTTCTATGCCGCGTTGCGCCAGCATGCACCGCTGCACCCGCTGGCTACGAACAGCGTGCTGCTGACGCGACATGCCGACGTGCTGGCGGTGTACCGCAGCGCCCACGCCAGTTCAGACAAGCAGGCCGAATTTGCTCCCCGCCTGGGCGCCGGCAGCGCCATCTACCAGCACCACACCACCAGCCTGGTGTTCAGCGACCCGCCCCTGCACACGCGTGTGCGCCGCATCCTGATGGGCGCGCTGAGCCAGCGAGCGGTGGCACGCATCGAAGCCAGCCTGGAGCAGCTGGTGCAGCAGCTGCTGCAGCGCATGGGCGCACGTCTGGAGCGGGGTCAAGCCATCGATCTGATCGAAGACTACGCGGCGCAGATTCCGGTGGAAGTGATCGGCAACCTGCTGGCCGTGCCGCATGCCGAACGCGAGCCGTTGCGCGAGTGGTCGCTGGCCATCCTGTCAGCACTGGAACCCGCGCCGGGCGCGGCGCTGCTGGCGCGCGCCAACGCCGCGGTGGACGAATTCACGGGCTACCTGAAGCAGTTGGTGGCACAGCGCCGCCAGCACCCGGGCGACCCGGAGAGCGACGTGCTGACGAGGCTGTTGCACGGCGACAGCGAGGGCCAGCTGAGCGAAGCCGAGCTGCTGCACAACTGCATCTTCATGCTCAACGCGGGCCACGAAACCACCACCAACCTGATCGGGAATGGCCTGCACGCGCTGCTGCGCCACCCGGCGCAGCTGCAGCGCCTGCAGCAACAGCCCGGGCTGATGGCCACCGCGGTGGAGGAGCTGCTGCGCTTTGAAAGCCCGCTGCAGCTGAACAACCGCCGGCTGACAGCAGCCGTGCATCTGCCCAGCGGTGAATTGCCAGCCGGCACCTTTGTCACGCTGGGCATTGGCGCGGCCAACCGTGACCCCGAAGTGTTCGACAAGCCCGATGCGCTGGACGTGGCGCGCAAGCCCAACAACCATCTGGCATTCGGCCAGGGTGCACATGCCTGCTCGGGCATGAGCGTGGCGCGGCTGGAAGCGCGCATCGCCATCGGCGCGCTGCTGCGGCGCTTTCCGGGGCTGGCCGCGGCTGGTGAACCAGCACGCGACATGCGCGTGCGCTTTCGCGGCCTGCGGCAGCTGCCGGTGCGGCTGGTTGCTGCTTGACGATCAGCTTGACGACCTGCTTGTCGCCCGGCCTGGCGCCCGGCCCTGCGCTCTATTTCGGTGGCAGCGCGCGCAGGTAGGCCACCAACGCGTCCAGGTCGGCCGCGGTCATGCGCGCGCAGTAGGCCGTGCCCATCGGCGGCTACAGCCGGCTGCCGTCGGGGCGCACGCCGGTGGTGATCACCTGCTTGATGGCCCCGTCAGACCAGCCGCCCAGCGCGGTGGGCGTGATGTTGGGGGCCCCGCTCTTGCCCCAGGGCCCGGTGAAGGCCATGCCACCGGCACCGAGCTTGTTGGCCAGATCAGGCACGCCCTGCGGGCCCGTGGCGCTGAACAAGTCTCATGCGCTGAAGCCCATCACCACACGCAAGTACCCCGCCGGCTGGCACGCGGTGCAGGTGCAGATCGATGGCCGGGTGGTGGCCGAGAGTGGCTTTGGGTTGCAGCTGTAACGCGGGCGCCGCAGCCGCGATCAGGCCAGGCCCGTGGCGCGGTCGATCATCGGCTGCAGCCCCACCGTCACGCCACCATCGGGCCAGGCCACCACCGGCCGCTTGATGACGCTGGGTTGCGCCAGCGCCAGCGCGCGCGCCCCCGCCAAGTCCACCACGGCAGCCTGTTCGCCGGCCGCCAGCTGGCGCCAGGTGTTGCCCTTGCGGTTGATCAGCGTCTGCCATCCGACAGCCTGCAGCCACTGGTCCAGCTCGTCGGGCGGCACGCCCTGCTTCTTGAAGTCGTGCAAGGGCACTGTCATGCCCTGCCTGGCCAGCCAGGCGCGGGCGCGCTTGATGGTGTCGCAGTTGGGTATGCCGTACAGCAACAGAGGAACGGTGGTCATGGTCAAGACATCGTGTGCGTGGTTGTGGAAAACCGAGCCTGTCGGCTCAGTTGCGGGCGTCGCTGGGCGTGTCGCACCGCGGGTCGGTCATGAACGCCGCGTTGACGGCGGTGCCGGCACCGTCCACGGACACCAGGTACCACAGGCAGTCGTTGGTTTGATAGCGCCAGGCCCAGACCTCGCCACCGGCGCGTCCGCCGTGGCGCTTTTCGCCGGGCCGGCCAATCCATTGCAGCAACTTGGCGGCAGGCATCGGCAGAGCGGACTGCACCACCATCAGCTCGGTGTCGGTCAACACCTGGCGCGCACGCAGCACCTGGCCTTGAGGCCCCAGGTCCAGCATCCAGGTGGCGCGGCCGTAGGGGCCGGTGGCATATTCCAGCCGCTGTGCGCCATCGGGCAGCGTGTGGCGGCCCGTCGGCGCACCCCAGCGCTGCAGTGCCTCATGTTCACTGCCTGGGGGCTGCAGAGACGCACAAGCCGCCAGCAGCCCCACCTGCGCTGCGGCCAGCAAGGCCAGCGGCCCCTTGCCGGCACCGTGCCGCCGAGGCGTGAGCGCAACCGCGACCGCGACCGCGGCGATGGCACTGGACGGGGGTGTGGTGGGCATGGAGGCAACTCCTGTGGCAGGCCAGAGGCTGCCGATGGGGCTATTGTGAAGACGCCCGTGGCACGGTGCCCGAGCGGCGTCTGCATCGCCAGGGGCCGGCCTCAAAGCGGAGCGCGGTGGCGCGGTGGCGCGTGTCGGCGCTGTCCCCGACAATCAGTCCTGAATCGCCGGCTGACCGGGCCCACGCGCCCCAGACCGAGCCCTTCCTCAACCCCCAGGCCCTTGGCCGTTCCAACACCCGAGACCCGATATGACCACCACCTCCAGCTACCCCTCTGTGCAACTGCTGATCAACGGCCAGTGGCGCGACGGCCACGAAGGCCAGACCCTGGCCGTGCTGAACCCCGCCACAGGCGCCGAGATCGGCCGCGTGGCCGTGGCGCAGCAAGCCGACCTGGACGCCGCGCTGGCCGCCGCCGCCAAAGGCTTCGAGACCTGGCGCCGCACGCCGGCGGTGGAGCGCGCCCGCGTGATGCGCGAGGCCGCGCGGCTGCTGCGTGAGCGCGCCGACGCCACCGCACAGCTGCTGACGATGGAACAGGGCAAGCCGCTGGCCGAGGCCAAGGGCGAGGTGCTGTTTGCCGCCGACGTCATCGAGTGGTTTGCCGAAGAGGGCAAGCGCGTCTACGGCCGCATCGTGGCGCCACGTGCGGCCGGTGCGCTGCAGCAGGTGTTCAAGGAACCGGTGGGGCCGGTGGCGGCGTTCACGCCGTGGAACTTCCCGGTCAACCAGGTGGTGCGCAAGATGAGCGCGGCGCTGGCCACCGGCTGCTCCATCATCGTCAAGGCGCCTGAAGAAACCCCGGCGTCGCCAGCCGAACTGGTGCGTGCCTTCGTCGACGCCGGCGTGCCCGCCGGCGTGGTGGGCCTGGTGTACGGCAACCCGGCGCAGATCAGCGAATACCTGATTCCGCACCCCATCATCCGCAAGGTCACCTTCACGGGCAGCACGCCGGTGGGCAAACAGCTGGCCGCGCTGGCCGGTGCGCACATGAAGCGCGTGACGATGGAGCTCGGTGGCCACGCGCCGGTGATCGTGGCCGAAGACTGCGACGTGGCCCGCGCTGCGAAGATTGCCGCTGGTTCCAAGTTCCGCAATGCTGGCCAGGTGTGCATCTCGCCGACCCGCTTCCTGGTGGCCAACAGCGTGAAGCAGGCTTTCATCGACGGCATGGTGGCCGCCACCAAGGCGCTGAAGGTGGGCGCCGGCACCGAAGCCGGCATCCAGATGGGTCCGCTGGCCAACCCGCGCCGCCTGGCCGCCATGCAGCGCCTGACGGCCGACGCCGTGCAGCGTGGCGCCGAAGTGGCCACCGGTGGCGAACAGATCGGCAGCATGGGCAATTTCTTCGCGCCCACGGTGTTGATCAACGTGCCTGGCGACAGCCTGGTCTTCAACGAAGAGCCCTTCGGCCCGATGGCTGCGGTGCGCGGCTTCGACACACTGGACGAAGCCATCGCCGAAGCCAACCGCCTGCCCTACGGCCTGGCCGCCTATGCCTTCACCGGTTCACTGCGCACCGCGCAGCAGCTCAGCGAGAACATCCAGACCGGCATGCTGTGGATCAACCAGCCCGCCGCCGCCTGGCCGGAGATGCCGTTTGGCGGTGTGAAAGATTCTGGCTACGGCAGCGAAGGCGGGCCCGAGGCGCTGGAGGCCTACCTCAACACCAAGTCGGTGGCCACGCTCTGCGTCTGAGACAGCGCAGGGGCTGACGGCCCTGCACGAGGAGACCCCAATGAAACTGATCCGCCGCGCCGCAGCCATCGGCGGCCTGCTGCTGCTGAACCCCTGGGCCCTGGCCCAGGGCCCCTGGCCCGACAAGCCCATCCGCGTGGTGCTGCCGTTTCCGCCCGGCGGGCCCAGCGACATGGTGATGCGGCTGGCCGCCGAGAAGATGCAGGCGGCGCTGAAGCAGCCCATCGTGATCGAGAACCGGCCCGGTGCCGGCGGCAACCTGGGCGCAGCCGACGTGGCGCGCGCCGCGCCCGACGGCTACACATGGCTGTGGGGCACCGACACGCTGGTCACCGTCAACCCGCATGTCTACAAGCAGCTGGGCTTCAAGGTCGACGATCTGCTGCCGGTCACGGTCGGCACGCAGTTCAGCCAGACGCTGGTGTGCAACCCCGCACTCGGCGTGAAGACGGTGTCTGAATTGGTGGCCCGGGCCAAGGCCGACAAGCTCAGCTACGCATCGGGCGGTGCCGGCGTGCCCGGGCATCTGTCGATGGAACTGCTGCAGGCCATGGCCGGTTTCGACATGGCCCACATACCGTACAAGGGCCCGGCACCGGCCACGCAGGACGTGCTGGGCAACCAGGTGCCTTGCGGCCTGCTGGCAGGGCCCACGGTGCTGCCGCACGTGCGCGCGGGCAAGCTGGTGGCGCTGGCGGTGTCGGGCAGCAAGCGTTCGCCCACGCTGCCCGACGTGCCCACCATGGCCGAGGCCGGCGTGGCAGGCTACGAAGCCAACTTCGCACTGGTGCTGTTTGCGCCGCGCGGCACCGCAACCGACATCGTCGAGCGATTCCGGCAGGCCTTTGTCGATGCGCTGAAGTCAGCCGACGTGACTGAGAAACTGCGCGCCAGCGACCAGGTCGTGGTGGGCGGCAGCTCGGCACAGGCTGCTGCCGTGCTGTCCACCGACAGCCGCAAGTGGGGTGATGTGGCGCGGCGCATCAAGCTCGGCCTGGACTGACCTCAGCCGTCCGGGGCAGATGATCGCCACCGGACAAAGGGGCGGGATGGACATGGGGCCGCTGCCCTACTCGGGCAGCACGCCGATTTCCTTCGTGATCGCTTGCCAAAGGGCCGACTCGCTGCGCAAAAAAGCACCCACCGCATCGGCGTTCATGCTGCTGTCCACCAGCGGGCCTATGGCCGCGATGCGGTCGGCCACGTGCTTGTCGGCCAGCAGCGCGTTGATGTCGCGGTTGGCGCGCTCGATCACCGCCGCCGGCGTGCCGGTCGGGGCGACCACGGCAAACCAGCCCACCATGTCGAAGCCGGGCAGCTTCTCGGCCAGCGCCGGCACGGCGTCCCAGCCCGCCACGCGCCGCGCCGACGTGGTGGCCAGTACCCGCAGCTTGCCCTGGCGGGCCAATGCCGCGGTGGACGCCAGGTCGGCCACCATCGCGTCGACATGGCCGCCCATCAGGTCTTGGGTGCCCACGCCGACGCTGGCATAGGGCACCAGGTTGGCGGTGGCTTGGGTGCGGGCGTTCAGCAGGCGCGCGATCATGCCGCTGAAGGTGCGCGGGCCTTCGTTGCCCAGGCTCAGGCGGCCGGGTGCAGCCTTGGCGCGGACCACCACATCATCGAAGCTGCTGATCGGTGAATCGGCACGCACCAGCACAGCAAACGGGCTGCGTGCGATGAAGGCCACCGGCACGAAGTCCTTGGCCGGGTCGTAGGGCAGGGTCTTGAACAGCAGCGGGTTGGTGACCAGCGCCGCCGTGGTGGCGAAGTAGAAATTGTGGCCGTC
>JANOZF010000271.1:0-8186 GCA_031429255.1 Rubrivivax sp.
CCAGAACCCGGTAGCACCGACAACCCCGAGGACACCATGACCGCAAGACTGCAAGGCAAGACCGCGCTCGTCACCGCCGCCGCCCAGGGCATAGGCCGCGCCGTGGCCGAGGCCTTTGCCCGCGAAGGCGCGCGCGTGATCGCCACCGATCTGCGCCTGGACCTGCTGCAGGACCTGCACGCGAAAGACGGCTTCGTCACCGAACAACTCAACGTGCTGGACCCCGCCGCCATCAACGCCTGCGCCGCGCGCAACCCCGGTGTGAACGTGCTCTTCAACGGCGCCGGCTTCGTGCACCACGGCAGCGTGCTGGACTGCACCGAAGAGGAATGGGACTTCGCCTTCAACCTGAACGTGCGCTCGATGTTCCGTACCATCAAGGCCTTCATGCCGGGCATGCTGGCGCAGGGCAACGCGTCGATCATCAACGTGGCGTCGGGCGCCAGCAGCGTGAAGGCCGCCGCCAACCGTTTCGTCTACGGCTCGACCAAGGCCGCCGTCATCGGCCTGACCAAGTCGGTGGCGCTGGACTTCATCACCAAGGGCGTGCGCTGCAATGCCATCTGCCCCGGCACCGTGGAATCGCCCTCGCTGCGCGACCGCATCGCGGCGCTGTCCAAGAGCAGCGGCCAGACGGTGCAGCAGGTGGAAGCCATATTCATCGCGCGCCAGCCCATGGGGCGGCTGGGCACCGCTGAGGAAATTGCCGCGCTGGCCATCTACCTGGCCAGCGACGAGTCGCGTTTCACCACCGGCACGGCGGCCATCGTCGACGGCGGCTGGTCGCTCTGACAACCCCCACCTGCATCTCGACCCCTTGAAAGGAATCCACCCGTGAAACTGCTGCGCCACGGCCCCAAAGGGCAAGAGAAGCCCGGCTTGCTCGACACCAGCGGCCAGGTGCGCGACCTGTCCGGCCTGATGGCCGACATCACCCCGGCCACGCTAACCCCGCAAGGCCTGGCGGCCCTGCGCGCCATCGACGTGAACCTGCTGCCCGTGGTGGCGCAAGGCCGGCTGGCGGTGCCGTGGTCGGGCATGGGCAAGTTCATCGCCATCGGCCTGAACTACGCCGACCACGCGGCCGAGTCCAACATGCCCATCCCCAAGGAGCCCATCGTCTTCACGAAGACGGTGGACAGCGCCGTCGGCTGCAACCACCCGGTGGTGCTGCCCAAGGGCTCGGTGAAGAGCGACTGGGAGGTGGAGCTCGGCGTGGTCATCGGCAGCCGGGCACGCTACGTCAACGAAGCGGATGCGCTGGCCCACGTGGCCGGCTACTGCGTGGTGAACGACGTGTCCGAGCGCGAATACCAGCTCGAACGCGGCAGCCAGTGGGACAAGGGCAAGGGCTGCGACACTTTCGGCCCCACCGGCCCCTGGCTGGTGACCACCGACGAGGTGGGCGACGTGCACAACCTGGCCATGTGGCTGGACGTCAACGGCAAGCGCTTCCAGACCGGCAACACCAGGACCATGATCTTCACGGTGGCGCAGATCGTCAGCCACCTGAGCCAGTTCATGACCTTGAACCCCGGCGACCTGATCACCACCGGAACGCCACCCGGCGTGGGCCTGGGCATCAAACCGAACCCGGTGTTCCTGAAGCCGGGCGACGTGATGACGCTGGGCATCGAAAAGCTGGGAGACCAGCGCCAGACCGTGCACGCCTGGGACCCGAGCCTGATCGACGGTTGACGTCGTTCGGCGCCCCACCGACACGCAGCGGCATCTCGCGCACCAGCCACCCGGAGACCGCATGTCACCCCACATCCGCATCCACCCCGCCGACAACGTCGTCATCGCCCGCCGCCAGTTGCTGGGCGGCACGGTGCTCGAGGCCGAAGGCGTCACCGTGCAAGGCCTGGTGCCGCCCGGCCACAAGGTGGCCACCTGCGCCATCGCCGCGGGTGAGCCGGTGCGTCGCTACAACCAGATCATCGGCACCGCCACCCAGCCCATCGGGCCGGGCCAGCACGTGCACACGCACAACCTGGCCTTCAGCAATTTCGAGCGCACGCACGAACCGGGCGCCGGCGCCACGCCCACCGACTACGTGGCCGAACCCGCCACCTTCATGGGCATCCGCCGCCCCGACGGCCGCGTGGCCACGCGCAACTACATCGGCGTGCTGACCAGCGTGAACTGCAGCGCCACCGCCGCGCGCGCCATCGCCGACCACTTCAGACGCGACATCCACCCCGAGGCGCTGGCCGCTTTCCCCAACGTCGACGGCGTGGTGGCGCTGACGCACGGCATGGGCTGCGCCACGGCCGCCGATGGCGAAGAACTGCAGGTGCTGCGGCGCACGCTGGGTGGCTACGCCCGGCATGCCAATTTTTCGGCGGTGCTGGTGGTGGGGCTGGGCTGCGAGACCAACCAGATCCAGGGCCTGGTGGCGCAGGAAGGTCTGCAGGAAGGCGCTTGGCTCGTCACCTTCAACATCCAGGACACCGGCGGCACGGCCAAGACGGTGGCGCGCGGCATCGAAGAAATCAAGCGCCTGCTGCCGCACGCCAACCAGGTGCAGCGCGAGCCGGTGCCCGCCAGCCATCTGGTGGTGGGCCTGCAATGCGGCGGCAGCGACGGCTACAGCGGCATCAGCGCCAACCCGGCGCTGGGCGCCGCGGTAGACCGCCTGGTGCGCCACGGCGGCACCGCCATCCTGAGCGAAACGCCCGAGATCTATGGCGGCGAACACTTGCTGACGCGCCGCGCCGTCAGCACTGCGGTGTCTGACAAGTTGCGCGCACGCATCCGTTGGTGGGAGGCCTACACCGCACGCAACGGCATGCAGATGGACAACAACCCTTCGGCGGGCAACAAGGCCGGCGGGCTGACCACGATCCTGGAAAAGAGCCTGGGCGCCATCGCCAAGAGCGGCACCACCAACCTGGTGGACGTGGTGGAATTTGCCGAAACCATCAGCGCCAAGGGTTTTGTCTACATGGACACACCCGGCTACGACCCGGTGTCGGCCACCGGCCAGGTGGCCGGCGGCGCCAACCTGATCTGCTTCACCACCGGCCGTGGCTCGGCCTATGGCTGTGCGCCCTCGCCTTCACTCAAGCTCAGCACCAACACGGCGCTGTGGCGCAAGCAGGAAGACGACATCGACATCGACTGCGGCGCCATCGTCGACGGCCTGGACACGGTGGACGCCGTGGGCGAACGCATCTTCCTGCTGATGCTGGCCACGGCTTCGGGCCGCAGCACCAAGAGCGAACTGCACGGCTACGGCCAGAATGAATTCGTGCCCTGGCAGCTGGGTGCGGTGATGTAGCCGCGGCAACAGCGCACCCCCGAGGTGGGTGCGCCAGGCATCGATGGTCCCTGCTGCGCGCGGCATCACAATCGCTGCCAGCCTGGGACCCCGACATGAACTTCACACCCGCCATCACCTTGCTCGGTGAACCCACCGCGCAACACTGGAGCCTGAGCTTCGTGGACGGCAAGCTGTTGCTGCCCGAGCCCGACGACACCCTGCTGCGCCCGCTGGAACGCGAAGGCTGGCAGCCGCTGGCCGAAGTTCGGCACTACCTGGGCCAACTGGACGGCCTGGACTGCTGGGCGTTGCGCCTGCCGGCAGCGCCCGACGGCTGGCGGCCCGTGCCCTTGCGCGCCGCGATGATGGGCCTGTCAGCCCCCTTGGCCGGTCTGGCCAGCCGCGCGGCACAGGTGCTGGACTGGGACCGCACGCACCGCTTCTGTGGCGCCTGTGGCACCGCCACCGAGCACCAGGCCGGCGAGCGCGCGCGCCGCTGCCCGGCCTGCCGCCACACCGCCTACCCGCGCATCAGCCCGGCCATGATGGCGCTGGTGTGGCGCCCGGGTGAAGTGCTGCTGGCGCGCGCGCCGCACTTCGTGAACCAGATGTACAGCGCGCTGGCCGGCTTCGTCGAGGCGGGCGAATCCATCGAGCAGTGCATCCACCGCGAGGTGGCCGAAGAGGTGGGCGTGCAGGTGGACGACCTGCGCTACTACGGCAGCCAGAGCTGGCCCTTCCCGAACAGCCTGATGATCGCCTTCACCGCCCGCTGGACCGGCGGCGAGATCGTGCCGCAGGCCGGCGAGATTGCCGACGCGCAGTGGTTCCCGATCGATGCTCTGCCCAACATCCCGCCCCGCTTCTCGATCTCTGGGCATCTGATACGCGACACGGTGCAGGCCATGCAGGCCACAACCTGAAGGCAGGCCAAGCATCGCCATGAACAACCCCACCGCTGCCCCCAGCACCCCGTCGGCCACGGCCACCGACGCATCTACCGCCGCAGCGTTTGCCGCACTGATGCAATCACACCGCTCGATCCGCGCCTATCTGGACCGGGCCATCGAGCCGGGCCTCGTCGACACCGTGCTGGAGCAGGCGCTGGCCGGCACGTCTTCCAGCGGCAACCTGAACCTGGTCTCGGTGGTCAAGACGCAGGACATCGAACGCAAGCGTCTGCTCTTCGAACTGCACGGACAGCAACCGATGGTGCTGCAGGCCCCGCTGGTGCTGACCTTCTGCGCCGACAGCTTTCGCACCCGCGAGTGGCTGGCACTGCGCCGGGCCCGCCCCGGTTTTGCCGATCTGGTGAGCTGGCACACGGCGGCCTTCGACGCCATGATCCTGGCGCAGACGGCGGCGCTGGCCTTCGAGAGCCATGGACTGGGCATCTGCTACATGGGCACCACGCTGTTCCGCATGCGTGGCATTGCAGACCTGCTGGAATTGCCGCCCCACTGCCTGCCGGTCACCAGCCTGGTGGTGGGCTGGCCGGCCGAAGCGCCCGCGCAGCGCGACCGCCTGCCGGCTGCGGCCTGGATCCACGACGAGCGCTACCAACGCCCGACGGTGGCCGACATCGAGGCCCGGTTCAAGGACCGCGAGCGCCGCGGCCGCGAACGCTACCTGGCCATGGGCCCGGAGATGGCGGCGGCCTGGCAAGAACTCGGCATCGAAACGCTGGCGCAGTACTACACCAGCAAGATCAAGTACGACCCCGATCGCTTTGCCGCGTTTTCCGCCGACATTGAAGCGCTGCTGCGCGAGCGTGGGTTCCTTGCCTGAGTCCACCCCTGGCGCCACTGCAAGCACAGACGCAAGCCTGAGCAAACGGCCAGTGGCGGCACTGGCGGCGGCGGCGCTGGCGGCCGCACTTTTCATCGGCATGGACGCCACCGTGAAGACGCTGGCGCACCGCTTCGACGCGCTGCAGCTCACCTTTCTGCGATTTGCCGCCGGCTCGCTTTTCGCGTTGCCGCTGTGGGCCTGGTTCCGCACGCCCATGCCGGCCCGCGCCAGCTGGCGACTGCATGCACTGCGCAGCGTCTTGCTGCTGCTGGCCTTGCTGGGCTGGTTCCACAGCCTGACGCTGCTGCCGCTGGTGCAGGCGGTGGCCGTGGGGTACACCGCGCCGCTCTTCATTTCGCTGCTGGCGATGCTGCTGCTGAAAGAGCGGCCTTCACGCTGGATCTGGGCTGCATTGGCGCTGGGCGGCGCCGGCGCCGCGGTGGCGCTGTGGCCGGAATGGGTGGCCAGTGGCTCGTCTGGCAACCACCTGCGCATCGTCGGCATCGCCTCTGCCGGCGCGTCGGCGCTGGCCTATGCCGGCGTGGTGGTGCTGGCCCGCCACCAGGCACAGCGCGACGCGCTGTGGACCATCCTGTTGGTGCAGAACCTGCTGCCCCTGCTGCTGCTTGCCGCACCCACGGCGATGCGCTGGGCGCCGATGACGCTGGCCGACCTGCCGCAGGTGCTGCTGATCGGCGCGCTGGCCACCGGCGGCCTGCTGTGCATCACCTGGGCCTTCACGCACATCGAAGCCAGCCGCGCCGCGCCGATGGAATACACCGGCCTGGTGTGGGCGGCAGCGCTGGGCTACGGGCTCTTTGGCGAAGTGCCCAGCGCGTGGACGTTGGCCTCGGCGGCGCTGATCATATTCGGGGCGTTGCTGCTGGTGCGGCGGTAGGCGATGCGCGATGCGCGATGCGCGATGCGCGATGGGCGATGGGCGATGGGCGGTCGGCGACCGGTGGCATAGAACCAGCGCAGGCTCGGGCTTGCAGCCGGCGTGCTTGCATGGTCGCGGCCGCGAGCCGGCGGCGTGTGCTGCTCCGCTCATGTCCCCCTTCGCCAGCCTGCGGCTGACGAAGGAGGACATGAGCGGAGGCGGCCAACCGATGCCCGCGGCGTCCGCCACCAAAACTCGCACGCTTGGGTGACAAGCTCCCCCCGTTGAGAAAGGGGAACCGCACCCGGCAACTCAAGCCACCTCCAACACCAGCTGCTGCTGCCCCACCCGGCAGCTGCCCACTTCCACATGCACGCGCCCGCTGCCAGCCACCAGCAGCGTCACGAAGCGCTCGTGCGAATTGCCGCGAGTCCACGGCGAAAAAACGGTGGTGCCACCATGCAGTCCCCGCCCCCAGCCGTCCAGGTGCCCCAGTTCCACCACCGCCTCGGTGGGTGCCAGCAGCGTGGCAGCACCCTCGCAGCGGGTCGTCAGCCGCAGCGGCTCGACATGCGTCATGCCCTTGGCTGAAGCCGGTCCGCAGGTGCCCAGGTAGCCGTGGTTGGCCACGCGGATCTCGACCCGCGTGTGGCCCTGCACCGCCTCTTGCGACACCACCTGCACACTTACGCGCGGCACCAGCGCGGCCACGCGCAGGAAAGCCGCGCTCTGGCTGTTGCAGGTGTCGGCCAGGCGCTCATAGGGCGGGTTCCAGATGCCCACGCGGGGGTCAAAGCCGTTCACCTCCACCTCGCCCAGCTGCGGGTGCTGCACCTTCTGCCAGGGGCGGAAGATTCGGCCCGCGTTGTGCTGGCGGTCGAAGGCGGCCAGCGCGCGCAGGTCCTTGCGCGTCACCTTGGAATAGTGGTCGACAAAAGGCTTCATGCGCTCCATGCCGATCTGCTTGAACAGGTCCCACAGTTCGACCACGTAGCCCAGGGCACCGCGCTGCTGGTAGGCGTAGTTCGACAGGCTGCCGTGCACCGGCTTGTCGGGCTCGTACAGGAATTCGTGATAGCCGCTCACGGTGGCGTAGCCGGTGTGCTCGGTCATCCAGGCTTCCACCTGCAGGAACACGCCCAGGTCTTCGGCATTCATCTTGCTGTCCGGCTTGTCGGCCAGCGGCCTGATCAGCACACCGCCAAAGGTGTGCAGGTTCAGCCACACCATGATGTTGGGGTGGCGGGTGGCGAAGTCCATCACGGCGCGTGTTTCCGGTGCGCTGCCCGGGTAGTGACCGGCGCCGACCTGTTGCCATTCGGGCGCCCAGGCGTACGAGAAGTTGCGGTTGAAGTCGTACAGGTTGTCGGCCAGAAAACTCGGCGCCGGCACGGTGCGGCCGTCGAAGTTGGCAATGCGGCCTTCGGGGTACAGCCGGTAGTAGGGGCCAATGTCTTCCGGCATGCGCGCCACCATCACGGCGGGCACCAGCACCACGCCGTCGTCGCCGCGCAATTCGACGAGTTCACCGTCAGGGTCAAGCCGGCGCATCGTGCCGGCCATGCCGTCGCCGTCGATGTCTTCTGATACCCAGCGCGGGTGGCCCTGATGGAGGCGTTCATCGACGGGGCTCGACCGCACGTAGCGGCCGCGCTTGAGCACCTCTTCGGCACCATCGGGCGAGATGCGCGGCACGACGTAGAACAGCGTCTCGCGAATGACTTGCGCCATGTGCGCGGGCAAGGGCTTGCCGCCCGCTTCATTGGCGCCTTGGTGGATGGCGATGACGTCCTCGGCGACGGCCAGGGCCAAGCTGGAGCCGCAGACTTCGCTGGCGTGCATGTTGCCGTCGATCCAGACGGCCGGGCGCTTCTCCCCCGGGTTGCGGCCGATGGTCAGCAGCGGGATGTCGCGGCCCAGAGCGCTCTTGCCGATCGCGCCGAGATGCGCGATGTCCGGATGCTGCTTCGCCCAGGCGCTGAGTTGGTCGATGATCTCGGCGTGGTCGAGGTACTTCTGGCGAAACATCCGCTCTCCTTGCACAGCCCAGGCGGTGGGCCGGGGTTGGATGTTGCCTGAACTGCGGGCTTGGGCGATGGGCCAGGCCCCAGCGGGCGGACGGGGGCGCCGGCTCTGATGCGGTGCGCCCGCTGCGGCTGTCAGTCAGGAAGCTGTCCAGTAGCGCAACAGCGCGAGCAGTCGTTCGGGTTCCAGCGGTTTGGCAAGGCAGTCGGTGGCGCCGGCCTGGAT
>JANOZF010000272.1:0-14934 GCA_031429255.1 Rubrivivax sp.
CCCGTGCGAACGCATGCAGGCTCAAATGTGCAGGCGATTCAGTCTCGCTATAATGTCGGGCTCAGGCGCTTTAGCTCAGCTGGTTAGAGCGACGGAATCATAATCCGCAGGTCCGGGGTTCAAATCCCTGAAGCGCCACCAAAATTGCCGGCCCGGGCTCATCCGCCCGGGCCTTTTTCTTTCACAGCCCCTGGATGACCACCATGCCCCGCTGTGTTGCGCCGGCCCGCCGCGGCTTCTCTGTGCTGTTCGCCCTGCTCGCGCTGGCCCCCGCGATGCTCGCCAGCATCAGCAGCGCCCACGCGCAATCGCCGTTGCTGCGCCCGTTTCCGGCCACCGCGCTGCGTGGTGAACTGGTGGTCACCCAGCCGCCAGAGATTCTGCTGAACCAGAGACCCGCACGTCTGGCACCCGGCGCACGCATCCGCGGCATCGATAACCTGCTGCTGCTGTCGGGCACCGTGGCCGGCCAGCGCCTGGTGGTGCACTACACGCTCGACAGCCTGGGCCAGTTGCTCGACGTGTGGGTGCTGTCCCCCGCCGAAATGGCGCGCCGGCCCTGGCCCACCACCACCGAGCAGGCCGCCAACTGGGTCTTCAACGCCGACGCACAAACCTGGAGCCCCCGATGAACGCCCCTGTTTCCAGCAAGAAGGTCTTTATCCGCACCTTCGGTTGCCAGATGAACGAGTACGACTCCGACAGACTGGCCGACGTGCTGCGCGTGGCCGAAGGATACGAACCCACGCAGGATGTCGAGCAGGCCGATCTGATCCTGTTCAACACGTGCTCGGTGCGTGAAAAGGCGCAGGAAAAAGTGTTCAGCGACCTGGGCCGCGTCAAGCACCTGAAGAAGAAGGGTGTGCTCATCGGTGTGGGCGGCTGCGTGGCCAGCCAGGAGGGGGCCGCCATCATTGAACGTGCGCCCTACGTCGACCTGGTATTCGGCCCGCAGACGCTGCACCGGCTGCCGCAGATGATTGCCGACCGCGCGCAGCAGCGGCGGCCGCAGGTGGACATCAGCTTCCCCGAGATCGAAAAATTCGACCACCTGCCGCCAGCCCGTGTGGAGGGTTCTTCGGCTTTCGTGTCGATCATGGAAGGCTGCTCCAAGTACTGCTCCTACTGCGTGGTGCCGTACACCCGCGGTGAGGAGGTCAGCCGGCCCTTCGACGACGTGCTCACCGAGGTGGCGGGCCTGGCCGAGCAGGGCGTCAAGGAGATCACGCTGCTGGGGCAGAACGTCAACGCCTACCGCGGCACGATGGGTGGCACGGCCGACATCGCCGACTTTGCGCTGCTGATCGAATACGTGGCCGAGATGCCCGGTATCGAACGCATCCGCTACACCACCAGCCATCCCAATGAATTCACGCAGCGGCTGGTGGATGTGTACGGCAAGACGGACAAGCTGGTGAACCACCTGCACCTGCCGGTGCAGCATGGCAGCGACCGCATCCTGATGGCGATGAAACGCGGCTACACGGCAATGGAATACAAGAGCACCATCCGCAAGCTGCGCGCGGTGCGCCCTGGCATCAGCCTGTCCAGCGACTTCATCGTCGGCTTCCCTGGCGAAACGCAGGAAGACTTCGACAAGATGATGAAGCTCATCGACGACGTGGGTTTCGACAGCAGCTTCAGCTTCGTCTTCAGCAAGCGCCCCGGCACACCGGCGGCCAACCTGGCCGACGACACACCGCAAACCTTGAAGCTGAAGCGACTGCAGCATTTGCAAGCCACCATTGAAGACAACGTGCGGCGCATCAGCGCCAGCCGCGTCGGCACCGTGCAGCGCATCCTGGTCGAAGGGCCTTCGCGCCGGCCCTCGTTGACCGGCGCGGCCGACCTGATGGGGCGCACCGAATGCAACCGCATCGTCAACTTCGATGGCGGCCCGCAGTCGGCTCGGCTGGTGGGGCAGTTGATCGACGTGCTGATCACCGAAGCCCTGCCGCATTCGCTGCGCGCCGACGTTGCTGGTGTCGATGGCCGCCTGACGGCCACCGCTGCGTTCAGCGGCGGCCAGGCCCAAACCCCTGCCACCACAGCGTGACGGCACACGCCGCCACCATGGCCGCATAGGTGGTCATCCGGCCGTCGCGCCCCGACCAGACAAGCCCCACCAGCGTGACGATGGCGCACGCTGCGGCGGCAGGGCCCGCCAGCCGAGTCCAGCCCACCCCGGACAGCTCACGCCACCAGAGCAACTTGGCCAGGCCGGCCGCCAGGCCCGCCAGCATCACCGCGGGCAAGAAAAGGCTTACAACATGGCCGAGTGCGTCAAGGGGTCCCATGGCATGCATTCTGAAGGGGGACGTCGGGCGATGTACCCTCCGGCTCACCGTGCGCTTACCCGGCCCCTTCCTGCTGTCGGCGCCAGCGGGCTGCTGACTACAATTCTTCTGTGAGTGTCCTTGCCCTCGGTCTGAACCACACCACCGCGCCGCTGGATCTGCGCGGCCGGCTGGCGTTTGCACCTGAGCAACTGGCGCCCGCGCTGCAAGGCCTGCGCGAGCGCCTGCAACGCAGTGTGCCCGAGGCGGCATTGGTTTCCACCTGCAACCGCACCGAGCTGTATGTGGCCACGTCGCCGCTGCCCCATGCAGCCAGCGCGCAGGCGTTGGTGAGGCCGACACTGGACTGGCTGGCTGAACAGGGCGGCATCAGCGGCAGCGAGTTGCTGCACCACAGCTACGTGATGGAAGACCACGCGGCCGCACGCCACGCCTTCCGCGTGGCCTCAGGGCTGGACTCGATGGTGCTGGGCGAGCCGCAGATACTGGGTCAGATGAAGCAGGCGGTGCGCCTGGCCGACGAGGCCGGCACGCTGGGCACCACGCTGCACCAGCTCTTCCAGCGTTCGTTCTCGGTGGCCAAGGAAGTGCGCACCTCCACCGAGATCGGCGCGCATTCCATCAGCATGGCTGCGGCGGCCGTGCGGCTGGCCGGCCAGCTTTTCGAAGACCTTGCGCAGACCAAGGTGCTGTTCGTCGGCGCGGGCGAGATGATCGAGCTGGTGGCCACCCACTTTGCGGCACGCGCCCCGAAGGCGATGGCGCTGGCCAACCGCACGCTGGAACGTGGCGAAAGTCTGGCCTCGCGCTTTGGCGGCGAGGCCATGCGCTTGTCCGACATGCCCAACCGCCTGCACGAGTTCGACATCGTCATCTCCTGTACCGCCAGTTCGTTGCCCATCATCGGACTGGGGGCGGTGGAACGTGCGCTGAAGTCGCGCCGGCGGCGGCCCATGTTCATGGTCGATCTGGCGGTGCCGCGCGATATCGAGCGCGAAGTCGCGCGGCTGCCCGACGTCTATCTGTACACGGTGGACGACCTCAGCGTGCTGGTGCAGACCGCCAGCGAAAAGCGCCAGGCCGCCGTCGAGCAAGCCGAAGCCATCATCGACGCCGGCGTGCAGAGTTTTTCGCATTGGCTGGACCAACGCCAGGCAGTGCCATTGATCCAGGCGCTGAACCGCCAGGCCGATGACTGGGGGCAGGCCGAACTCGGACGGGCGCGCAAGCTGCTGGCGCGCGGTGAATCGGTGGACGACGTGCTGCAGGCCCTGGCGCGTGGACTCACGCACAAGATGCTGCACGGCACGCTGGCCGAACTGCATGCCGCCGAAGGCGACGAGCGCACGCGCCTGGCCGACACGGTGTCGCGGCTGTTTCTGCGTCAGAGCACGCGCACGCCGGGCCAGCCTTAGCGGCGGTACTCCCTGCCACCGCGCCCGCCCTGGCTGCGCGCGCCACCCCTGCCTCCCCATCTCCGCCCGCCACTGGGCCGCCGACCAGAACCCTTCTCCATGAGCCCGCAACTGCGTGACCAGTTTGAACGTCTGAGCCTGCGCCTGGCCGAACTCGACGCCACGCTGGCCGACCCCCAGGTGGCCGGCGACATCAAGCGCTGGCGAACACTGTCGCGCGAGCAGTCCGAGGCGCAGGACATCGTGCAGCGCTATCGCAGCTTCCAGCAACGTGAACACGACCTGGCCACGGCGCAGGAGATGCAGGCCAGCGAGTCCGACCCAGAGCTGCTGGCCATGGCCAAGGAAGAAATCGCCGCCGCGTCGGCCGACATGGTGCGCATGCAGCAGGAACTGCATGCGGCACTGATCCCGCGCGACCCCGACGACGAGCGTGCCGCGTTTGTCGAAATCCGCGCCGGCACGGGCGGCGATGAATCGGCCCTCTTTGCGGGCGACCTGGCGCGCATGTACCTGCGCTTTTTCGAGCGCAAGGGCTGGCGCGCCGAAGTGCTCAGCGAGAGCAACGCCGAACTCGGCGGCTACAAGGAACTGGTGCTGCGCGTGGACGGCGAGCAGGCCTACGGCCGCCTGCGTTTCGAGTCGGGCGGCCACCGGGTGCAGCGTGTGCCCGCCACCGAAAGCCAGGGCCGCATCCACACCAGCGCCTGCACGGTGGCGGTGATGCCCGAGCCCGACGAAACAGAAGAAGTCCAGCTCAATCCGGCCGACCTTCGCATCGACACGTTCCGCGCCAGCGGTGCGGGTGGCCAGCACATCAACAAGACCGACAGCGCCATCCGCATCACGCACCTGCCCACCGGGCTGGTGGCCGAGTGCCAGGACGACCGCAGCCAGCACCGCAACAAGGCCAAAGCGATGGCCGTGCTGGTGGCGCGGCTGCGCGAAAAGGACCGCAGCGAACGTGCCGCCAAGGAGGCTGCGACGCGCAAAGGCCTGATCGGCAGCGGCGACCGCAGCGACCGCATCCGCACCTACAACTTCCCGCAGGGGCGGCTGACCGACCACCGCATCAACCTCACGCTGTACAAGCTGTCGCAGATCATGGACGGCGATCTCGACGACGTGGTGCAGGCGCTGCAGGCAGCACGCGCAGCCGAGCAACTCAGCCAGCTGGAAGCCGGCGCGGCCTGAGCCGCGGGTGCTGGGCATGGCACTGCTGATACGCGAAGCCCTGCACGAGGCCCAGCGCCTGGGCGTGGCTCGCCTGGACGCCCAGCTGATGTTGCTGCAGTTGTTGACCGCCAACGCCCCCGGTCCGTCAGCAAAGTCAGGCATCACGCGCAGCTGGCTGCTGGCGCACGACGATCAAGCCCTGACGGACACCGAGCTCATGCGCTGGCAGGGCATGCTGGCGCGCCGTGTTGAAGGCCAGCCACTGGCCTACGTCGTGGGCGAACAGACCTTCTGCGAACTCAGGCTGCAGGTGACGCCGGCGGTGCTGATCCCGCGCCCCGAGACCGAAGAACTGGTGCGCTGGGCACTCGAGTGCCTGGCCAGGCGGCAGCAACCCTCGCCCCGCGTGCTGGATCTGGGCACGGGCAGCGGCGCCGTGGCGCTGGCCATCAAACACCGTTGCCCGCATGCCCAGGTGCATGCCACCGACATCAGCCCCGCCGCGCTGCAGGTGGCCCATGCCAATGCACGACGGCTGCATCTGGACGTGAACTTCGGGCTGGCCGACTGGTGGGCAGCAGCGGGCGGCTCGCCAGGCGGCCCGGCGCCGCCAGACCGTGGCGCGACCGGGCCCGTCGGACTGTTCGACCTGGTGGTGAGCAACCCGCCGTACATCGCACCGGGTGACGGGCACCTGGCGGCCCTGCAGCACGAACCCGTCACGGCCCTGGTCGGCGCCGACGACGGTCTGGGCGACCTGCGCGCCATCATCGATGGCAGCCGCGGGCGCCTGGTATCGGGCGCATGGCTGCTGCTCGAACACGGCCACGACCAGGCACCGGCCCTGCAACAGCTGCTGTTGCAGGCCGGGTACTCCGATCCGCAGACACGGGCCGACTTGGCCGGGCTGCCCCGCTGCACGGGCGCACGCTGGCCCTGACCCCAGCCCTGGAGTCAGGTTCTGCAGCCAGTCCGCAACGAGCCCAGGCATCGAAGGAACAAAGGCCGACATCGCCCTGAATAGGGATGCACGCGGAGCGGGTTCTGGCGCATGATGAAGCTGCCAGCAGCCGTGCATCGGTCGCTGCAACGTCGACAACCACGATTGGGCAAGCGATGAACAACGTCATGGGCCTCTCCAAGGTCGTCATCGCCGGTTGGGCTTCCGGCATCTCCCTGGTCTGCCAAGCCGGGCAGGGCCTGACGGCGCCGCAGCCTGACCTCTGGTGGCCGCAGTGGCAGGCCCGGCTGAGCCTGCAGGCGGCGCCGCTCGCGTCCCCACTTCTGTCTGGCGACCGGGCGGCGTACACCGGAACGACCCCGCAGCGTGGGGTTCAGGGTGGCGCCCTGCTGGGCGACTACTACTTCGCCCGGCCCTTGATGGGGCAATTGCGAGCCAGCGGCGGTCTGATGTTCGGCGCCCTGGGCGGCGCGCCGCTCAGTTTTGCGGGCCAACCCGCAGCGGCTGGCAGCGCCCTGCCTGCACGCCTGGGGTTGTCCCTGCTGGGCGGCTCTGCCGCCGCATCCGGGTGGGCAGCACCAGAGAGCACCGAACCGGTGCCCTACTTCGGACTGGGTTACTCCGGCAGCTGGTGGCGCGAGAGCCTGTCACTGACTGCCGACCTGGGGATGGTTTCAGAGCGTCCCACCGCCGCGGGCGGCGTGGGCCGAGCCGTCTTCGGCAACCAGGGCGTGAACCAGGCCCTGCGCGACATGCGCCTGTCGCCGGTGCTGCAGCTGGGCATGCGCTACGCGTTCTAGGCACAGCGGCAAGACCACAGTCACGTGCGGCGCCCCGCTTTGCCGCATACTTGGACGCTTCACACCCAATTCAGCAGGAAGTCTACCGATGAGCGACGTGCAGCAGCGCATTGACGATCTGGTCAAGAACAACCGCGTCATGCTTTTCATGAAGGGTTCGGCGCAGTTCCCGATGTGCGGCTTTTCGGGCCGCGCCATCCAGGTTTTGAAGGCCGCCGGCGCGACCGACATCAAGACCTTCAACGTGCTTGACGACGACGGCGTGCGTCAAGGCATCAAGGACTACGCGCAGTGGCCGACCATTCCGCAGCTGTATGTGAACGGCGAATTCGTCGGCGGTTCGGACATCATGATGGAGATGTACGAGTCGGGCGAACTGCAGCAGCTGCTTACCAAGGCTTGAGGTGAGCGCAGCGGCGCAGCCGCGGCCCGCGCCGCCACGCCTGGTGGTGGGCATCACCGGCGCTACCGGCGCCCTCTATGCCACCAAGCTGCTGCAGCGCGCCCGAACGCTGGGAGTCGAAACGCATCTCGTGGCCACGCCCTCGGGCGTGCTGAACGCGCATCACGAGCTGGGCCTGGACCGCAAGCAACTGGAGGCACTGGCCGACCACGCTTACGCGCCGGGCGATATTGGCGCCTGCCTGGCCAGTGGCAGCTTCGGTGCCGCAGCCATGGTGGTGGCACCCTGTTCGATGAAGTCGCTGGCGGCCATCGCACACGGGTTTTCAGACAACCTGCTGACCCGGGCCGCCGACGTCACGCTGAAAGAGCGCCGCCGCCTGCTGCTGATGGTGCGCGAGACACCTTTCAACCTGGCCCACCTGCGCAACATGACGTCCGCCACCGAAATGGGCGCCATCATCTTTCCGCCCCTGCCGGCGTTTTATCTGCGCCCCGCGAGCATCGACGAGATGGTGGCCGAAAGCGTGGAACGTGTGCTGTCGCTGCTGGCGCTGCCCGGCGCCACGCCCCAGGAGTGGCAGGGGTTGTAGATCGCTCTGGGGCTGACGGCAGAACCTGTCTCAGACCGCCACGTCCCATTGCCGCTTGGCACCAAAGACCATGTTCGGGTACTCCGCTCGACCGCGGCTGCCGTTGTAGCGGCCGAGCGCGAGAAACAGGTCACCGCGCTCACGGTCCAGGTAGTGGCGCAGGATCACGCAGCCAAAGCGCAGGTTGGTCTGCAGGTGAAATAGGCGCTTGTCGTCGCCGTCGCCGATGGCGCGCACCCAGAAAGGCATCACCTGCATGTATCCGCGCGCGCCGGCACTGCTGATGGCGTACTTTCGAAAGCCGCTCTCCACCTGCACCAGGCCCAGCACCATGGCCGTTTCCAGGCCGGCACGCCGGCTCTCATACCAGACGGTTTCCAGAAACTCCACGCGCGTGTGGTGCTCGGCCTTGCGCCGTTTAAGCCGCTCGCTGGCCGCGCCCAACCAGCGCAGGTAGGCCATTCGCTCCTCGATCTTGTCGAAGCGCGGCTTCGGGGGCGCCGCGTCGGCCACCGACGCTGCCAGCGCGGTGCGCACCGCGTCAGCCAGAGGCTCTTCTTGCTGCGCACCCGCGTGGGCCGGATGGCTGACCAACGCCAGGCCGGGCGCGGCAACAGCGGCAAGCAGCGCCCGGCGCTGCAGGCCGGGCAGCGCAGGGCGCTGCACACGCTTCGTCATGCGGCTGGCGCCGCCTTCAGGGCCGATTGCACGGCAGCCGCCACCAGCGTGGCAACCTCGGCCAGGGGCACGATGCGGGCCTCGCTTTCGCGGCGTCCCTGCATTTCCACCGTACCAGCCTTCAGGCCGCGGTCGGAGACCACCACCCGCAAGGGCACGCCCATCAACTCCCAGTCGGCAAACATCGCGCCGGGCCGTTCGCCGCGGTTGTCGAGCACCACGTCCACGCCAGCGGCCAGCAGCGCCGCATGCAACTGGTCGGCAGCGACGCGCACCTCTTCGCTGCGGTCGTAGCCTATGGGACACAGGGCCACCTCGTAGGGCGCCATCGCCATCGGCCAGACGATGCCGCGCTCGTCGTGGTTCTGCTCGATGGCCGCGCCCAGCAGGCGTGTCACGCCGATGCCGTAACAACCCATCACCATCAGCTGCGGCTTGCCGGTTTCGTCGAGGAAGGTCGCCTTCATCGGCTCGCTGTACTTGGTGCCGAGCAGGAACACGTGGCCCACTTCGATGCCGCGCTGGATCGCCAGCACACCCTTGCCGTCGGGTGAGGGGTCGCCCACCACGACGTTGCGCAGATCGGCCACCAGGTCGGGCTCGGGCAGGTCACGACCCCAGTTCAGGCCGGTGTAGTGAAAGTCGGCTTCATTGGCGCCGCAGACAAAGTCGGCCATGTGGGCCACCGTGCGATCGGCCACCACCTTCACCGGTTTCTTCATGCCCACCGGCCCCAGGTAACCAGGCTTGCAGCCGAAGTGGTCTTCGATTTCGGCCACGGTGGCAAAGCGGAAGCCGCCCTTCAGGCCGGGCACCTTGCCGGCCTTGATCTCGTTCAGGTCATGGTCGCCACGCACCAGCAACAGCCAGACGATGGTCTTGCCAATATCACCGGCCTCGTTCTTCTCATCCGTCGCCAGCACCAGCGACTTCACCGTGCGTGCCAAGGGCAGGCCGAGCAGCGTCGCGACTTCGCCGCAGGTGCTCTTGCCCGGCGTTTGGGTCTTGGCAATGGGCTGGGCCGCTGGCGCGCGCGTGGGCAGCAAGGCCAGGGCTTCGGCCAGTTCGATGTTGGCCGCGTAGTCACTCGTGGGGCAGTAGACGATGGCGTCTTCGCCGGTGTCGGCAATGACCTGGAACTCCTGCGACATGTCGCCGCCGATGGAGCCGGTGTCGGCCGCCACCGCGCGGTAGCGCAGGCCCATGCGGTCGAAGATGGCCGCGTAGGCCATGCGCATGCCGTCGTAACTGCGCCGGCCGGCTTCAACGTCACGGTCGAATGAGTAGGCATCCTTCATCGTGAATTCACGGCCCCGCATCACGCCGAACCGTGGCCTGCGTTCGTCGCGGAACTTGGTCTGGATGTGATAGAAATTGCGCGGCAGTTGCTTGTAGCTGCGCAGCTCCTGGCGCGCGATATCGGTGATTACCTCTTCGCTGGTAGGTTGGATGATGTAGTCGCGATCGTGGCGGTCCTTGATGCGCAGCAGCTCAGGCCCGTAGGCCTGGAAGCGGCCCGACTCCTGCCACAGCTCGGCTGGCTGCACCACCGGCATCAGCAGCTCGACGGCCCCCGCGCGGTTCATCTCTTCGCGGATGATGGCCTCGACCTTGCGGATGACGCGCAGCCCCATCGGCATGTAGTTGTAGATGCCGGCGCCCAGGCGCTTGATCATGCCGGCCCGCATCATGAGTTGGTGGCTCTTGATCTCGGCGTCGGCCGGGGCTTCCTTGAGGGTGGAGATGAACGTCTGGGTGGCTTTCATGGGCTCGCAGCTTGCAACACAACTGGGTGCGCTGGCCGGGCCCTCAAGACGCCATTTGGCGCATGCGGGTTATCCAGAGTTCGCGCTGCGCACAGAGCCGGTGCAATAATGAAATCAGTGAAAAATTCGGGGTCTGATTATGCTCGACAGGGAAGGCTTCAGGCCCAATGTCGGCATCGTCCTGTTGAACGCCCGCAACCAGGTTTTCTGGGGCAAGAGACTGCGCACACATTCGTGGCAGTTTCCTCAAGGCGGCATCAAGTACGGTGAGTCGCCTGAGCAGGCGATGCTGCGCGAACTGCACGAGGAAGTCGGGCTCAAACCCGAGCATGTGCAGATCGTTGCGCGCACACGCGATTGGCTGCGCTATGAAGTGCCCGACCACTTCATCCGCAAGGATGCGCGTGGCCACTATCGCGGACAAAAGCAGATCTGGTTCCTGCTGCGCCTGGTGGGCCGCGACAGCGACATGAACCTGCGCGCCACCGACCACCCCGAGTTCGACGCCTGGCGCTGGAACGACTACTGGGTGCCGCTGGACATGGTGATCGAGTTCAAGCGCAACGTGTACGAGATGGCGCTCACCGAATTGGCCCGTTATCTGCCCCGTGCACCCAACCCCAATCGCTACCTGCGGTCAGGCATGCGCGGCCCGCGCCTGGATCACGACGCCGAGTCGAGCGGCACGTCGTGGGTCCCAAACGACGAGCCTCAAGACCCGCACTCATAGGCCATGAGCGACGCCCGGATCTGACGGCCCCGGACTCAGGTCAACACGAGGTTGGTGCGGTGGATCAGCTCGGGCTCGTTCGCGTAGCCCAGCAGTGTCTCGATCTGCGAAGATGGCTTGCGCGCAATCAGGCGCGCCTCGGCCGCCGAGTAGTTGGCCAAGCCACGTGCCAGTTCCAGGCCCTGCAACGTGCGCACCGCGATCACGTCGCCGCGGGCAAATTCGCCTTGCACTTCGTGCACCCCTATGGGCAGCAGACTCTTGCCCTCGTCGCGCAGTTTGGCCACGGCGCCGGCGTCCACCAGCACCGCGCCGCGCATCTGCAGGTGGTCCAGCATCCACTGTTTGCGCGCCGCCAGTTTGGGCGTGCCGGCCACCAGGGCCGTGCCGATGCGTTCACCAGCGGCCAGTCGCAGCAGCACATCGGTTTCGCGGCCCCAGGCAATCACGGTGCTGGTGCCGCTGCCGGCGGCGCGCTTGGCGGCCAGCACCTTGGTGAGCATGCCGCCACGGCCGATGCTGGACCCCGCACCGCCGGCCATGGCTTCCAGCGCCGGGTCCCCGGCCGTGGCTTCATCGATGAAGCGTGCGGCGGGGTCTTTGCGCGGGTCGGCCGAATACAGCCCCCGCTGATCGGTGAGGATGATGTAGAGGTCGGCGTCGACCAGGTTGGCGACCAGCGCACCGAGTGTGTCGTTGTCGCCAAACCGGATCTCGTCGTTGACGACGGTGTCGTTCTCGTTGATGACCGGGATGACCTTCAGCGCCAGCAGCGTGATGAGCGTCGAGCGCGCGTTCAGATAACGCTCGCGATCTGCCAGGTCGGCATGGGTCAGCAGCACCTGGGCACTGGCCATGCCGTGATCGCGCAGGCGTGACTCGTACATCTGCACCAACCCCATCTGCCCCACCGCCGCGGCGGCCTGCAGTTCGTGCAGTTCCTTCGGCCGTTGCTGCCAGCCCAGGCGCTTCATGCCTTCGGCAATGGCGCCACTGGAAACCATGACCACTTCGCGCCCCTGCTGCGCCAAGGCCGCAAGCTGGCGCGACCAGTTGCCGATGGCCTCGGCGTCGACGCCGCGGCCCTCATTGGTCACCAGGCTGGAGCCCACTTTCACCACGATGCGGCGTGCACCTTGCACGACACCCGGCGCGGAGGCTGCTGCGTCAGCCATGAAAGGCGTCGTCACCCGTGACTCCTGACGTCAGCGACGCGGGCGCGGCGGCATTCTCGGCAGGGTCATCCGCTGAAGGACTGGTAAAGCGCAAGTCTGGCAGCGGCGCAATGCGCTGTTGTTCGGCCACGTGCTGATGCACCCTTTCGATCAGCGGCTGCAAGCCTTCGCGCGTCAGTGCCGAGATGGCAAACACAGGGCCCTTGTAGCGCAGGCGCCGCACATAGTCCTTCACCCGTGCCTCGCGTTCGTCCTCGGGCACCATGTCCAGCTTGTTGAAAACCAGCCAGCGCGGTTTGGCGTGCAGGGCCGGGTCGTACTTCTTCAGCTCCGCAACGATGGCCTTGGCCTGTGTCACCGGGTCCACACCCTCGTCGAAGGGTGCCGCGTCCACCATGTGCAGCAGCAGGCGCGTGCGCTGCAGATGGCGCAAGAACCGGTGACCCAGCCCCGCGCCCTCGGACGCCCCTTCTATGAGCCCGGGCACGTCGGCCACGACAAAACTGCGCTCCGGCCCGACCCGCACCACACCCAGATTGGGATGCAGTGTCGTGAAAGGGTAGTCGGCAATCTTGGGCCGGGCGTTGGAGATGGCAGCGATCAAGGTGCTCTTGCCCGCATTGGGCATGCCGAGCAGGCCCACGTCGGCGAGCACACGCAATTCGAGCCGCAACTTGAAGGCCTCACCCGGCCAGCCGGGGGTCTTCTGTCGAGGGCTGCGGTTGGTGCTGGACTTGAAGTGCAGGTTGCCGAAACCGCCGTCGCCGCCCTTGGCCAACAGGCTGCGTTGACCATGTTGCAGCAGTTCGACCATCACCTCGCCGGTTTCATCGTTGCTGATGATCGTGCCCACGGGCATCCTCAGCTCGATTTCGGGCCCGGCAGCACCGAACTGGTCGGAACCGCGGCCCGCCTCGCCGTTCTTGGCTTCGTGCCGACGGGTGTAGCGGTAGTCGATGAGCGTGTTGATGTTCTGATCGGCCACCGCCCAGACGCTGCCACCCCGGCCACCATCGCCGCCGTTGGGTCCGCCAAAAGGGATGAATTTTTCGCGCCTGAAACTGGCGCATCCTGCCCCGCCATTGCCGGCCGAGACGTCGATCAATGCTTCGTCTACAAACTTCATGGCAGGGTGAGACCCGTGAAAAGTGGAAGGCCTAAACAAAGAAGCCCCGGCAAACCGGGGCTTCGCGAATCAGCAGTTGACTTGCGAAGGTTCGCTCAGGCCGGGCTGATCGAAACCGTTTGACGGTTCAAAGAACCCTTGGTTTCGAACAACACGGCGCCGTCCACCAGCGCAAACAGGGTGTGATCCCGGCCCATGCCCACACCGGTACCGGCGTGAAACTTGGTGCCACGCTGGCGCACGATGATGGAACCAGCCGAGACGGCCTCGCCGCCATAAGCCTTGACGCCCAGCATCTTCGGCTTGGAGTCGCGGCCGTTGCGGGTTGAGCCGCCGCCTTTTTTCTGTGCCATGGTGTGCGCCCCTTAACCGTTGATCGAGCCGATGTGCAGCTCGGTGAAGTTCTGGCGATGGCCGCCATGCTTCTGATAATGCTTGCGGCGGCGCATCTTGAAGATACGCACCTTGTCGTGCCTGCCGTGAGCCACCACCGTGGCATTCACGGTCGCACCCGCGACCCAGGGCGTCCCGATCTGCAGGTCAGCGCCGCTTCCGACTGCCAACACCTGCTCGATCACGATTTCCTGACCCACGTCCGCAGCAATCTGTTCTACCAATATTTTTTCGCCTGCAGCAACTTTGTATTGTTTGCCGCCGGTTTTTATGACCGCGTACATGATGATGTGACCTTTGCTAAAAACCGCGCCCTGACGGGCGGCTGCACTTCGCTCCTGGCCGCAACCATGCGAGTGCTGCACCATGAGCCATTGCGCAGAGCCTTTGACTATAGCACGCCGCACCAGCCCGCACGGCCCCTCCTCCAGCAGTCTCTTCGGCGTCCCTATAATGAAAGGGTATCCACCAGATGCCCTTCGTGCTCGATACCGCGCCTGCCTCCACCTCCGCCTCTGCCGATCCCACCGACACCGCGCTGCTGCGCGTAAACGATGTGATCAAGCAGCGCCTGAGCTCGCGCGTGGCGCTCATCGACCAGATCGCCAAGTACATCATCAGCGCCGGCGGCAAGCGCATCAGGCCGCGCCTGGTGCTGCTGTTTGCCGAAGCACTGGGCTTCGAGGGGCCGGAGACCTTTGAATTGGCCGCGATCGTGGAGTTCATCCACACCGCGACCTTGCTGCACGACGACGTCGTCGACGAGTCAGCCCTGCGTCGCGGTCGCGCCACCGCCAATGCCATGTTCGGCAACGCAGCCAGCGTTCTGGTGGGCGACTTTCTGTACTCCCGCGCCTTTCAGATGATGGTGTCGGTGAACCGCATGCGCGTGCTCGACGTGCTCGCCGACGCCACCAACGTCATCGCCGAGGGCGAAGTCCTGCAGCTGATGAACATGCACGACCCCGATCTGTCGGTGGACGACTATCTGAAGGTCATCCGCTTCAAGACGGCCAAGCTGTTCGAGGCCAGCGCGCGCCTGGGTGCTGTGCTGGCCGGCGCCGAAACAGCGGTTGAAGAAGCCTGCGCAGACTATGGCCGGTCGCTCGGCACCGCGTTTCAGCTGGTCGATGATTTGCTGGACTACGAGGGCAAGAGTGCCGAACTGGGCAAGAACGTGGGCGACGACTTGCGCGAAGGAAAACCCACGCTGCCCTTGCTGCTGGCCATGGAACGCGGCACGGCCGCCGAGCGCGCGATGATTCGCCACGCCATCGAGCATGGCGAACTGCAGAAGCTGCCGGAGATTCTGATCGTCGTTGAACGCACCGGTGCACTGGCCGCAACGCGCGCCGCGGCCCAGGATGAAGCCGACCGCGCCCGCCAGGCGCTGGCGGCGCTGCCGGCCTCTCGGGCGCGGGA
>JANOZF010000273.1:0-8064 GCA_031429255.1 Rubrivivax sp.
ATATCCCTGGCATGGTGAAAGCCAGCTGGTAATCAGCCGCTGACCACCCGAGCCGATCAGGAGATTTTTCATGAGCATGAGTGACCCCATTGCGGACATGCTGACCCGCATCCGCAACGCACAAGCGGTTGCCAAGGCAGCTGTTGTAATGCCCTCTTCTAAATTGAAGGTGGCCATTGCACAAGTGCTGAAGGACGAGGGCTACATCGACGCGTTTGCCATTCGCAGCAATGAAGGCAAGCCCGAGTTGGAGCTGTCTTTGAAGTACTACGCAGGCCGCCCCGTCATCGAACGCATCGAGCGCGTCAGCCGCCCGGGCCTGCGCATCTACAAGGGTCGCGATGCGATCCCTCAGGTCATGAACGGCCTGGGTGTGGCCATCGTCACCACGCCCAAGGGCGTGATGACCGACCGCAAGGCGCGCCAGACCGGTGTCGGTGGCGAAGTGCTTTGTTACGTCGCTTGACCTACAGAAAGTAAGGGGTTGGAACCATGTCTCGCGTAGGAAAAATGCCGATCACCGTGCCCAAGGGCGTGGATGTGACGGTTGCAGGCGACCAGATCACCGTGAAGGGTGCCAACGGCACGCTGGTGCGGACTATGAATCCCCTGGTTGCGGTGAATAACGATGGCGGTGTCATCAAGTTCACCCCCGTCGAGGGCAAACCAGACGCCGATGCCATGAGCGGCACCATGCGCGCGCTGGTGGCCAACATGGTCACGGGCGTCAGCAAGGGCTTCGAGCGCAAGTTGACTCTGGTTGGCGTGGGCTTCAGAGCCCAGGCGCAGGGCCAGAAGCTGAACCTCCAGATCGGGTTTTCCCACCCGGTGGTAAAGGAAATGCCGGTAGGCGTGAAGGTGGCGACACCCACACAGACCGAGATCCTCATCTCTGGCGCCGACCGCCAGGCTGTGGGTCAACTGGCCGCCGAAGTGCGTGCCTTCCGTCCGCCCGAGCCGTACAAGGGCAAGGGCATCCGATACGCTGAAGAACGCGTGTCGCTCAAAGAGACGAAGAAGAAGTAAGGACTGCAGCCATGAGCATGACCAAAAAAGAGCAACGTCTGCGCCGTTCGCGCCAGACGCGTCAGCGCATCGCCAACCAGCGCGTCGTGCGCCTGGCGGTGCATCGCTCTGCCCAGCACATCTACGCAGCCATCGTCTCCGACGATGGCACCAAGGTGTTGGCCAGCGCCTCCACGGCCGAGAAGGAGGTACGCGAACAGCTCGGCGGCAATGGCAAGGGCGGCAACGTCAGTGCGGCTTCCGTGGTGGGTAAACGCATCGCCGAGAAGGCCAAAGCGGCTGGTATTGAAAAGGTGGCGTTCGACCGTTCGGGTTTTGCGTTCCACGGCCGCGTCAAGGCGCTGGCCGAAGCGGCTCGCGAAGCCGGTCTCCAGTTCTAAGCGGCTGCTCGCTCAAGGAAAACTGAAATGGCAAAGTTCACTCCCCGCGCGCAGGCCGAAGGCAACGACGACGGGCTCAAAGAAAAGATGATCGCGGTCAACCGCGTCACCAAGGTCGTCAAGGGCGGTCGTACGCTCAGCTTCGCAGCGCTGACCGTGGTCGGCGACGGCGACGGCCGCGTCGGCATGGGCAAGGGCAAGGCCAAGGAAGTTCCAGTGGCTGTGCAAAAGGCCATGGAATCTGCGCGCCGCAACATGACCAAGGTCAGCTTGCGCAATGGCTCCATCCATCACAACGTGCGTGGTGAGCATGGCGCAGCCAAGGTGCTGATGGCGCCGGCAGCTGCCGGTACCGGCATCATCGCTGGTGGCCCGATGCGCGCTGTGTTCGAGGTGATGGGCGTGACCGACATCGTGGCCAAGAGCCTGGGGTCGAGCAACCCGTACAACATGGTTCGTGCCACGCTGGATGCGCTCAAGCGCTCCACCACGCCGGCCGAGATCGCCGCCAAGCGTGGCAAGTCGGTTGAAGACATCTTCAACTGATCAGCCCCTTCGGAGAAGCAACATGTCTGAGAAGAAAACCCTGACCGTCAAGCTGGTCCGCAGCATCAACGGCACGCGCCAGTCGCACCGCGACACCGTGCGCGGCCTGGGCCTGCGCAAGCTCAACAGCACCAAGGTGCTGGAAGATACGCCGGCTGTGCGCGGCATGATCAACAAAGTCGACTACCTGGTTTTGGTGCTCTGATGGAACTGAACACGATCAAACCCGCCGACGGCTCCAAGCACGCCAAGCGCCGTGTCGGCCGTGGCATTGGCTCGGGACTGGGCAAGACAGCAGGCCGTGGTCACAAGGGCCAGAAGAGTCGTGCTGGTGGCTACCACAAGGTGGGCTTCGAAGGCGGTCAGATGCCTTTGCAGCGCCGCTTGCCCAAGCGCGGTTTCAAGTCCGCGCAGCTCAAGCTCAACGGCGAAGTCACCCTCGGCGACTTGCAAGGGCTGGAACTCACTGAGATCGACCTGCAGTTGCTGAAGGCTGCCGGCCTGGTGGGCCAGCGGGTGAAGTACGTCAAGGTCATCAAGTCTGGCGAAATCAAGCGCACCGTCGCCCTCAAGGGCATTGCCGCTACCGCTGGCGCCAAGGCAGCCATCGAAGCTGCTGGCGGCTGGCTGATCGCGGCCTGAGCCGGCGCGACTGGGACAGAGACAGACCGTGGCAACCTCAGCGAACCAACTGGCCAAGAGCGGGAAGTTCGGCGACCTGCGTCGCCGCATCATCTTCCTGGTGCTGGCGCTGGTGGTTTACCGCATCGGTGGGCACATCCCTGTGCCCGGCATCGATTCGAGTGCGTTCGCCGAGTATTTCAAGACGCAGAGCGGCGGCATCCTGGGCATGCTGAGCATGTTCAGCGGCGGTGCGCTCAGCCGCTTCAGCGTCTTCGCGCTGGGCATCATGCCTTACATCAGCGCGTCCATCATCGCGCAGCTGATGACCTACGTGGTGCCCTCACTGGAAGCGCTGAAGAAAGAAGGCGAAGCAGGTCGTCGCAAGATCACGCAGTACACCCGCTACGGCACGCTGTTGCTGGCGATCTTCCAGAGCCTGGGCATTGCGCTGGCGCTCGAAGGCTCGCAGGGCCTGGTGGTTGCGCCCGGATTCGGGTTCCGCATGACCACCGTGGTGAGCCTGGTGGCTGGCACGATGTTCCTGATGTGGCTGGGTGAGCAGATCACCGAACGTGGCTTGGGCAATGGCATTTCTATCCTGATCTTCGCCGGCATCGTGGCGGGTCTTCCTGCAGCCTTGGGTGGCCTGTTCGAGTTGGTGCGTACGGGGGCGATGAGCATCCCGGCCATGATCCTGATCAGCTTCGTGGTGGTGTTCGTCACCTTCGCGGTGGTGTTTGTCGAGCGCGGCCAACGCAAGATACTGGTGAATTACGCCAAGCGCCAAGTAGGCAACAAGGTCTATGGTGGGCAGAGCTCGCACCTGCCGCTGAAGCTGAACATGTCGGGCGTGATTCCGCCCATCTTCGCCAGCTCCATCATCCTGCTGCCGGCCACCGTGGTGGGCATGTTTGCCACCGGTGAAGGCATGCGCTGGCTGAAGGACGTATCGGGCGCCTTGGCTCCGGGCCAGCCAATTTACGTGTTGCTGTACGCAGCCATGATCGTGTTCTTTTGCTTCTTCTACACGGCGCTGGTGTTCAACAGCCGTGAGACTGCAGACAACCTGAAGAAGAGTGGCGCCTTCATTCCCGGCATCCGCCCGGGTGATCAGACAGCCAAGCATATCGACCGTATCCTGGGCCGCCTGACGCTTGCCGGTGCCGTGTACATCACCGCGGTATGTCTGCTGCCTGAGTTCCTGGTTTTGAAGTACAGCGTTCCGTTCTACTTTGGTGGTACGTCCTTGCTGATCATCGTGGTTGTCACGATGGACTTCTGGGCTCAGGTGCAGAGTTACGTGATGAGCCAGCAATACGAGTCGCTCCTCAAGAAGGCCAACTTCAAGGCGAGCTGATGAGCAAAGACGACGTCATTCAAATGCAGGGGGAGATTCTCGAGAATCTCCCGAACGCCACCTTCCGCGTAAAGTTGGAAAACGGTCATGTGGTGTTGGGCCACATTTCCGGCAAGATGCGCATGCACTACATCCGCATCCTGCCAGGGGACAAGGTGACCGTTGAGCTGACACCGTACGATCTGAGCCGGGCACGCATCGTGTTCCGAGCGAAGTAAGTTTCATAGAGTTTGGGGTCAAGGAGAAGACCATGAAAGTCGCCGCTTCCGTCAAGAAGATGTGCCGCAACTGCAAGATCATCCGCCGCAAGGGCGTGGTCCGTGTCATCTGCACCGACCCGCGCCACAAGCAGCGTCAAGGCTGAGAGTTAGAGGAACACCATGGCACGCATAGCCGGTATCAACATCCCTCCGCACAAGCATGCGGAAATTGGCCTGACCTCGATCTACGGCATCGGCCGCTCGACCGCGCAGAAGATCTGCACGGCAGTGGGCATCGCCTATTCCAAGAAGATCAAGGACCTGAACGACACCGATCTGGAAAAGATCCGTGACGAAATCGGCCGCATGACCATCGAAGGCGATCTGCGCCGCGAGCTGTCCATCAACATCAAGCGCTTGATGGACCTGGGTTGCTACCGTGGTTTCCGCCACCGCCGCGGTCTGCCCGTGCGCGGCCAACGCACCCGCACCAATGCCCGCACCCGCAAGGGACCGCGCAAGGGCGCGGCCATGCTGAAGAAGTGATTGGCCGACCCGGCCGTCCTTTCGAGGGCGGCTCAATCCAGGCCCCGGACTACTGAAAGAATCAAGACATGGCCAAGGCACCCGTCAATACCGCCGCTCGTCGCGTTAGCAAGAAGATCCGCAAGAACGTTGCGGATGGCGTTGCTCACGTCCACGCGTCGTTCAACAACACCATCATCACCATCACCGACCGCCAGGGTGGCGCGTTGGCATGGGCTTCCAGTGGTGGTCAGGGCTTCAAGGGCTCACGCAAGAGCACGCCGTTCGCAGCCCAGGTGGCCGCTGAAGTGGCGGGCCGCGCCGCGCAGGAGCAGGGCATCAAGAACCTGGATGTGCGCATCAAGGGCCCCGGCCCCGGCCGTGAAAGCAGCGTTCGCGCGCTGGCTTCGCTGGGCATCCGCATCAATTCCATCAGTGACGTCACGCCCGTGCCGCACAACGGCTGCCGCCCGCAAAAGCGCCGTCGCATCTGATTCCGGTCTGAGCCCTTGCGGGCCCTGCAACGATTCTTCTTTGCAGACCCTATAATCAAAGGTTTTCCCCAAGCCGGCGAGCACCCAGGTGCGCGCCGGCTGTTTTCCTGAAGGCGCAACGCCTGGTCGCAACCGCGACCCGGTGAGTGACCTTCCCAAGCCCACCGTCTGTGCACATCAGGGTCTGCAAGTCGCAGAGCCTTTGTCGCCAGACTCGCGCGGGGTGCAGCCCTCAAGCTGAGCCTGCCGCGTCAGACAAGAAACCCAAGGAAGAAACAAGTGGCAAGACTGCTCGGCCCGAAGGCCAAACTCTCCCGCCGTGAAGGCACCGACCTGTTCCTGAAGAGCGCACGCCGTTCCATCAGCGACAAGTCCAAATTCGATAGCAAGCCCGGCCAGCACGGCCGCACCAGCGGCTCGCGCACGTCTGACTTCGGCATGCAATTGCGTGAAAAGCAGAAGGTCAAGCGCATGTACGGTGTGTTGGAACGCCAGTTCCGCCGCTACTTTGCCGAGGCCGAGCGCCGCAAGGGCAATACGGGTGCCAATCTCTTGATGTTGCTGGAATGCCGGCTCGACAACGTGGTCTACCGCATGGGCTTTGGCTCCACGCGGGCTGAAGCGCGCCAGCTGGTGTCGCACAAGGCGTTGACCGTCAACGGTCAGGTCGTGAACATTCCGTCGTACCAGGTCAAGGCCGGCGACACCATTGCACTGCGCGAAAAGTCCAAGGCCCAGTTGCGCGTCGTCGATGCGCTGAAGCTGGCGCAAGGCATCGGCCTGGCCGACTGGGTGCAGGTGGATGCCACCAAGATGGAAGGCGTGTTCAAGAAGGCACCCGACCGCGACCAGCATGGCGCCGAGATCAAAGAAGCGCTGATCGTCGAGTTGTACTCGCGCTAAAAAACAGGATGGAGAGCACGGCTGCCAGGAGTTCAACTCTCGGTGCTGCTTGCTTTTCGGTTGTGCTTCGCGCGCCGGGTGCGAAGCGGCCACAGTCAGCCCCGGCATGGTCCATCAGCCTTATCGGTGTAACGAACCGAGGGTATTGACAGGAACTCAAGACATTCATGCAAACCACATTACTGAAGCCTAAGGCCATCCAGATCGAGCCGCTCGGCGGCCACCGTGCAAAAGCCACGCTCGAGCCCTTCGAGCGCGGCTACGGGCACACCCTGGGCAACGCGCTTCGTCGCGTGCTGCTGTCGTCGATGGTGGGCTATGCACCCACCGAAGTCACGATCGCAGGCGTCTTGCACGAGTACTCGGCCATCGATGGCGTGCAAGAAGATGTCGTGCACATCATGCTGAACCTCAAGGGCGTTGTCTTCCGTCTGCACAACCGCGATGAAGTCACCCTCGTGTTGCGCAAAGAGGGCGAAGGCCCGGTTACGGCTGCCGACATCCAGACCCCGCACGATGTCGAGATCATCAATCCGGAACACGTCATTGCCCACTTGTCGCAGGGCGGCAAGCTGGACATGCAGATCAAGGTTGAAAAGGGTCGTGGCTACGTGCCTGGCAACCTGCGCCGCTATGGCGACGAGCCCACCAAGAGCATTGGCCGCATCGTTCTCGATGCATCGTTCTCGCCCGTGCGTCGCGTCAGCTACGCCGTCGAGAACGCCCGCGTCGAGCAGCGCACCGATCTCGACAAGCTGGTGATGGAAATCGAAACCAACGGTTCTATCGCTCCTGAAGAAGCCATTCGCCAAAGCGCGCGCATCCTGGTCGAACAACTGGCCTTCTTTGCCCAGATCGACCCGAGCCCGATCGATGGCCTCAGCAACCAAGTCACCACCCGCCCGACCCAGCACGATCCGATCCTGCTGCGCCCGGTGGACGAACTGGAACTGACGGTGCGTTCGGCCAACTGCCTGAAAGCCGAGAACATCTACTATATCGGCGACCTGATCCAGCGTACCGAAACCGAACTGCTCAAGACCCCGAACCTGGGCCGCAAGAGCCTGAACGAAATCAAGGAAGTGCTGGCCTCGCGTGGTCTCACGCTGGGTGCGCGCCTCGAGAACTGGCCCCCACAAGGGCTGGAAAAGCGCTGAACCAGGCGCATTTTTTGGCAAGCAGGCCCGGGTGACGCTACTGCGTCACCACAGGGCCCCGCTCTGGTACCTGATACGGCCGGGGTTTGAAAAACACATCAAGGAATCGTTACCATGCGTCACCGCAACGGCCCCCGCAAGCTGAACCGCACCACCTCACACCGCCTGGCGATGTTGAGAAACATGTGCAACTCGTTGATCACGCACGAGGCCATCAAGACCACGCTGCCCAAGGCCAAAGAGCTGCGCAGCGTCGTTGAACCGCTCATCACTCTGGGCAAGACCCCCACGCTGGCCAACCGCCGCCTGGCCTTCAACCGCACGCGCGACCGCGATGTGGTGGCCAAGCTGTTCAACGTGCTGGGCCCGCGCTTCAACGCCCGCCCCGGCGGCTACACCCGTATTCTGAAGATGGGGTTCCGTGTTGGTGACAACGCCCCGATGGCCTATGTCGAACTGGTGGATCGGCCCGAGGTTGCAGCCGATGATGCTGCGCCCGCTGAAAAGACTTCCGAATAACGACCGAGCAGAGGAATCTCTGCTATAATCATAGGCTCAGTCGCGGGGTGGAGCAGCCTGGTAGCTCGTTGGGCTCATAACCCAAAGGTCGCAAGTTCAAATCTTGCCCCCGCAACCATAGATTCTCGAACAAAAACAACAACTTATAGAATTGGCAAACGCCGACCCAGTGGTCGGCGTTTTGCTTTGTGCCCATCCTGTGCCCATTTCGTGCCCGAGCCGTGCCCAGCGGTTTTCAGCGTTGCATCGAAATGACCGTTGGGCGCCGTGCCCGGGGCCTGACCATCGGGTCGAAATCGCGACCATTGGTCGACTGGACCAATGGTCGGGGCG